>DATJNW010000073.1:0-3107 GCA_035507655.1 Bryobacteraceae bacterium | reverse complement strand
CCATCCCTGCCAGCGTAGCCACGGTGAGCACGCCCGCCTGCCCGGCGGTCAAGGGCAGGTACAGAACGAGCACCCCGCAGAACATTACCGACGCGGCAATCACTTTATCCGTGATGCCCTTTTCGCGGAAGAACAGCCAGCCGGAAATCACGGAGAGAATGATGCCGGCGCGCTTGATGCTGACCGAGATGACCACGGCGATATAGGTATACGAAGCGAGCTGCAACAGCAGGGAAACGCCATCCAGTGTACCGGCCAGCGCGATCCAGCGGACATTGCCACGCGCCGCCTCGCGGAACTTGCCGCCGCCCAGCGTGCGGCCCAGGAAGTAGAACGAAATGCAGAGCCCCAGGCCGTAAGAGAACGATTCGGTGAACACGTCGCTCATCACCACCAACTTCTTGTCGAGCGGGTTGGTGATGGAGAAAATGAGCGACACCAGCAGCATGTAGCGGCTGCCCTTTTCGTTGATCACGGCTTTTACGGGCGCCAGCCACCCGTAGGCGAACAGTTTGCGGTGCATCACCAGCGAGCCGACCACGATCAGCACCACCCCGAGGATCTTCAGCGGCGGCGGCATTTCGCCCAACATGACAAAGCCGGTGCCCAGCAGGAAAACCGGAGTGAACGCCAAAAACGGGACGCTCAGCGAGAGCGGCGAAACCTGTAGCGCGCGGAAGTAGAGCCACATCACCAGGGTGATGAGCCCGACATCAAGCACCAGGTACAGCAGAAAAGGTAAGATGCCGCCGCGGATCTCCACGGGCGAGCCGCTCAGAATGTGGCAGACCAGTGCGATGGCGAAGACCGCGGTGACCGCGATGCGCGTCCAGAACGTGACGGTGTTGATTTCACGTTTTTCGAGCGCGTGCTTGCGGGCCACGTCGGTGAGGACGTTCATCAGCGACATGGTGCCCGCCAGCGAGAGACCGATGGGATTGAGGGCTGCCGGCATTCGAACCATCCTATCTTGGCGTGGCGGCGTGCCGCAGCCAGTTCGGGCGGCGGGCCAGCGGTTTCAGAATGGCAAACGCACGGCGCCCGCGTGGGTGTGGGAAACGCAGCGTAATTTCATTAGCTTCCGCCATAAGCGCAATGGAATCCGAAATTTCGGCCGCGGATGCGGCGGGTTGGCTGATTCCGCATTGCAAAACGAACCGCGCGGATGGCGTTGCGTTTGACGCGTGCGTGCACGCGACCCCATGATGGTTGATCGGAGGTATTCCGTTGGCGGACGCAAGAAGTTTTACGCGGCGCGCTCTGCTGGGCGCTGCGGCAGTCGCCTCCTTCCACAATTTGCGGGGGCAGGGCCGGGTTTTCGACGCGCAGAAGTTCGGCGCGGCGGGCGACGGCAAGACGCTGGATACCGCTGCCATCCAGCGCGCGATCGACGCGGCGGCGGCGGCTGGCGGAGGCCAGGTGCTGATCCGCGGCGGTAAGAAGTACCTGGTGAGCACGCTAGTTTTGCGGAGCGACATTGATTTTCACCTGGCCGATGACGCCGAATTGCTGGTCAGCACCGATCGCAGCCACTATCCGGGTGACGAAACCGGAATCCTCACGGCGAACGGCGCGAAAAACCTGAAGATCACCGGAACCGGCAACATCAACGGCCGCGCGCTGGAGTTCATGACCGCTTACGATAAGGCGGGCGAGATCTGGAATTTTGGCCGTTTCCGGCCGAAGATTTTCGTGCTGACGAAATGCCAGGGGCTGGAGGTGCGCGATATCAGCTTCGGGCAGGCGCCGCTCTGGGGCTTGCACATGCTGGGCTGCGAGCACGTGCTGGTGGACGGTCTCAAAATCCGCAATCAACTGGATGTTCCGAACTGCGACGGCATCGACCCCGATCATTGCCGTGATGTGGAGATCCGCAATTGCGACATTGTGTGCGGCGACGATGGCATCGTGATCAAGGCCACGCGGCAGACGGAAAACTACGGGCCTTCGGCGAACATCACGGTGCACGACTGCACCATCCAGACGAAAGACTCCGCGCTGAAGATTGGCACGGAGACGGTGGACGACGTGCACGATATACGCTTCGAACGCTGCCGCGCGTCGTCGTGCTGCCGCGGGCTGACGATTCAGTTACGCGATGAAGGCAACGTTTACAATATCGATTTCAGCGGTATTCAATTTACGGCGCAGTACCAGGCAGCGCCGTGGTGGGGACGCGGCGAGGCGATTTCGTTCACTGCGATTCCGCGGGCGCGAGGCGGGAAGGTCGGCCGAATTCACGATATCCGGGTGCGGGACGTGACGGCGCGCGCCGAAAACAGCGTGCGCATCGAGGGTGTGGCCGAAAGCCGCATTTCCGGAGTGACTATCGAAAAGCTCGATTTGACGCTGGACCGCTGGACGGCATACCCCGGTCCAGTGTTCGATAACCGGCCGACGGCGGCTATCGAAGCATTGGAGGAGCACCGCACCTCGGGCATCCACATCCGCCATGCCGATGGCGTTACGGTGCGCGATTCGAGCGTGAGTTGGGGCAAGAACCGGCCCGACTATTTCACCAACGCGCTGGAAGCGGAACAGACCACCAACCTGGCGATTACGCGGCTCACGGGCGACGCCGCGCATCCGGAACGCGACCAGGCGATATTCATCCATTGAGGTTTTTATGAAACGCAGTTTCCTGCTCGCGGTTCTTCTGCTTGCGCCGGCCCTGGCGCTGGATCGGCCGGGCGTGGTTTTCAAAATCTTTCAATTTCCCGCCGACCAGATTCCGCGCATCGACGGCAATGCCGACGATTGGAAGATGGTGCCGGACGATTACGCCATCGGGATGGACCAGTTGGTGGATGATACCAATCCCACGCGCAAGCCCGATCCCAAAGACCTCGACGTGAAAGTGAAAGTCGGTTGGGTCAAGGGCCTGAACCGGCTCTATTTTTTGTATGAGGCGTACGACAACTATTGGGACTTCGCGCAGCCCGGTTTGCACAACGACATTTTCGAATTGGTGGTGGACGGCGACCTTTCCGGCGGCCCGCTGATCGAGCGGTTCCAGCCGACGAAGGAACTGAGCGAGCGCGATGCCCACTTTTCCATGCATGGCGTGCACGCGCAGAATTACCACATCATGACGCCGCCGCTGGGCA
>DATJNW010000072.1:0-12277 GCA_035507655.1 Bryobacteraceae bacterium | reverse complement strand
AAGGGAAAGGGGGCCCATGCAAACGGTTTAGGCTTGACGATGTGAATACGTTTGCGGCATGATTGCAGATGCCAGCGAAGCTTGTTTCGACGGCTTATTCAGATCGTCGGAACGCTCTATTCACATCGCCGGAATACGCAGTTGTACGTTATTCAGCGGTTGAGCGGATGCTGATGCTCGCCGACAAGCAGGAAGGCCGTTCCCGGCGCATCACCGGCGGGAGCCGACAAGATTTACAATGCGAAGGACTTCGTCGTCCCCGCGCGGTCCTTTAACGTCACCCCGCACATGACGAAGAACAAAAAGGGCCGCCCGCTCGAACCTCGATGGCAGGACGAACCGGGCATAGCGGTTACGGCATTAGCCTGACCTGCCGCTGGCTGGTCAAGAAAGGGCGTTCGAACCAGCAAACCGTCGCTTGTACCTCAACCAATGGCTGTAATTAAGCAAGTGGTCGAAAAATGTCCAAAAAGGGAGTAAGCTGGAGGCGTGACATCCACATCACCAAGTCGCCGGGCAGAACGTAAGGAGAGGCTGCGGGGCGAAATTCTTGCGGCGGCAAGCAAAATGTTCGCCGATCGCGGTTATGAAGCCGTGACGCTTCGTGCGATCGCTAAAGAGATCGGCTATACGCACGCCGTGATCTACCAGTATTTTCCTGACAAATGGCATATTCTTGCCGAGTTGAGCAGCGAGACGATCGGGCTGCTGATTCAGAACTTCGACGCGATTGCCGCTAAATATCCTGCACCGAAAGAGCGTCTTTTTGCGACTTCACGCGGCTTGATTCAGTTCTGCACTGCCCATCCACAGCAGTTCCGCAACGTCTTCTTCGGGCCGGAGAACCGCAACGGCATCCGCGCTGGACAATATATCAACGACATTGGCACGCCTTTGTTCCAACGTTTCGTACAGCTTTTTTTCGATGTTGCCAAGGATGAAGGATTGCCAAGTAGGGATGACTTAGTGGTAGCCCACACCTGGTGGTACACGATCTTCGGCCTCGCCACGCTCATGGTCATACAAGGGGTTGTGCCTGACTTGCCTGACCAGACTTTCGTGGTCGAGCAAACGATCGCTACGCTTTGGGCGGGCGTTCAGATTGTTCCGCGATTGCCACAGAAGGCAGTCTCTACGTGATCCGGCCGATCCAGTGCCGCAAAGCAATAACAGCTCTGTCCACTTCGGAGTCGTCGGAGGTATGCCCGTGGCCCCGTCGCGGCGCTTGGCCGAACGACACCGTTCGCGGAGACGTTGATCGGCGGCCAGTTGACGGGTTGTCGCCTACGAACGGATTTGGACCGGATCACTCCTGCGAACTGGTCGCGTCAGGGGAGCGGCGGACGTTAATGGCAACCAACAGGCAGGACGCGCCCTGGCCCAGAATGGCGGAGGCTAAGGCGGGACACCAAGCGGGAGACTCGTGCAGGTTCTCAGCCCGATTATCGGATGGCATACTTCTTGTTATGGATCACGTTGGATTCGGCAAATCTGGACCCTTGAGCCAGAAGATGTGGGAGCCGTCGCTCCGCCGTGCGACCAGCCGAGCTAGGGAAACTCCTTCCGGCAATCCCAGGGGCACCCCAGATAGAATGGTTCGCATGCCAAGAACAGTCCCTATGTCTCCGCTTCTCCTCGTGATCGGCGGGCTGCTGGCTTCTCCAGCGGGGGCCGCGGTGGAAACACTCCGTTCCTCTGCTTTGCGGCTGGAGTTGACGACCAGTCCGTACTCCTACCGCGTGCTGGAAGGCTCCACGGGCGAGGTGCTGCTGGCACACAGCGCCTTGGCGCTCACAGCCGCTCACTACAAGGCAGCTTCAGCCAGCGATTTGAAGCGCACGGCGAAGTCGATCTCGGCCACCGTTTCGCTCGATGGAACTTCGAACCAGGCGCACGTCACGTTCACGTTTATCCGGCCGGAAGTGTTGCAGGTGCTGGTCACCTACAGCACCGGCGATGCCGGCGAAGTCTTCCAGGAATTCGCCGACCAAGGCGAGCACAACTACGGCATCTGGGAGTACGGCGAAAACATCGACAACCGCGGGATCGACAGGGATTTCCTCGGAATCAGCCAAAGAGGCCCGCAAATGAATGTGCAGTATTCGAGCGCGCGGGCGCCCTTTTACGTCACCTCGAGGAAGTACGGCGTCTATGTGGAGAGCACCGGCCAGGGGCATTACACCATCGCCAGAGAGGGCAGGACCGGCTTTACCTTCCACGATTCCCAGCTCAAGTACGACATCATCTACGGACCGAACTATGCGGACATGTTCCGGAGGTACAACGCACTCGCGGGTCCCGCGTTCTTCCCGCCCACCTGGGCGCTCGGCAGCTACTGGTGGAGAGACGATGCTCACGCCGATCTGCGCGGCGTTTCCGAGGCACAGGAAAAAGTAATCGACGACGCCGACCAGTTGCGCAAGTACCACATTCCAGCGTCCGTGATGTGGCTTGACCGCCCCTACGGAACGGGAACCATGGGCTGGGGCAACATGGATTTCGATAAGGGCTTTCCGGATCCGGCCAAGATGGTGAGCGACCTGAAGGACCGCGGCATGTACCTGATGATTTGGATCGCCAACCGCAATTGGAATCATCTTACCGAAGTAGCCTCCTCCAAGGGCTGGCTTTTTGCAGGGATGACGACCGCCGGGCCGGCTGTCGATATCCGCATTCCGGCAGCCTACGACTGGTTCAAGGAAGAGCTCGAAAAGTACGTGAAACTGGGAATCCGAGGCTACAAGCTTGATCGCGGCGAAGAAGGCGAAATGCCGGTGACCTTCCAGAACCTCCACGCCATCCTGTTTACGAAGCTGGCGGCGGAGTCGCTTGAATCCGCTTACGGGAAGGATTACATCATTCTCACGCGCAACGTGAATGACACGGGCCGCAAGTACACGGCAGTCTGGAACGGCGATACGCGCCCCACGTTCCTAGGTCTCGCCGTATCGGTGAAGACCGCGCAGCGCGCCGGCGCGATCGACTTCCCGGCATGGGGCTCGGATACTGGCGGCTACCTCGGAAAGCCCGATAAGGAACTGTTCGCGCGTTGGCTGGAGTTCAGCACCTATTCGCCTATTATGGAAGTGCTCAACGGGCCAGGCCGCACCATCTGGAACGATTTCGACGACGATCTCATTCAGATCGCGCGCCGCCAGGTTGTGACACACCACGACCTGATTCCCTATACGCGGTCCTGCCTTTATCAGGCGGAACAAACCGGCATGCCGGTGATGCGATCGCTGATGTTCGCCTACCCGAAAGATGCCAAGCTGACCCAGATGTGGGACGAGTATCTTTACGGCGGCGAGATCCTGGTGGCGCCCGTAGTTACGGCGGGAGCGACTAGCCGGCAGGTCTATCTCCCGGCTGGCCGCTGGCTGGATTACAACAACCAGACGACGGCGTATAGCGGCGGTGCGGAGATTACGGCAAACGCTCCTTTGGCCTCCATTCCGGTGTTCGTGCGGGAAGGGGCGATCATTCCCCGAGGCGATATTCTGGAAGCCAACAACAACTGGGAACCGAACTGGAAGCCTTCGCTACGCGTGGAAGTGTTCCCCTCGGCCAGGGTGCCCGGACGCTTCGAATATTTTACTGGCAAGCAGGCCTTCACCATTACTGCGGAGGCGAGACGCGGCGGCATCGCTGTGGATTTCCCGGATTTGGGAACGAACGGTCAAGTGGAAATTCACTGCGTGAGCGTGCAAGGAGTCACGCGGAACGGCACCAGATTGACCGACGGCGACTATCACTTCGACGCGGCTGCCAAGACGTTGACGGTCGCTTTTCAGGGCGCGACCCGCTTGACGATTGAAGGCGCTCGCAGCGTGTTTGGAGAATAACGGGCGGCTCCGTTTTTGAAGAAAGCGAAACGCTTGCGGGGCAATCCCTAACGTTAATGCGACACATTAGGCCGTGTACGCTGACACGCCGGCCTCGACGCTGAACTTAGCCCTCGGAAACGGGCGAACCCTCTCACGCTTCAGGGTGTGCAGGATGGAAAAAAGCGGGGCGGTGGCGGCGGCCGGCATCTGACAGCGTGTGCCGGTGCCAGTCATATGTTTGAGCGCGATATAATGACGAAACTCGTGTGGATTAACGATTCAGAGCTTTTTTCAATAGACCCACAGAACTGCCCGACGCGCGACCGACGGCAGAGGACCGGGATTGCTGCACTCTGCTTTGCAGTGCTCGTACCATGTTTGTTCGGTGCACAGCCGACTGTCCTGAACATGTCGCACGATTTGGTTACGTATGGAATCGCGGCTGCAAATCTCCAGCCTGATACACCCGCGCAGGACGCCCGTCCGCTCTTTGAGATGGCGGTGTCCTACGCCACAAATAACAACATTGGGACGGTTACCGCGGACCCAGGCAGCTACTACTTTCTGTCTCTCCACGGCGGAACCACCGCACATGCATACCTGAACGCCGCCGCGAACGTGACCATCGACTGGCAAGGCTCGGATTTATATTTTGCGAACAGCAATTACGCCGCGATCACCTGCGCCAATTGCAGCGCGGTCACCCTGCGGAATTTCACCGTCGATTATCAGCAGTTGCCGTTTACGCAAGTGATGATTTCGGCGGTCGATTCCGGCAACGGAGCCCTCACCTATACGACGATGCCGGGCTATCAGGATCCCTCCGCTTTCAATACCAACCGCGCTCCGGACGGCTCGGATGCGATCTATGTTTTTATCTTTCGGAATGGTACGCCGCTGGCGACGGTGGGACGCCTGAACGGGATGCGGACGGTAAATGGAAATGTGATCACCATCTCGAACACCAATGCCCCGTGGGCGAATTCGTCGGCGCTGGCGACCATCCAGCCGGGAGATGTCGCCGTGTATACCGACCGAAGCGGCCCTCCCGCGCTGAATTTCGTGCAGGGACAGAATATTACCGTACACAACGCTTCAATTTATTCCTCCGGCCAGATCGCGCTGTACTTCGGCCGGACGCTCGCGCCCACCGCCGATCATGTGCAAGTGATTCCACGCCCTGGGACTACGCGCCTGATCAGTTCGAATGCGGATGGAATCCACATCAGTTTCGCAAACGGGGCCAGCACCTACACGAATAACATCGTAGAGCGCACCTGCGACGATGAGTTGGCGATTGCGGCCGAGTGGATTGCGACGGTCGCGACCACGGCTGGTGCCCAGGGTACGGTGACCGTCACTCGAAGTATCGTGGGCGTGCCGTTTCCGGAGAATACTCCGGTCTCCTTTGTGAATCCGGCCGATGACATCGTCATTGGCAGCGCCACGATCTCTACTGAATCGCCGCCGTCGTCGGCGCAGACGTTAGCTGCGGGGGAAACGGTGGTCCTGACGTTAAGCCAGCCTGTTTCCGGCATTGCCGCAGGGTATGAGATGATTTACGCCGACTCATCGAAGCACGGAAGCGGTTCGGTCATCAGCGGGAACGTCGCGCGGCAGGGAGTTTTCTCCCGCGGCGTGTGGCTCTCTGGCGTCGACAACGTGAATGTTCACGACAATCTGATCACGCAAACCAGTAAGCCGGGAATCTTCGTCGAACAGCTTGCGGCGCCGCCGGGAGCGGGGAACCTGCTCGATACCGCGCCGTCGTCGGGCGTCACCATTCAGAACAATATGGTGGATCATTCGGTCAATTACGGCGGAATTTCCGAGGGTCCGCTACTCGACGCCGGCTCTATTCAAATTCTTTCTGTTGGCGGAGGGAGCGGTCAGGTTACATCGAGCCCAAATTCGAATATCGCGATTCAAAATAACCTGGTCAGCAATGCCCCGCGCTCAGCGATCCGCGTCGAGAACACGTCGAGCGGCCAAGTGACCGGAAACAGTATTCAAGGCTACGGTTCCGGTGCTACAGCGGACGTCTATTATGCGCCATCCTGCTGTGAAACGGTGGCGCAATACCAGTCGGATTTCGTCCAGCCGGTGGTGGTGATGAACAGCGCCGGAGTTGCGAATTCGTCGAACACCGCGGCAAGCGGAGAGGGTGCGCTGATTAGCAGCGTTTCTGTCGCGAGCTATTTTCCGAAAGCCGCGCCCGGCTCGCTCGTTGGTGGGTTCTGGACCAATCCCACGATCACGACGCCGGCGGCCGCAAGCGCACCGTTCCCCCCGACGCTAGGCGGAGTCACGGTTTCGGTCACGGACAGCGCCGGCACGTCGCGACCCGCACCGGTTTACTACGTTGCATCAAACATATTATTTTTCGTCGTGCCTGAGGGCACGGCTTCTGGCCTGGCTACCGTGACGTCTGCGGGATTCAGCGGGAAACTTTTGGTCGATACGATCGCACCCGGGATCTACAGTCAGAACAGCAGCGGTGAGGGGGTTGCCGCAGCGACGTGGGAGTTGGCTTCCTCCGACGGAACCGTCGTGAATCAGGGTTACGTCGCCAACGTGCCCTGCGCGCCCGGCACCTGCGTCGCGGTCCCGATCGACATGGGAGCGACGGGGGATCAATTGTTCATCACGCTCTATGGTACCGGAATGGCCAACGTGGGTTCCGCGACCAACGTTTACGCGACTATCGGAGGTATGACGGCGCAGGTGACTTATGCCGGCCCGGAGGGTTATCAGGCGCTCGATCAGGTCAACATCGTTGTCCCACGCACTCTGGCTGGCGCAGGCGAAGTCCCAATCGTCCTGAGCATCGACGGACAAACCGCCAATCCGGTCACGGTGAGTCTAAAGTAATCTTGACGATACTGGCGGCAGGAAAACGGCCTTCGCGGGTGCAGGCAGATCGCGAAGTTCGCTCCGATAGTGGCCGTGAGTGGGAGGGCCATGGAAGTAATCCAGCAGTTTCGAACCGGCGGAAAGAACGGCCGCATTTGAAGCGTCAGTCTTCTGGACATGGTACATCACGGCCGTTATGAGGAGTTAACATTCACCCTGTCCGGGGCGGCGACTATGCGTCCAAGTGGATCTCCAATTTCCGAAAAATCGCACTTCTCTCTGTTTTTGGTTGCGTAATATCCGCGACGTGCCAAGGAAGTTCGATCGCACGACGGCGAAACATGGCGACGCGAGCGAAGCCCCAGGAAACGCCTGAACCTACCGCTCCGCTGCGCGAGACGCCGGGCCGGGAGCAGCCGACGAACTCAGAATCAGCGCCATCGTTGCCCATCCCGTTGCCGCCGCCGAGATCGACTGATTGACTCCGTGTGGGAATCCGCTTTCGAAAAACGGCTGCAACGCCAGCGCTCGCGTTCGGACAAACCAGGATCCGTCGGCGAACTGGGTTTTGAGCAGATACTCGATACCACGCTGATACGTCAGTTCGGTCGGCGCCATCCCCGCCGAGTTCAGCGCGACCAAAGCGCGCCCGGTCGCATACGCATTCGCCTGCATCGATGGCAGATCGCCCCAGCCGCCGTCAGATCGTTGCAGCGCGAGTACTTCCCGCTGCGCTTTGGCGATCGCCTCGCGATCGCGCCCGGCCCAGGCGAGCCCTTGAAGCCGCCACAGAGAATCTTCGGTCGTCCTCGCTTCCGCCCTGGCAATCCACGCCGAAGCCGCCGCGACAGCTTTGTCGTATTCGGCTTTCTGACCGGCCGGCGCATAGAGATCGAGCGCGCGCAGCGCGATCGCAGTGTTTCCGACATAATCCGAACAGATCGGCGGACGCGGGTCCGCCGCGGGATACCCCCAGTGGCCGTCGGGAAGCTGATGCGACTTGATGTACATGGCGACCGCATCCGTGTTCAGGTCCGCTTTGTAGTGCTCGGCATGGAGCCCTGCGAGGACGTAACCAAAGACGAACGGGCCGATGTAATCGGGCACTCCGAGCATAAATCCCTGATCGAGGGCGCCGCGCTCGTGCCGAAGATACGCAACGTTCACCCGTACCTGCGCGGCGGACAGCCTTTCGTCCACAGTGAATCCGCGATCGCGAGCCAGGCCAATCGCCATCGCCGTGAAGCTCTCGTTATGGCAGGAGATGCATCCCGATTTCGCAGTGAATCCCGCATCCGCCCGCTGCAGCAGCGGAAGCGCGCGTTCGATGGCCGCCGGAATCGAATTGGCGGGCTGCGGTACGGGAATCGCCGGCGGCGAAACGACGCTATGCGCCCCGGCTTTTACCAGCACAGCCGTTACAGCAGTATCGCCACGCAGCCTGGCGAGATCGAGCACCGACATTCCAGTATCCCCGCTGTTTGCGTGCGGGCTAGTCGAATTGATGTTCGCGCCCCGCTCCACCAGCAATTTTACGACCTCCGCGCGAACGTTATCCGCGCCTGCCGCATAAGCAAGCGCTGTGTGACCCAGCGGATCTGGGACATCGATCGCGGCGCCGCGGTCAAGCAGCGTGCGAGTCAGCTTCACGTCGGCGAAACTCGCGACCTGCCCCAGCACGATCGTGTACGTCATCTTATCCAGCTCGTGCTTCAAAATCAGGTCCACGCATTTATCGCAGCCCTGCACGGCCGACATGATCAGCGCGCTGGCCGCGGAAGCTTTCACGTCCGCGCCACGGTCGATCAGCATGCGCATCATCTCGGGATCGGCCGCTTCGGCGGATTGCGCGAGCGGCGAGGATTCCGAATCGGGGTGATGCGTCGGATTCACGTTCGCCTGATGATCGAGCAGGAACTTCACGATCGGCCGGCCGTTGGGAACGCTGGCGGCGATCATCAGCGGTGTGCGAATGTCATCGGAGATCGCGTTGACGTCGGCGCCGTGCGCCACCAGCAGGCGTGTTTTTTCTAAATTCGTCGCGGCCCACATCAGCGCGGTCGCGCCGGCGTCGTTTTTGAGATTTGGATTGGCGCCCTCCTTGAGCAGCTGTTCGAGCATCACGGCATCGCCGTAGAGTGCGGCGTACATGAACGGCGTGGACCCCTCGGGTCCGCGGGCGTTGGCGAGCTGCGGGTCCGCCGCGAGTGCACCGAGAAATCCCTGGCGATCGCCCGAGCGAAGCATTTCGATCGCGGCTACCGCTTTGGGATTCAGCGGCGGGCGATCGGCTTCGTTCGAAAGCGAATCGGGCCATTCTGCTCCCTGTTCAATCCACGCCTTGATGATCGCGATCTGCTCGGGTTTAAGCGCTCCGGTGGGCGGCATTTGGAGACCGTACTCGCTGCTCACAAGGCGGTGGTACAGAAAACTGTTTTGGCTGCTTCCGGGAACCACACGGCGGCTCCCACCGTTAAAGACGGAGCTCTTGCGATCAAGACGCAGACCGGAATTGGCAACCGACGGTCCATGGCAGCCGATACAATTCTGCTTGAAGATCGGCAGGACGTCGCGGCCGAAATCGATTTTCGCGGGCTGGGCGAATGCGAGCCCGGCGCAAACCGCTAACCCGACAACAGTCTTGCTAAGCATGTTCACCCCTTTGGGGAGAGTGTACACGATCCGCCGGGGGGCGAGCGGGATCAGCTTCGAAAACGGTAGCGGTACTCGCGCGTCGCAGCAACAGGTACGGATCTGTATCAGATTTCATTTTTTGGTTCAACGCACCTTAAGACAAGACCCGGCCGTGGCCGGCTTTATACCATTTTCGCGGATGAGACACTTGAGGGCATCTGAAGCTGCTCACCACGGCAGAACCTTGCGATGACCGCATCTGTATCGCAATCCTCAATTCGCGATGGCCCGTTTCGGCCAAACAACTTTGCTCGCGCGCTATTCATGGCGTCCTGCACGTTAGAGCGCCAAATCAGGCTGGGATGGATGACATATCTTGCCAGATTGGGCATAAGACACGTTCGCCGAATCCCAGAGCCGTGTCAATCCGTGTTTGTCCTGCATGGACGAAGATCGGGACTCCACTGACATTGCTGACCATGCCCGCCACGACTCGGACATTTTGCCGAGGCTGAATTCCCGCGGTGGACAGGGTATCTGCTGCGACTACTCTGCCGGGAGACGCGCTATGTTGTGTCGGCCCTCCCCCCACCGCCGATCATCGCCGACCAGCGAAATCTCGATCGTGCGTGCCTTGCATTTTTCTTGGCGGCAGGTGCAGATTTGGCCGCCGCCACCTCCGCCCCGCGGCATCTCCCATCGCTTTTCGCGCAGCAGCATTAGTCGCTAGACTCCGTTGACGGCGACGTGCGAATCGAGCTTTCTTAACTGCCAGAATTGAAGGAACTCGGCGTAAAAAATTAAGAATGGGAAAGTGACGCCGAGTAGCGCAGATGCAAGCCATATCTCAAAGTCATTTGCCGGAGGACCAGGCTTGAGCGGTCCGCTGATAGAGCCAGAAACCGCGCTATAGAGCAGCGCAAGCACGCTCCCTATTGCGGCTGCAGTCAGGGCATTCAGAATACCTCTCACTGGCTGCGCGAACTTGCTGTACAGAGTTCCGTGCAGCATGTTCATTACGATAATGGTTCCAAAGATGAACGGGATGGGAACGCGGACCATGAACTGGAGCGGGTCCATCTTCAGAGCGAAAATTCCGACATAAAAAACGACTCCCCCGAGTGCAAGGCAGAGCACGGTCCAGGCGAGACCCAGCACCGGCTGCCTCATCAGGCTCGCCGACAAGGTGAACGGCCAAAGCTCAAAATTAATCATGAGAAACATGATTGAGTTAGAGGTGATGTAGAAGACCAAAGCAAGGTTTGCATTAAAGAGACCGTGAGGATCGAGGGACGCGACGTAAACGGGCGCTCCCTGCATGAAGGCATAATTAAAAAACAAGCGAAAAAGGAGATAGTTGATGACGTAGGTGGCTGCCAGCATACTCAGGCCGGAAGTGATGGGGTTCTTGATGAATGAACTGAACGGCCAGCCGCCAAACATGATGGTTGCCGTGAAAGTCATCACCACCATTGCGATCGAGCACGCCATCAACATTGGCGTCGGGGGATTGACATTGCCGCCTGCGACAGCTCGCATTGCCGATCCGCCCACCGCTCCTGCCAGAAATGTCAAAATGATGAGCAGAATTCCCTTGACGGGTTGGACGCACGCATGTGCGAAGTCTGGTTTCTTGCATCCCCACGCGATGCCGATAACGATCTCCATCGGAACGACGGATATGAGGCAAAAAGAAACCCAAGTCATGAACTTCGTGGCGTCGAAAAGTGAGATGAAGCCGAGTGAAACCGCGATCACCAGCGCGGAAGCGGCGATGCCGGCAAATGGTTGTTTGAGGTTTAGCATATAGTTCAACTCCTAACCCGCCGCCTGTGAGGCGGGGTTGTACCAGATCGCGGACCCCAACATCGCTACCGACGCAAACGCAACAGGAGTCGTTAATGTCCGGCATCGAGGCGCGGCACTTGCGCGAATGATCATTTATTCTTTATAGCTCTGGTTTTCGAACTTCTTGACCATGTCGAGAAACGATTCCCGCATGATGAATGGCGGTACTCGTCTTCCATCCGTATCCGTAAATTTGTATTTCCGGGCCAGTTCACCGACGTGGAACGCCATTCCGGAGCGTCGCATCACGCTCTCGTCAACAGCGAGCGCCGCCGCCGCACGCCCTACGTACTCCGGAGACTCGCTCTGCTTCAGCCACGGAATCTTTTTCCAGTCAGACTCTCCCTTTGCGTGGGACATCACGCGTTCGGTTCGCATGAATCCGGGCGCCAAGGCCACCGTGGCGATACGGGGTTCGCGAAGCTCCATGGCGAGTCCCCAAAGCAGGCGCACAATCGAGTGCTTGGCCACATCATAGAAGCTTCCGATGTACTTGTCGTGGTCCCAAGCGATGGTGCTGACGATTAGCCCCGGGCGCGGCGAACTTTTCCTTCGCGTGGCGACGGAAATCGAGTCGATCATCAACGGAATCGCAAAGTAGGTCGCCAGGAGATGGGCTTTCAGCCCGCGCTCGAACATTGCATCCCAAAGGATAGCCGGCGTATTGAAACATCAGCAACACAAACATTTGACGAGATGCCGTAATCAATTCGGCATCGGGAGTATGGACACTCAAGTCGACAAGAGGATTCGTGACCGATACGCCGATCAGCCTGCGCAGCCCCCATATTACGAGTGGACCGGCGAGGTTCACTCCCAGCACTTCAAGCAGGGCGGCTGCACGTCGTCGTGTCTGGCCGTTCATCAAGCGGAGTATACCCTTTTGCAAGCCGGCCTACCAAACACGCTGGGCAAGCGAGCGCGACGCAACAGCATCCCGGTAACCCTCCCATGTCGTCCAGCGTTTACCGGACTAGCAGGATGCTGAAAAAGATACTTCGTTAACGCGTCACCATTCCAAACACGATTGCGTCTTTATGTTTTAACCCTTATGCGCGGAAAAGACACCCAGCAAAGTGCGATGTTCAGCTACATTTCGCCGGAACGGCGGGTTC
>DATJNW010000071.1:0-67167 GCA_035507655.1 Bryobacteraceae bacterium | reverse complement strand
GGAAGGCCATGACAGACAGCAAACGTCAGGCGCACAGCAAAGTTGTGGAAATGATTTTGAAGTCGAGAAAAACCGTTGATTCCGGAGCTGAAGCCGACAAGCTTCATGCCGCCGGAGCCTAATGGGAGTTTTTGGGAGTTTCTCGGATTGCTCGAAATCCGCGCAACCGATTGAAAAGATTGGTTGCGGGGGTAGGATTTGAACCTACGACCTTTGGGTTATGAGCCCAACGAGCTACCAGACTGCTCCACCCCGCACATTCATCGTAGCGTAGGAGGCCCCGGCGGTCAAATTTTTCAGGGACGAAAAATCGCCGGGGCGAACCACCACGCCGCCCCGCCGGCGATCGACCATAACAGAAACGTCGCCACCACCCGCAAAATGTACGCCCGGGTACCCCATAGCGCCACCACAATCTTTAAAATCGCGTTGGAAACCAGCGCCAGCAGCACCGCCGCTTCCGCAACCCCCATCGCGATCGTTTTCACGCGCAGCATGTTCTCCGCCGGGGCAATTACTGTCGCCACATCCACGAGCCCGCCGACCAGGCTGGTCCAATAAAACGCGCCCGTTCCGAGTTTCGCGATCGACAGCTTGGTAATAAAGACAATCGCCGTAAATAAAAGTCCGAAGCGCAGCGCCGGTCCGATGCGGAACGGGTTGCCTGATTCAAGCGCCAGCGTGGTCAACTTTTTGTGCGGCCAGCGGCGCAAAATTTCCGCCAACGCCAAGCCGCAGACCATCATGACGCCGAGCGGCCAAACCAGCGGAAGCGCCAGCTCCGGCGTGACCACCGCGACAATGAAAAACGTCCGCGGAAATTGCACCGTGTTGGCGACCACGAAGGATCGCCATAATCCCGTTTCTTCTTCCTTGCTGATCTGCTTACTCAGATGCGCGAATTGCAGCGTCACTGCGGTGGTGGAGGCGAGGCCGCCGAGCATCGCGGTGTAAAGCAATCCGCGCTCTTCACCCAAGAATTTCTCGAAAAAATAACCGAGGTAGGAAATCGACGAAATCAGAATCACGAACTTCCAGACCTGGCGCGGATCGAAGAACCCGTACGGTCCGTAATCGCCGGCGGGCAGCAGCGGATAAATCACCAGCACCACGGCGACGAAGGCCAGCGTGCCGTTGAACTCCTGTATGGTGATGGTTTCGCGCAGCAGCGTTTGCAGACGCTTGCGCGCTTCGAGAAAAACGGCGACCAGAATCGCCGTTCCCGCGGCCAGCGGACGCGCGAACGAATATTGATAGGACGCGGCGAGCAGGGCCAGCAGAAACGTCGCGGCCGCGGCCAATTCCGTGGTGATGCCGGTGCGCTTTTCCCGGTCCTCGTAGTGGAGCACGGCGAAAACTGCGCCGATTACCAGTAAAGCCGCGGCGTCCAGCCAGGGATTCCCCAGCACGCCGCAAATCCCGCCGGCCAGCGCAACCAGCAGAAAATCGCGCAAGCCGGGATGTTCCGCGCCGCCCGCAGCTTCGCGTTGCGCTCCGATCAGTACGCCGATCAGCAGAGCGCTGGCGATCGCTTCAATCGCGATGGTTACGGTGAGCGCAGGCAACAACCGATTTTATGAGATCTTGAACGGTGGAGGGAAATGCTGTGTACATCCTGAATCGCCGGCAAACGCTGGCCGCGCTGGCGGGTGCGCTTCCCGCGTTGACCCACGCGCAGGCTGCGGAATTGCCGATCGCGTCCGGACCTTTTCAGGGGACTCGCGAATCGCTCAAGGCGTATCGCACGCCGCAGTGGTTTCGCGACGCGAAATTCGGCATCTGGGCGCATTGGGGTCCGCAATCGGCGCCGGAAGATGGCGACTGGTACGCTCGCCGCATGTACATTCAGGGCGACGCGACCTACCAGTTCCATCTCGAGCATTACGGGCATCCGTCGAAAGTCGGCTACAAAGATGTGGTCGCGACGTTCCAAGCCGAAAAATGGGATCCCGAGCATCTGATGGATCTGTACGTCCACGCCGGCGCGAAATATTTCGTCAGCATGGGCGTGCATCACGACAATTTCGATATGTGGGATTCGCGTTTTCAGCCGCGCTGGAACGCGGCCAAATCCGGCCCGCGCAAGGATATCGTCGGCGCCTGGAAACAGGCCGCGCGCAAACGCGGATTGCGCTTCGGCGTGAGCGAGCATCTCTCGAACAGCTTCGACTGGCTGGCGCCCGCGCACCTGAGCGATAAAACCGGCCCGCTCGCCGGCGTCGCCTATGACGGCTCCGACCCGCGCTTCGCCGATCTTTATCACAACTACGACGGCATGCCCGCCGATTTCGCCGCGACCGCGCAGGCCATGGGCCGCGTCGCGCCGCAGCGATGGAAGCAGCAATATTTCCATCGCATCGGCGATTTGGTGGACCAGCATCAGCCGGATCTTCTTTATACCGACGGCGGCATTCCTTTCGAAGAATACGGTCTGGCGCTGGTGGCGAATGTTTATAACGTCAGCGCCAGGCGGCATGGCGGCAAAGTCGAGGCGGTTTACACCAGTAAAAACGCACACGATTCGGCCGATGGAACCTGCGTGCTCGATATGGAGCGCGGCCTGGTGGACAAGATCTGGCCGGAGCCGTGGCAAACCGACACCTGCATCGGCCAATGGCATTATAAGCGCGGAATTCAGTACAAAACTCCGAAAACGATCGTCGATATGCTGGTGGATATCGTCAGCCGCAACGGGAATCTGCTGCTGAATTTTCCGCTACCCGGAAGCGGCGAGCTGGACCCGCAGGAATTGCAGATTCTCCAATCGATCACCGCGTGGATGCGCGTTAACAGCGAAGGAATCTATGCGACGCGCCCGTGGAAAGTTTACGGCGAAGGTCCGAGCGTTGCTGCGCCGCAGACCACCGCCGCGTTCAATGAACGAAATCGCAAAGATCTGACTGCCGATGATGTTCGCTTCACGATGAAAGGACGCCACGTTTACGCGTTCGTGATGGGTTGGCCGAACGGGCCGGTTGTCATCAGGTCGCTGAGCGGAAAAGTTCACCATGTCGAACTGCTGGGACACGCTGGGAAGCTGAAATGGTCGCAGGACCAGGCTGGATTGAAAGTCGAGATGCCAGCGGAAAAGCCGACGGATTACGCCGTGACGCTGAGGCTCGCCGTGTGACGCATCAGCCGAGAATGCGCGCGCGATCGGTTGCGGTCATTTTTTCCGCCGCGTAGCGCAGCACCGGCCGCGGCGCCGTTTCGCGCCACGGCAACAAAAAACGGACCGTCGCGGCGGGCGCTTTCGGATACGTCTCCTTGAGCAGCCAGCCGGCGCCTTTCTGCACCAGGTCATCGGGATCGGGAATCAGCGGCGCGACCACGCGGAAAATCTCCTTGGTGTGCAGGCCTCGGCGTGCCGACGGCACCAGCGCGACCGCCGCGGCGCGGCGTTTCCAGCGGTTCTTCGATCGAGTCCAGCCGTCAAGGCGAGCGATCAGCGCCGGATCGTTAGAGATCGACGCGGCCAGCAGCCAGAGCGAGACGCCATCGGTGTGACCCCAGTTATGAACGTAGCGATCGAGCCAGCGCGCGAACATGCCAAATTCGCGCGCACCGCAGCTTTTTGCAAAGCGTCGATAAACGTAGCAGACCAGCGACCCCTCTTCGCTCATGCCGCTTTCCCACAACGCCGCCGAGAGCCGGTCGCGGTCGCGCACCGGCCACGATTTGATCTGCCGGTATATCTGATGCGCAAACCGTTTCACGTCGGGCGCGGCGACGCCATAAGAATCCTGCCGCTGCTCCGGCGTGAAAAAACGCTCGAGCGAAATGCGAACCTTCGCGCGGCCCAGGGATCGCAGCCGTTCACGAATTTCCAGGATCAGATGGGTTGGTGGCATAAGCCGCCAGGCTTGTGCTGTGCGGGCCTGGATCGTGGGCCGTCAAAAGCGCAAGCCGGGCGGCTTACGCCACGTCGCTTCCGTGGTTTCGATGCGGGCACGCGCATGGAACTTAACGGGTCACCGGCATTTTCAGCAACCGCTAAAACTTCACCTTGGGAACTTCTTTCGCCGCCGTGTCGGCTTTGAAATACGCGTCTTCCCGCTGGAATCCCCACATTCCGGCGGCGATATTTTTCGGAAACAGCGCAATGTCGGTGTTATAGCGCTGCACCACTTCGTTGTATTTCCGCCGTTCCACCGCGATCCGGTTTTCGGTGCCGGCCAGTTCATCCTGAAGGCGCAGAAAATTTTCGTTGGCCTTGATGTTGGGATAATTTTCCACCACCACCATCAACCGGCTCAGCGCGCCGTCCAGTTGCGAATTGGCCTGAATCTTTTCCGCCGGCGTCCGCGCGCCCATCATCGCCGCGCGAGCCGTGGTCACGTCGCTGACCACTTTTTCCTCGTGCGCCGCGCCGCCTTTCACGGTTTCGACCAGGTTCGGAATCAAATCGGCGCGCCGTTCGAGCGCCACATCCACCTGCGACCACGCCGCCGCCACCGCTTCATGTTCCGTCACCAGCTGGTTCTTCTCGCTCATCAAACTTCCGCCGAGCAACAATCCCACCAGCAGCAGCGATCCCAAAACCACCAATGCAATTTTCATAAATTCTCCTGTCCGCAGGCCGGCCCGCCACCAACTACTCCAACCGATCCACAAACTCGACCATTCGTCGTATGCACTCCAGATACTTCGCGAACAATTCCCCCGGATCGCCGATCTCCACACCCGCCTTATCTTCGCGCACATCCAGCAGCGTTTCCAAGGGCGTGGCATCCATTTTGAGCGTGTGCGAAAGCTGATGCACCACCGCGCGGCGCTCCGTTTTCGCGTCGATGCCGGCCGCCACCAGCGCATGCCGGCCGAGCACGCAGAAGGTCGACACCGAATCCAGGCACAGCTTCATCAACGCCACCGGATCCGACAACACGCGCGCGCCCTGCTGCCGCAGCCGGAACAATTTGGCGCGCAATTCATGCTCGATCTGCGCCCGATAAAATTTGCCGTCGACCTTCACCTCCGCGATCACGTCCGGACCATACAGAATTTTCCGCCGGTCCTTCATATCCCGGAATTCGATGGGAAACGCGTCGGCCGAATTGTGTACTTCTTCTTCGCTCATCAGCGTGGGCGACGGGTGACCCTGCTCGCGCCACCAGCGCAGCACCGGCTCGGCCTCGGCCAGCTCGCGTGGCGTGATTTCCTTCAACACGCAAAGCACGTTCAGATCGGAAAAGTTGGCGTGATGATCCTCGCCCGCGGCCGACCCGTACAGCACCACCGAGACCAGCCGGTCCTCGAAGGCGCGCTCGAATTTTTCTACGAGTTCTTTCAAATCGTCCATAACTTCCGGGAGTGGGAAGTGAAACGCAGCCAGCGGCGCCGGCTACCCGCTGCCCATTACCTACTTCCCACTACCCATCACCAACCACTTGACGCGCCGCCGCCGCCCGAATCGCCGCCGCCGAATCCGCCGAATCCTCCGCCGTTGGACCCACCGCCGCCGAATCCTCCGCCGCCCCAGCCGCTGCCGCCGCGTCCCATCATGTTACCGAGAATCATCCCCGTCAAGAATCCCGTTCCGCCGCCGCGCCCGCCGCCCAGCCGGCCGATCAGCCACATCAAAAAGAAAAACCCGAAAAACAGCACCGGCCACGGCAGACCCACCTGGCGTCCCGCCGGCCGCGCCAGGCGCCGCGGTTGATCCGGGATCGCGACGCCCTTCGATTGCGCGATCCGGTCGCCGAACTCCTCCGCCGCCGCCAGCAGCGCGCCCGAATAATTTCCCTGCCGCAGAATCGGCCGGATGCCGCGCAAAACGCTGCCCGCGTCGCCGTCGGTGATCACCGGTTCCAGGCCGTAGCCGATCTCGGCGCGATCTTTGTGATCTTTGACGGCAATGAGGATCAGAATGCCTTCGTCTTTTCCTTTTTGCCCAATGCCCCACTGCCGGTAGAGCCGGTTCGCCACGTCATCAATGGGCTCATCTTCGAGCGAATCGACGGTCACCACGGCCATCTGCGCGCCGGTCGCGCGCTCCACCGCGGCGCAATAATTTTCGAGGCGCTGCTTTCCCGCCGGATCGAGCACGTGCGCGAAATCGTTCACATAGCCCGTCGGCTTTAGCTTCGAAGTATCCAGCGCGAACGCCGCCGACGCGGCTAGAACCGCAAGGACTGCGATCCCAAACCTTTTGGGACTTTGTGCGGGCGGGGATGTGTCGCGAAGAGTGGCGACACCGCACGCAGAAGCCGCGAACGCCTCATCCTTGTGATCCATTTAACGAACGGCCGGCCCGACCAGATCCTCGCGCCGGACCCGGAATCCTTCCAGGCGGCCCAGCATCGCCACGGCCATGTTTTTCGGATCGAAATACTGCCCGGCAAGCTGCTGCACTTCCTCCGCCGTCACCCGCTCCACGCTTTCCAGCATCTCATCGAGCGAAAAGAATTTTTTAAAATACAATTCCTGCCGGGCCAGGTTGCCCATGCGGCTGGAAGTCGATTCCAGGCTCAACACGTAGGAGCCTTTCAGATGATCCTTGGCGCGGCGCAGCTCGTCTTCGCTGACCCGTTTATCGCTCAGCTCGCGCAGCTCATGCACGATCGACTCCACTACTTTTCCCGCCGCTTTGATCGACGTTCCGGCGTAAATCAGCATGCACCCGGCGTCGCGATACATCATCAGTTCGGAATAAACCGTGTAGGCCAACCCCTGTTTTTCGCGGATATTCTGAAACAGCCGCGAGCTCATTCCGCCGCCCAGAATCGCATTGAGAATCAGCCAGGAGAAGCGCGATTCATCGGGCATCGCGACGCTCGGCACGCCGATATAAACGTGCACCTGCTCGAGCGACGCTTTATTGCGAAACACCAGCGGAGCGTGCGCCCGCGGCGGACCCTGCAAACGCGTCGCCGCGCGCGCTTTCAGGTCCTGAAAATGCCGTTCCACCAGGCGCACCAGCTTGTCATGGTCGAGACTGCCCGCCGCGGTGATCAAAATATTCGCCGGCGTATAGAACTGCCGGTAATAGCGCTCCACCTTATCGCGATCGAAACCGCGGATGGTCTGCTTGGTGCCCAGAATCGGCCGTCCCAGCGCGTGCCCTTTCCAGAAATTGCTCGAAAAAATTTCGTGGATCAGGTACTCGGGATTGTCCACCTCCATTTTCAATTCTTCCAGGATGACGCCCTTTTCCTTTTCGATGTCCTCTTCCTGAAACAGCGGATTGCGCACCAGGTCCGCGACCACGTCGAACGCGTCGGGCAGATGCTCGTCCAGCACCTTGACGTTGTAGCTGACCAGTTCCTTGGAAGTGAACGCGTCCAGCCCGCCGCCGATCGAATCGACCGACCGCGCGATCTGCTCCGCGGACCGGTTCTTAGTTCCCTTGAACACCATGTGTTCGATGAAATGGGAAATTCCGGTTTCGTGCGGCCCTTCTTCGCGCGATCCGGTCCCGATCCAGATCCCCACCGAGACGCTGCGCACATGCGGCATATACTCGGTGATGACACGGATTCCATTGCCCAGCGTGGCGCGATGAATATCGCGTGGTTTAGAAGAGTGGCGAGCCATCCTTCTTCATTCTATCGTGCCTGCGTCCGGGAAACGAATGGTACTATGCAAATAGATGCAAGCTATTGTAGGCATGGAAGTTGAGGAGCTTGAGTCGGCCCTTTCGCCGGATTGGCCCAAGTTCCGCGCCCGCCAGCTCTACGACGCCGTTTACCGCCGCAAAAGCACTGATTTATCTTTAGTTTCCAATCTTCCCAAAGCCCTGCGGGAACTTCCGGTCGGCGCCCCGGCCATCGAAAAACGTTACGATTCCGCCGACGGCGCCCGCCGCTATCTGCTGCGCCTGGCCGACCGGCGTACCGTCGAAACCGTCTGGATGCCCGAAGGCGAGCGATCGACCATCTGCATTTCGAGCCAGGTCGGGTGTCCGGTGAACTGCGGTTTTTGTCTCACCGCGCTGCTCGGGTTGGAGCGAAATTTGACGGCCGGCGAAATCGTCGGCCAGGTGCTGCGCGTCGCCGCGGACAATCATCTCGAAGCGAATGCCGATCGCATCAATATCGTCCTGATGGGCCAGGGCGAGCCGCTGCTGAACCTTGCCAACGTCCTCAAAGCAACGCGCCTGTTGACCGACCCCACGGGCATGGCCATTTCGCCGCGCCGCATTACTCTTTCGACGTCGGGAATTATTCCGAAAATCGAAGAAATGGCGCGCGAATCCGTGCGGCCGAAACTGGCGATTTCGCTGAATGCGTCGACCGAAGAACAGCGCCGCGAACTAATGCCGATCACGCGGAAATATCATTTAAACGATTTGCTCGATGCGTGCCGCAAATATCCGTTGCGTTCCTGGGAAAAATTGACGTTCGAGTACGTCCTGCTCAAAGGCGTAAACGATTCCGACGCCGATGCGCGCCGCGTGGTGAAATTGCTGGCGAATTTAAACGCGAAAGTAAATCTGATCGCGCTGAATCCGGGTCCGGGAATTCCCTATGAAACCCCGGACGCGTCTCGGGTAGCGGCGTTTCAGCAGATCGTGCGCCGGTCGCTGCCTTGTTTTATCCGCAAGCCGCGCGGATTAGACGTGTTCGCGGCATGCGGCCAGTTAAAGAGAATGGAAACGGTCGCCATCACGACGCGGCCAGAAGTAGCCTAAGCCGCAAGATGACGAGTGGGGCAGGCTCCGGCCTGCCTTGGTCGGCGCAAGAACAAGCGGACGGCGCAGGAATGCTTTAGCGGCGTCGTCCGTCGTGCCGATGCTCTTCGAGGCGATGACCCTCCACACGACGCGACGCCGCATAACGGGGAACCGTGTAGGGATGGACATAGGTGGCGCGATTCACGTAAGTTCGCGCCCACGGACGATTGTTCAGAGTCACTTCATGCGCGCCCTGCCCCGGCCCCATCAGCGGCGGCGGACCTTGCGCCAGAAGAGCCGCAGGAACGGCGATCAGGAGTAACGTTTTGAATACGCGCAGTTTTGCATACGCGCATGGCTACATCCTGCCATAATTCACAGCAGCTTTTCGACGATCACCACGTCCCGCCACACGCCGTCAAGTTGGCCGTGGCGCACGTACCACCCGGCGCGCCGCCAGCCGAGCGCATCGAGCAATTTGAGGCTCGCCAGGTTTTCCGGAAAAACGCGCGAAACCAGCTTGTGAAACCCGGCCGAGCGCGCCGCTTCATGCAATGCGACCAAAGCCGCACCGCCGGCGCCGCGCCCACGCGATTCGCGTTCGACGTAAACCGAGCACTCCGCAATGCCCGCGTAACACTCGCGCGGACGATAGAGCGAGGTCGCGGCGAACGCGATCACTCCGTTCTCTTCCACCACCACGATCGGATGGATCCCGTCAAACCATTTCTCGACGTCTTCGCGCGAACGCGCCCCCGTCTCGAACGTGGCCACGCGATCCTCGATTCCCTGATTGTAGATTCGCGCCATGGCGGGGCAATCGGCGAGGACCGCCGGACGCGCCATCACGGTTCCGTCGCCACCGTCGCCGCCGGAAAGAAATGCGCCAGGATTTCGCGGAAACTCCCGCCATGCCGCGCCATCAGGACAGCGCCGCTCTGGCACATCCCGATCCGATGACCGGAAACCGCGCCTCGCGCCGGGCAATCGACCGCGAAAAAAGGATAGCCGGCCATGCGCCAGCCGGCGTCCGCCGGCGTTCGCGTGTGGCCTCCGCAATTCGCCGAATAGAGCGCCAGGATCACGCGATTTTCGTACTCGAGCACCAGCCCGCGCGTGGCTTCCTGCGCTCCCTTAGCCGCGCTGCCTCCGCCGGGCGACCCGCGTAGATACTGGCAGTGCGTGGTGTCGCAAAAATCAAATCCGCGATGACGCCCCCGCGCCGCGATCAGGAACGATCGCGCCACCACCGCCTGCGCCTTCAGCATCTCGAGCGGCGCGCCGGCGCCTTCCGCGGCCACAATCGACGCGACCGCCATTTCCAGGTCCATCTGGACAATCGCCGTCAAATGACCGTCCTGTTCGCGAAGTTCCAGCGTGCCGCGAAACTCGCGGCGGATCTTTCCCGGCACACTCAGAAAAAAATCCGCGACCGAGCCGCCGTGCCCGGTGATCTTCGCCACACTGCGCAGAGAAGCGATCTGCTGGCCTTCCAGTGTCCGCGTGCCGTTTGAATCCACGACCGTCAGAACGCTGCCGCGCGAAGGTTGCACGTCCAACTCCACCGGATGGAACAGACTGAAGACACTGATAGCGACGGTTGCAATCACTTTAACAATTGTCCCGCAAGTTTCGCGGCCTCCGCTCCCGTCGCGCCGTGCACCCGAACCAGCAGCACGATTCTTGGCGCTTCCGCCGGAGTAAGCACCATCGCGAATCCGTCGCCCGCGTCCTTCTTCGCGGCCACGCATTCCGCCGTTCCCGTTTTCGCCATTTTTCCCGCTCCAATGGCGTGCGCCGTGCCCGATTGCGCGGCCAACCGCAAAGCTGCAAGGATTTCCGCGACGCGCGGCTCCGAAGCTCGCTCCGCCAGTTCCGCGTAGGCGCGCGCCAGCGCCAGGGGAGAAACTTTCCACGCCGTGCCCAACCCGATACGCGCTTCGGGCGAATCATTTCCCGGCGGCGGAATACCGAATTTCCGCGCGACCACCGCCAGCGTATCGGCGTTCACCCCGCGCGCCAGGTTTAGAAAATATTCGTTGCAGGATTGCGCCAGCGCCTGGCGAAATTGCAGCCGTCCGTGCCCGCGCGCCAGCCAGCAGCGCTTGCCGGTGCAGAAAAATTCCGGCCAATCGCCCGCATAAGCCAGCGCCACAAACGGCTTCACCAGCGATCCGACCGGAACCGGCGTCTCCGCGTCCGGCCAATTTTGCGCGATCACCTGGCGCGTCCGCACATCGACCTTCAGAAAATTCGTCTGCGGCGCTCCGATCGCCAACGCCAGCAGCGCGATCACGGCGCCATCCGGTAAATCACGCTTTCGCGCAGCATGGCGCCGGCATCATGCACCGCGATCCCAGCCGATTCGACGCGCCCCAGCACGCGGCCCAAACCCGCCAGATTTTCCGAATAAAACATCGGCTCCCGCGCGCCGTTCGGATCGGCCGGCGGGATCTGAGGAAAATCGATCAGCCGGGTGATGCGCTCAAAATCCGGCAATTCGCGCGCGTGGCGCCACTCGGCCGCATAATCCGCGCCGGGAACCGCTGGACGATTCCGCCGCGCCAGAATTTCCTTCACCAGGTCCGGCGAGTTGCCCGCAATCAGCCATCGCCCTGCGACGGCGACATTGATCTTCGCCAGACCATCCAGCGCGCCCATTCCATCAACGCTCCATAGCGACCCCGCCGCCTGCGCGAACGCCGCGCGAATCGCGTTCGCATCCCAATCCGCGCTTGCAAGGAGCACAATCGCCGAATCGGTTCCGGCGAAAACGTCGCCGGCGTGCGTCTTCTCCACT
This sequence comes from Bryobacteraceae bacterium, assembly GCA_035507655.1. Taxonomy (GTDB): domain Bacteria; phylum Acidobacteriota; class Terriglobia; order Bryobacterales; family Bryobacteraceae; genus Palsa-187. Next base: position 55,756 of record DATJNW010000071.1, on the reverse strand, counting down.
TGCAGCATGCCGGTCAGCTTCACCGGCGCGAGCCGCTCCTGAAGCGCCTGAAAGGCCGCCGCCACCCGATCGTCGCGGATCGGCGCTTCATCGATTCGCGTTTCCAGATCCTGCTCGGTTCCCGCATCCGCCGTCGTTACCACCGCGGGAGCCCCGTTATTGGGAATCGCGGGCGCCGGCGTCGCCGAAAAAATTTTCTCTTCGATCAATCGCCGCGCCTGTTCCGCGCTCGGATTCAGCCAGGCGCGATAAAACCCCGCATCCTCCGGCGCCGCCGCCAGCAGCGGGCCGGTCGCGCTCTCATCGGGAGCCGTCGCCGGATTCGCGCGCAGCAGCACCCGACGCTCACGAATTTCGCCGCGCGCGAATTCCAGATCCGCCAGCCCCGAAGAAAACTCCGCCAGCGCGCTCGCGTTTCTCTGAATCCAATACGAGCGGAAGTGCGGCGTTGCGCGCAGCCGATTCAGGTCGTAAACCAGGCGCAGATCGTTGGCGCCCGCCGGCGCCGCCTGGTTAGCATTCGAAAACCACCCCTCACTCACCAGCGACGCACCCGGATGCTCAAGAAGTTGCAACGCCCCCGCGATTAAATCTTCCTTGGTCGCGACGATCAGCAGATCGCCCGCGTAGGCGAACGCCGCCACGCGATGCGACGCCGCGTCTTCCTTCACGTAATAATCGACGCCGCCGGCGTGCCGCGTCTGATAATGGCCGCGAGCGTTCCACAGCGCCGTCGCCATGGCGCGCGCCGAAGCAAGATGCGTGATGTACAAAAATTGCAGCTCGCCGATATTGTAAATTGCCAGCGCGGAATTTCCGCCCGCGATCGAGGACACCAGCGCATAATCCGGCGGCACGCCCGCCGCCGCGGCGAATTCACTTTGCGCGTCGTGCAGACGCAGAAACAATCGCGAGCGCGAAAACTCCTGGTAATTGGCGCTCTGAAGCCACGCGCGCTTTTCCGCCGACGAATCCCAACCGGCCAGCAGCGTGGAAAAATCCCGCGCTTCCAGATACACCAGCGCGCCCGGCGGAAACAGCGTCGCCAGCGCCGCCGGAGCCGTCTGGGCCAGCGCCCAGTACAGCACGCCCGCCAACAGCACCGGAATCGCGATCAGAAATTTTTTCATCGCGTCAGCCTCGCACGCACCAGCCGGTCCTGATCCAGGTGATCGGTCACCATCGGCCTCCGTTTTTCATTCGCCGCTGCCAATTCCATCCGCCGCCGCACCGTTTCGAGCGCGCGCGCCGTCGCCGCCGACGGCTCCATTCGCTGCGCGATCTGATCGAACAACGCCGCCGCCCGCCCATCGCCTCGCCGCTGCTCCGCCTCGCCCAACCCGCGCGCCATCGCCACGCGATCGGCCGTGGCCAGGTTGCTCAAAAATCCGTCGGCCAGCCAGGTCGAATACTCCGATTCGAACACGTATCGCGGAACCAGCGCGCCCGCGACCCCGATCGCGAACGAATCCTGCCGCGCCGCCAGCGCCGCCCGGAACAACGCGACCTTCGCCGCGACATTGTTCGGATCCACCGCGACCGCATCGCGCAGCAGCCGCTCGCGCGATCCCGAAGCTTCCATCCGCGCCGCGAAGAAATAAGGCTGGCTCGCCTCGGCTTCTGAGATCGTCCCGCGCGACAGCAACATCAACTCCGGTTCCGTACCCGAAAGCGCCACAGCCTTCATTTGCCGGATCGCCCGCGCCGCCGCGACGCGCGATGCATACGGCGCTTCGCCCGATTTGGCGATCGCCGCCAGCGCATCCGCCGACTCCTGCGCCGCTGCCAACCGTTCGCGCGCGTCCATATTCCAAGGCTCGGCCTTCACCAATTCCGTAAGGAATTCCACCGCTTCGGTCTGATGCCCGGTTCTTTCGAGCAGCCTCGCGGCGGGATCGAGCGCAGAAAACGGCTCGCCCGAAATCAGCGCCATCCGCCGCAGCAGCGCCAGCGCCGCCGGCGTATTTTTTTCCTGCAACCGAATTTCAGCCAGCCCGAGGAACGTCGACGCATCCGTGTTTCCGCCGCGCAGCTCGCCATCGTAGGCGAATTCCATCACCTCGCGCGCCGCGGCCGCATCGCCATCTTTGCGCAAAGCGTCGGCCGCGCTGCGCAGAATTTCCATGGGCACGGGATTTTCGTAGCTCGCCAGTTGCGCCGCCAGTCTCCCGTTACGCGCGGCCAGCCGCAGTTCGAGATCGATCACCTCGTTTGCCCGCGCTCTGCGCGCCTCCGCCAGATCCGCCACGAGCTGCGCGGCCCGCGCGTTCTGCTTGTGATCCAGCAAAGACTGCGCCCAGCGAATCCGCCACGTCCACAACTGGCTTTGCGCGTCGGAATATTCGTTGCCGAAGCTCTGTGTCATCCGAGCCTGCGCGCTTTCGACGATGCGCGCGAACAAAACATCTTTATCCGCATCCGCGATCCATGGCTGGTCAACGACCGTGGCTAAAAACATCACCGGATCGGCCGCCGAGCTGCTCAGATCCGCCAGCCACGCCGCATCGCCGCCCGCCGCCTTCGCCGCCTGAAGCAGCGAATCGACCTCGAACCACCCATTGCGGCGAATATAAACGCGCAGCAGATTCTCGATGTCGCCGCGCAGCGGCGCAAACATCTTCGCCGCGCCGATATGATGCAAAGCATCGCTCACGTCGCCCCAAAACGCCGCCGGAACGCGCGCCCGATTCATCGCCGCCAGATCGCCGGCCATCGCCAGCTTCCATTCCCGCACCGCTTCGTCGTTGTTTCCGGCCTGCGCCGCGATCATCGCCAGCCGGTCGTGCGCATCGCCGCGCGACGGGTCGATCTCCAGCGCGCGCCGGTATTCTTCCGCGGCGCCGGCGGCGTCACCCGATGCGCGAAGATACTCCGCCAGGTCGAAATATCCCTGCGCCCTGCCCGGCTGCGCTTCGAGCGCCGCCGGCAAAAAATCGCCATCCCGCGCGTACTCGCCATAACGCCCCGCGTAGTAAAACCACAGATCGCCGGCTAGCTGCCGGTCGCGATCCACCGCCTTGCCGACGCGCGCGCCGATCGTCATATTGCCCAGAAGATCCGAAAACGCGGTCTTCACCGGCGCCGCCGCGCTCGCGAAGTACACGCCCGCAAGACCCGTGTACGCGTCCGTCCACAACGGACCATTCTTCACCCCCCGCGCCGCGATCGCCCGCTGCGCCGCAACCGCGTTTCCGTGCGCCATCGCGTAATTTACCAGCGCGTCGGCCACGGCCGCGCGACGCTCACTCGAAATCGCCGCCGGCAAACGCGACCCGAGCAGCGCGCCATACCGATCGAGCGCCGGACCCTGCAACGCGCTCCGCGAATTTTGGAGCTGCAAAACACGAAACTCGGCCGAGGCGTCTCCCGCCGCGCGATACGCGTCCGCGGCGGCCATCAGATCCTCAGAACGCTTCGCGCCCGCCGCCCGATCGAGCGCTTCCAGCTGCGCTCCCAATTCCGCGAACGCCGCGCGCTTCGTTTCGAGTTCGATCAGCGCCTGCCGCCTCTGCGCCGCATCCTGAGCGTCCGCGTTCGCCAATAATTCTTCGAACCGCCACTTTGCCTGGACGTCCGCCAGCCCCGATTTTTCGGCGATCTCAATTCTTTGTTGCTCTTTTTCGAGCGCCGCCGCGAACTGCACTTTTTCCTGCGGCGCATAATACCGCGCGACCACCGCGCCCGTCTCCTGAATCGCCGCAGGCGACGCCGCTTCGTTCGCAGCGTCGATCGCCTGAAGCGCATCGTTGTACCGGCGCGCGCGCATTCGCAGCCGCGCATACACAACCAGCCCCTCGTCGGGCGACCGCTTCCACGCCTGTTCGGCGAACGTATTTGCCTCCGCGATCATCCCCCACTGTTCCAGTTTTTCCGCGATGGTCACCAGATTTTGCGCATTTTCCGCGCGCCCGTCGAGCCACGCTTTGCGCAGCGCCGCCACCGTATCCGCCGTGCGCCCCTGCCGCGCGCGAATTTCGGCGAGTTGGTCCATCCACTTCGGATTGCGGTACGTCAAATCGTAGAGTTTTTCCGCCGTCGCCGCGGCCTCATCAAAGCGCAGCAGCCGCATTTCCAGTTCGATTCGCGCCTCCAGCAGATCCGCGCGATCCGGCCGCACCGCCGCGGCGCGAGTATACGCCGCAATCGCCGCGGGAAAATTTTCAAACTGCGTTTCGATCCGCGCCAGCACCAGCGGCCAGCGGAAATCCTTGGGCGAATCGCTCGCGGCCTTGGTATAAAAATCGCGCAGCCGATCCGTCAGTCCATGCACCGAGGCATATTGCGCCGCTTCCTTCGCCAGCCCCGCATCGTCCGGATAGCGATTCAAAACGGCAATGTACTGTTCGAGACCGCCCGAAAAATCCTTCATCCGCGTCAGCACCGGAATCAGGGCGCGCCGCATCGCCGCGGCCTGTTCCGGACGCGACGCAAAGTCGCGAATCCTCGCATCATAAAACGACCGCAACGCGCCATCGTCGCCCTGCCGGGCATAAGAATCCGCGATCAGCGCCAGATATTCCGCTTGATCCGGCTGCGTCGCGAGCAGTTTTTGAGCGAACTCCCGCGCCCGCCCGTATTCGCCCGATTCGTTCGCCTTGCGCGCCGCCTCCAGCGTAAACTGGGCGCGATACTCCGCCGACGCGCGCCCCGCCGCTTGTTCGAGCACATCGATCGCGCGCCGGGCATCTTTATTTCGCCAATGGTAATCGGCGGTCGCGCGAACCACGCCCAGAATCGCCGGATCATCGCGATACAGCGCATCAGCTGTCTGCGCGCCCTGCGCGATTTTTCCCTGCGATTCGAAAAATCGCGCCAGCGACAAACGCAGCCGCATCTTTTCCACCGGATCGCTGGTCACCGCGACCTGCCGTTCAATCGCCGCCTGCTGCGCGTCCGGCATACGATCCGCGCGAGCCTCATTCTCGATGGACGCGAGCAGCTCCGGCGAATCCGCCCGCCGCGCCACGTCCGTCAAGAATTTCGCCAGATCATCGCGCCGCCCCTGATTCCGCAGCAGCGCCACGCGCAATTGAAACGCGCCCGCCGGCGGATTGCGATCGGAGGCCAGATTCGCGGTAAGCTGCTCGATCTGATCGTGCAGCGCCGGCCGCCGCGCCAACGCGAGCAGTCTTCGTTGCGCGTTCGAACCCCGCTGCGCGATCGCACCGCGCGCATACTCGCGCACCGCCATATCGTAGTCGCGCTGATTTTCGTAAATCGCACCGGCCTCATACGCAAACAGCGACGGATCGCCCAGCCGCGTGCGTCCCAGCCGGATCATGCGCAGCGCACCGTCGTAGCGATAGTAATCCCAAAAAATCGTCGCCGCGCGAACATAGGAATCCGATTTCGAAGGCGCGATCTCGGCAACCCGGTTCCAATCCGCCGCCGCGCGATCGAAGCGATCGCGATCCGCTTCCATCTCGCCCATCGTGGTCAGCGCCTGCGCATCACTCGGATTCGCCCGGCTCAAATTTTCTTCCACCGAAACCGCCGTGTCGATCTGCCCGAGCGACCGCTCCATCGCCGCGGCGCGCCGCCCGATCGCGCGGTCCGCGGGGAAATCTTTTTCGATCGCCAGCAGCAACGGCGCCGCCGCCTCGAAATGCCCGCGCCAGGCTTCTGCTTCCGCCGCGAATCGCGGATCGGCGCCCCGCAGCGCGGCTAATTCCGCATCCAGACGCCCGCTGCGCGAAAGACGTTCGAAGAACCGCACCCGCAAATCTTCGGCGTAATACCAGTTCTGGCGCAGCAGCGTTTCATAGGCGGCATCGTTGCGCGTGGCCGCCGCCGAATACGCGTTCAACAAATTGCGAACGAAACTCAACTGATGCGGAAACCGCTGGTGCGCGTACAAATTCAATTCGAGATACAGCGCCGGCCCCACGGGCGCCGCCGGATTTACGATCTCGCGAAAATAATTCGCCAGCTCCGTGCCCGAAAACGTCTGCACCACCTCGCGCGTCAGCCGAGCCACGTCAGCCTGCCGCCGCTGCCGCAGATACCAGCGCGCCAGTTTGTGTTCCCAGCTGTGATCGGGAAATTGCGCGATGGCGCGCTGATACACCTGTTCAATTTCCGCGCCCAGTCGGTTCTGATCGAGAAAGGCCGCCAGCGTATCGTACAACCCCGGATCGTTCGGATTGCGATCGATCTCCCGCCGGTACAGCGCCAGCGCATCCGGCACGCGTTTCAGCGCCACCAGCCGCGCGACATACCGGTCCAGCACGCGGGCGTAATCGGGCGACCGCAGCCCGTCATAACCTTTTTGCGACGCCTGCAATGGACCGAGCGGCACGCCATTCGCGCGTTTGCTCAATTCCGCCAGCAGCGAATCGTACACCGCGAACTCCTGCGCGGTCTGATTCAATCGCGCATACGCGTCGGCCATGCGCAGCGCGACCGCCACGCGATTCGCCGCATTCGGAAAATCGTTTAAGAATTTCGAACCCGCGCGGATCACGCCGTCGTCAGCCCCGTAAATCGCATAAGCTTCAATCACGCGTTCGCGCAGTTCGGCGCGTTCCGGCGACTGCGGAAATCGCGATTCGAACAGCGCCACCAGCTCCGCGCCGCGCGCCCGCCGGAAATACGGCGCCGCGTTCTGTTCTTCGATGGCGTACTTCGCGCGCGGATCGGTGTCGTTCAGCAGCAGCGACGCGACTCCGTTCAAAAATCCCGGATGCGGGTCCATCGACCCCACATCGCGATACAGCGAAAGATTCGCCGAGCCGAAATGAATCGGTTGCTCCGGCACGGCAAGCAGCAGCCGCGCGAGCGAGCCGAGCGCCGTTTCCGCCATCGCCCCATCCGATCCCGCGGCGCTGTAGAGCGCGTAATAATTTCGCGCCGCTTCGTCGTAGTTATGATTCAGCTCGAACAGCCGCGCCATCGTCAACAATTCCTGAGCAGTCCACGCCGTTCGTTTACGCTGGCGAAATTCGAACAATTCGCGATCCGCCGCGCCCGCGTTCGATTGCTGCTGCCAGTAATAAAACAGCCGCGCCGCCGCGTCCAGATCCGCCGGATTTGCCGCCGCCGCTGTGCGCGCCCGTTCCAGGTACGCGCGCAGCCGCCCGGTGCGCTTCAGCAGGTCGAAATATTTCGCGATCAGCGACGGCGGCCACAGCGGCCGAAAATTCCGCTCGTAAATCTGCACCGCCTGCGCCGGCGCGGTGTGCGACACAATCTCCGCCTGCGCCTCAATCGGAAATTCCTGGTCCTTGGGAAACGCCGAGCGATACGCAGCCAGCGCGTTGCTTGCCATGTCGTAGCGCTGGCGGTCGATCGCGAATTCAAAAAAAGTTTTGTACACCGCCGCTTCGGCCGGATAGCGCTGCACCCATCCTCCGAACAGCGGAACGGCTCGCGTGGCGTCGATGCGCTGGTCGCCGACCAGGCGTATGGCGCGTTCATAAATCCGCCACGGCCGCTGTTGCGCCGGCGGCAACGCTTTTTCGGCGTCGGGAAGATTTTCCCGCGCGGCCATCGCCAGCTCGGTCAATTCGTGATCGGTTTCCAGCCGCCGGTGAAAATAATCCGCCACGGTCAACCGCGCCGCGCCTTTATCCGCCGAAAGATCGATAAATTTAAACCAATCCGCCTGCGCCGCCGTAAAATCGAGCTGCTGTTCGTCTTCGAGCGCGCGCAGTGAATAAAGCTCCGCATCGGAAGGCGAACTGGCGATCAATTTCGAAAGATCCGCGCGCGTTTCCGCCGGGGGTTTGCGCATCGAAACCGTCCCGCCGGGCAGCGACACCACGCGAAAAAAAACATTTTCCAGCCGGCTCGTTGCCTCGACGTTTTCCGCCCACTGAGTCAGCTCGCCATGCAACGCAAACGCCGCCAAAACCACAGCCGCGACTGCGAGATTCTGACTCCTTTCAGGGAAGGATTTCAACTTCCACCTCCCCGCTGCCGACGTTGTGCGCGAAATCCTCGGCCGTCACCGTCAGCTTGTAACGCCCCGGCGCGAGCGACGCCGGAATCATCATCTCGCCGGCATTCGATTCGTTCGCCGCGCTCCAGCGCAGATACGCCGGAGCGGCGCCATCCATCCGCGCGACGATGGTGCGCGTCGTCTCCGACGCGCTGGCTCGAATCATCATTACATCGCCGCGATGATACGACGTCCGTTCCAGCTTCACCTTCACCGCCGGCGGCCGGCTCGCGATCACGAACGTTTTCGATTCGCGAAACACGCGACCCTGCCGGTCGCGCAAAATCAATCGTACCGGATAAGTTCCATCGTTCAGATCCGGCGGGGCCAGGAAGCGCGTCTGCCAGGTGTCTTCATCGGCCAGATACTTCAGCGGCTGGATCAGGCCGAACGGAAACATCGCCACCACTGAGGTGATCGATTCATCCGTCTTCACGCGCAGCAGCGGATCGCCCGGACGAATCAGGCGCGGCCGCAGCAACGCGCGCGGCGCCGCTAAAAACGAAGTGTACGGCGTGACGAATTTGTATCTCCGCGATAGCCGGATAATCTCATCGATGGTGGCCTGATCTTCCCCCTCGCGATCGATTTTTTCGAGCAGCGCATCCACGCGAGCCTTGGCCCACTCGCGCGGCAACTGCGGATGATCGGTGTTCTGCGCCGGAAGCGCCGCCGTCGTGCTGCTCTTTTGCGCCGTGAACGTCGCCGATCCTCCTGGAGTCTTATATTCGCCCACCCAGGTCTGCATGGACCCGGGAAAAACCGCATCCTCCAGCGGATAAACCAGATCGAAGTTTGCCGCGGGCGTGGTCTGAAGCGTCAGCTGGTCCACCGGCTTCTGTCCGATCTTCGCCAGAAACGCGTTCAATTTGAAATCGGCCGGCTCCGTCGATCGCAGCGATTCAAAAACGCCGTTATTTCGCGCCAGCATCCTGCCGAGCGTCAGATTGGCATCGTCGCCCGTGAGAAAAACGTAAGTGCGCGGCCGTTGGGCCTCCGCGATCTGCTTCCACTTCGCCGCGTACCCTTCGGCCAGCTTGCCCGCCGATAAAATTCCGCGCGTCGCGCCCAGATCGCCCAGCACCACGATGTAAGGATCATTCGTAAACGTCTGCCCCAGCGCCGCCTCGAGCGCCGCCTGCACATTGGTCCCTCCGCGCAAACTCTGCGCGCGCAAAAACGCCAGCGCCTTGTCGATCTGCTCCGGCGACGCCTCCACCGGCGACGGCGCGAATGGCGTCGCGCGTTCGTTGTACACCAGCACATTGAACCGGTCCGCCGGCCGCAGCGATCGGAGCAGCGATTCGAGCGCGTGAAAACTTTGCTCCAGTTTTTCCCACTGCATCGAAAGCGACGCATCGAACAGCGCGACCACCGTTCGCGGCGCTGGTTCCTGCGCCCGCGGCATGGCCATCAGCGCCGACGCCTCGAAAAATCCGGGACCCGCGCCGTCGCGATAGGTCAATACTTCGAGCGAATCCTTTTGCGTGTCGAACGCGTATTTCAGCGCGAAATCCTCGCTCAGCGCGGCGTTCGCCGCTTCATACGACGCCTTCAACGAAGTGGCCGACCGTTCGCTTACCTGCATCGGAAATGCCGTGCTGATCCATTGAAAATCACGCAGTGCGCGCGCGCTTTTCACCTCTAGCCGGATCGACAATTTGCCCGCGGTTTGCGTCCGATACACGTCGGGTTTCAGAGGAATGGCGAAAAACGTTTCGCCGCGCTCCACCGGCAGCCGTTCCTGGTACTCGATTTCGACACGCTTGGTGCCATACGCCGGAATGGGCGCTACGCGCGCGCTGAAAAGCGAACTGCGCTGCGTCTGGTCTTCATCGATTTCACCCATTTGGAGCAATCCCGGATCGAGCGCCTGCATCCGGATATCGGCATAAACTTCGCCCGCGCGCTTCCGTTCCAGAATCACGCCGGGAATTCGCGTGGCGTCGTCCCAAACCGCGAAATCGGAAATCAGCGCGCCGCCGGGCAGCGCGAACACGTAGTTGCCTTCCAACACTCGCGCCGTATGATTGCCGAAAATCTCGCGAATCGCGACTTTGGCGCTGTTATTGTCGATGGTCACCTCGATCGCCATCTCATCGAGAGACAAAACCCGCGCATCCGGCTGCCGGGACGTGGATGGAATCAGCACGCCGGCATCGCCGAACGCCAGCGGAGCGGCTAATAAAAAAAACCACGCTCTCATCGCCCGAGCACCGTCGCTTCCGGGATTTTCACCAGGCCATTATCGGTGCCGATGTACAGTTCGCCCGCGCGCGCCGCGATCGCGGTCACGTTGCGCGACGGCAATCCCGACGTCCAGAAATTCCAGCGCCCGGAAGCGATGCTGTACACCGCCATCCCGCGATCGAGCGTGCCGGCGTAAACCGCATTCGCCGTGGCGGCCATCGCGTTGTCGTTGATCTCGATTTTGCCGCGCAGATCATCGAACTGGCTCCAGTGGCCGCGCGAATCGAACCGCAGCACGCCCGCGCCGTACGTCCCGACGAACCAATCCTCGCCCACGCGCAAAATCGCGGTAATCCAGTTCTGTTTCAGGCCGGAATTCGCGTTGGTGAAGCTGGCCTTCACCAGGGGGCCCTCCAGAACCGACAGCCCGCCGAGCGTTCCCGCCAGCGTTTTCCCTCCATCTACGGCCAGCGTGTAAACGTGATTGTTCACCAGTCCTTCGAATGCGCAGATGCTGCTGATGCCCGACGAATCGACGAAACTCACGCCCGCCGGAGTCGCCGCGATCATGGAGCCGTCATCGCGAAACGCCACGTCGGTCACCTGGTTGGCGATCAAGCCGTCGTCGTGCGTGATCACGCGGCGAAGCGCGCCCGAGCCGTCGAACAAAACCAGTCCGTTCGCCGTCGCCACCGCCGTTACGCCGCGCGTGGCGTCCTGCGCGATGCGGTTCACGCAGAAAAGATGATCGTCTTCGAATTTTTCGCCGCCGAGAATCTGCAAACCGCGATCGAAATAGCCGATCCACAACCGGCCGCCGGCATCGATCGATAGAGCCGAAATATTCCGATCCGCGAGCGTCGAGTCCGCGCGGCGCAGAAATTCGCGGCTGCCGCGCCACAACGAATCTTCGGCGAGCGTGAATACGTCGTCGCCGATTTTCAGAATTTTGCGAATCGAGCAGTCCGGACAAATCGCGCCGCGCCGCGATCCCAACTGGACCATCCCCTCCTCCAGCGTGCCGATCCACAAATTGCCGGCGTCGGCCAGAAGCGATTGCGCGAAATATCCCGGCGCCACCACGCGCGTGAATTTTCCGTCGCGAATTTCGGCGACGCCCAGCGCCGTGCCGGCATAAACCGTCGAGCCGTCGATCGCCAGCGATAAAACCTGGCGGTCCGGCAAAACATCGTCGAAAGTTTCGACCGCGCCCGCATTCCAGTGCAGCAATCCGCGGTTGACCGTGCCGATCCACAAGCTCGCATCATTGCCGGCCAGCGCAGTGACGTGCGCGCCGTCGAGCGACGAATGAAATTTCGCGAGCGTCCGTCCATCCCAAACCAGCACGCCCGATTTTTCCGTGCCCATCAGAAGGCGGCCGTTGTCGAGGGCAATCAACGCCGTAATCTTTCTGAACGCCGCGTCTTCCGCGCGGATCTGGCGAAACGCCGCGCCGTCGAACGCGAGCAACCCTTCGCCCGCGGTTCCGATCCACAACTCCGGCGCGCGCGAATCGGCCGCCATTCCGACCGCCAGCGCAGTCAGCGGCGCGGCGGGGAGTTCCAGGCCCACACGATAGCGGGCCAGCAGCGCGCCGCTCTGATCGTATTCGAAAAGCCCGGTGGGACCCGCGATAAAAAGATGACCGCGGAAAATGGTTGCGTCGCGAAAATTCGCCGGTGTGCCGGCCAGCTCGATGCCCACCGGCAAATTCGCCGTAAACGGACGAGCCGTGACGCGAATGGTGGATTCGCGCGCCACCTGCTCGCGCACGGCGGCCAGCGTGCGCTGCGCTCGCCAGAAAATCCATCCCCCGATCGCCGCCGTCGACGCCGCCAGAATCGCCACGGCGAACCGCACCCGTTTCCGCGACATGATTTAAATGATAGCAGCCGCAATTTTTACGTTACATTCAGAGAGAAAGATGAAGCCGCCGCACCCTGCCAGATTACACTTTCGCCGGGATCATTATTGGGGCGCTGGCCAGCAGCTTATCTTCGAACTCGTAATCCTGCTTCGGAAAATCGTGGTGCCGCAGATACCAGCGATACGTCTCTTTTAATCCCGCGACAAAATCGATGGGCTTGAATTTCAGCACGCGCTGCGCCTTGGCCGTCACCTGCGTGATCGGCGCATTATCCATGTAAAAACCGAAATACAGCTTGGGACCCATGGGATGGCCGCCGGCGCGCAAAATAAATTCGCGCGGAATGCGCACGAATTTCACCGGTTTTTTCGCGGCTTTCGCCAGCGCTTCCACCGCTTCCATCTGCGATAACGGACGGGCATTGGCAATATTGAACGCGTGGCCCACCGCGTTCGGCTCCTCCATCGCCTTCAGCGCCGCACGAACCAGGTCCTTCACGTAAACGAACTGCATCAGCCGGCGCCCATCGCCCGGCAGAATAATCGAACGCCCGGCGCGCAGCCGGTCCCAGAAATACGCCTCGCGATAAAAGGGATTCCCGGGACCATAAATATACGGCGGACGCAGCGTCACCACCGGCAATCCGATTCGCTGGTGCAGCCGGAACAACGCTCGCTCGCTCATCGCCTTGTTGCGCACGTACAGCTCCGGCGTATCGTCGGGCGCAAGGGCGTCGCCTTCGTGATGGTTCAGGCCGTCGCCATAGGCGGCCACGCTCGAGATGAAAATATAGCGATGCAGATGATTTTCGACCGCGCGCACCGTGCCTTCCACCTGCGCCGCGGTCGTGCCGCGCTCCCAATCGTAGACGTGATCGAAGACGATATCGAAGTTCTTGCCGGCGAGCGCCGATTTCATCGCCGCCGGATCGTTGCGGTCGGCCATGATGTTCTTCACGCGCCGCCCCAGGTCGTGACGCGGTTTGCGATGCAGAACGGTGACCGAATGGCCCTGTTTAAGGAGTTCCGCCACCAGCAGACGGCCGATGAACTGAGTCCCTCCGATTACCAGACAATTCATGCGCGAATTCGAATCTTTAAACGCGCACAACGCTGTAAAAAACGCTGTGCACTTCTCGATAAACTAATCGTAATATTCCAGGCCGAGGTGAGTAATCAGATCCTCGCCGCGCATCCAGCGAAGCGTATTTTTCAGCTTCATCAACTGGATGAAAATGTCGTGCTCGGGATACAGACCCGGCGCGGTCATCGGGGACTTGAAATAAAACGATAGCCATTCCTGAATCCCGCGCATTCCGCAACGCTGCGCCAGATCCAGGAAAAGAATGAGGTCCAGAACCAAGGGGGCGGCCAGAATGGAGTCCCGGCACAAGAAGTCGATCTTGATCTGCATCGGATAGCCGAGCCAGCCGAAAATATCGATATTATCCCAGCCTTCCTTGGCGTCGCCGCGCGGCGGATAATAATTAATGCGCACGGCATGATAAAAATCCTTATATAATTCCGGATAAAGCTTGGGCTGCAAAATATGTTCGAGCGCGCCCAGTTTACTTTCTTCCTTCGATTTGAACGAGCCCGGATCTTCCAGCACCTCGCCGTCGCGATTGCCCAGAATGTTGGTGGAAAACCAGCCGTTCAGCCCCAGCATGCGCATTTTCAATCCCGGCGCGATCAGCGTCTTCATAAACGTCTGTCCGGTCTTGAAATCCTTCCCGCAGATGGGAATATTCAGATCGCGCGCCAGATCGAGCAGCGCCGGCGTATCGGTGGTCAGGTTGGGAGCGCCGTTGGCGAAGGGAACGCCCGATTTGAGCGCCGCATACGCGTAAATCTGGCTGGGCGCTATCTCCGGATCGTTCTTCATCAATCCGCACTCGAAATCCTTGAGCGTCTGATGCACCGCCGACGGACGATGAAACACTTCGGTCGACGCGCACCAGATCATCACCAGGCGCGAAGTCTGGTTGGTTTTGCGGAATTGCGCGATGTCCTCCATCAGCATTTCCGCTTTTTCCATCTTGGTGGAGGCCTGCTTGACGTTGGGACCGTTGATGCGTTTGACGTAGTCGTGATCGAACACCGCCTTCATCGGACGGATCGCCGAAAGCGGCTCCTTCAACGACTCCAGCTGCGTTCGCTCCAGCACCGCGGCATTTAGCGCCGCTTCGTAGGCCGTGTCTTCGTAAATATCCCAGCCGCCGAACACCAGATCGTTCAAGCCGGCCAGCGGAACAAAATCCTTGATTTTCGGCGTGCGATTTTCGGTGCGCTTGCCGAGGCGAACCGTCGAAAGCTGGGTCAGCGACCCCACCGGCACGGCGGCGCCGCGCTTCACCGCTTCGACTCCGGCGATAAACGTCGTGGTCACCGCGCCGATTCCCGGAATTAATACGCCGAGTTTTCCGTCCGCGGGCGCAATCTGGACGTTATCCTTACTAGGCAAGGGGGTAGGCAAGGCGGTTTCTGCTCCTTAAAACGTCATTGCAGCACTCGCGCGAAATCCGCGGGCTCAAGGGGATTTTCGTGACTAATATATACTAACACTTTATGCTCAATCGCGCGACTGGCTTGAGTTCGCAGCCCGTCATCAGCGCCGTGCTGGTGGATGATGAAAAGCTTGCTTCTGAAGAACTTGCGTATCAATTGCGGGAGTTTCCGGACATCGAAATTGTGGCCACGGCGGGCAATGGCCTGGAAGCCGTCAAATTAATCGAAGACCTGGAACCGGACCTGGTGTTTTTAGACGTGCAAATGCCCGGCCTCGACGGCGTGGGCGTGATTCGCAAGCTGCGCGAAAAAAAAATCCCACTGCCGTATTTCATTATGGCGACGGCGTACGATCAGTACGCGGTCGAAGCGTTTCGGTGGGAGGCGCTCGACTACGTTTTAAAACCGGTCGAAAAGGACCGGCTGGCAGTCGCCGTCGAACGCGCGCGCAAATCGATTGCGGAGCGGCAGAAAAACGCGCAGCCGGAGCCGCCTCCCCCGAAACCGAGCTTGCAGCGCACCAAATTGCTGATCAAGAGCAATCATCGAAATTTCATCGTCGACGCGCAGGAAGTGGTTTATGCCACCATCGACGACGGATTGATCACCGTGGTCGCCACCACCATGGAGGGCCAGTCGAACTACCGTACGATTGAGGAGCTGCAATCGAATCTCGATCCGGATATGTTCTGGCGCGTGCACCGGTCGTATCTGGTGAATATTCATCGGATCAAGGAAGTGATTCCGTGGTTCAAATCGAGTTTCCAACTTCGCATGGACGATAAAAAACAAACCGAGGTTCCGGTGAGCCGGGTGCAGACCAAGCGATTGCGGGCGCTGTTAAAACTATGAATCGCGAATATCACAAATGGTTTTCGCCGCGCCTGGGGCGGGATATGGAACTGCTGGTGTTCGGCCACGCGGGCATGCCGGTGATCGTGTTCCCAACCTCGATGGGCCGCTTTTTCGATTATGAAAACCGGCACATGATCGAGGTGGTCCGCGATCGTTACGAGCAGGGCCGGTTACAGGCCTTCTGCGTCGATTCGGTGGACGCGGAAAGCTGGTACAACAAGTCGGCGCCTCCGGCGCAGCGGGCGGCGCGGCATCTTCAATATGACGATTACCTGGTGCATGAGCTGATGCCGTTCATCCGCACCCGCAACGCCTCGCCCGAACTGGCGGTCACCGGGTGCAGCTTCGGCGGCTATCATTCGGTGAATTTCGCGCTGCGCCATCCCGATCTGGCCACCTACTGCGTCAGCATGGGCGGCGCCTTCGACATTCGCCAATTCCTCGACGGCTATTACGACGACAATTGCTATTACAACTGTCCGCCGGATTTCTTGCCGGGCTTGAACGATTCCTGGTATCTCGACCGCTATCGCCGCATGCGCATCGTGCTGGCGACCGGAGAAAATGATATCTGCCTGGCCGAGAATCGGCGCCTGTCGGATATTATGACCGCGAAATCGATTCCGCACTGGCTGGACGTGTGGGGCGACGGCACCGGGCACGATTGGCCGTGGTGGGAACAGATGGCGCAGAAATTTTTCTAGATATTTTGACGGTGGGCTGTGCTATTGGTCACATTCTCCGCAGCCGCAGGCTGTTAAACACCACCGTCACCGAACTCATCGCCATCGCCGCGCTGGCGATGACCGGATTCAAAAATCCCAAGGCCGCGGCCGGAATCGCGATCACGTTATAGCCGAGCGCCCAGAACAGGTTTTCCCGCATCACCCGCGCCGCCGCGCGCGATAGCCGGATGGCCTTCGCCACGCCCGCCACGTCCGGATGCAGCAGCGTCACATCACCGGCTTCGATGGCGATGCCGGTTCCCGATCCCATCGCGAATCCAACATCGGCCTGCGCCAGCGCGGGCGCGTCGTTGATGCCGTCGCCGGCCATGGCCACTACACGGCCTTGCTTTTGCAGCCGGCGGATCTCGGCGACCTTTCCATCCGGCAAAACGCCGGCGACAATTCGCTCGATTCCCGCCTGCTGCGCGATGCGTTTCGCCGTTTCCTGACGGTCGCCCGTCAGCAGCACGCAATCGAGGCCCAGGCGGCGGAACTCGGCCGTTGCGTTTTCGACTCCCGCGCGCAGTGGATCGGCCACGCTCAAAGAACCCACGACCTTTTCATCCACGGAAACGACCACATCGTCACCGCCGGCGCGTCCGACGCGGACGCGATGGCCCTCCACCAGCGCCTCTACGCCTCGTCCCGCGATCGCCCGAAACTCGGACGGCTCCGGCGCGTCAATTCCGCGTGCCTTCGCCAATTCGAGTACGCTCTGCGCGATGGGGTGCTCGCTGCGCCGCTCGGCCGCGGCCGCCAGGCGCAGAGCAGCGTCATCAATGCTCGCCGCAACCACGCGCGGCCGGCCTTCCGTAATGGTTCCGGTTTTATCCAGAACAACCGTGTCGATGCGCCGCAATAGTTCGAGCACCTCGCCGCCCTTGATCAACAATCCGAGCTTCGCCGCGCGCCCGGTGGCGACCATCACCGCCGTCGGCACCGCCAATCCCATGGCGCACGGACAGGCGATAATCAGAACCGAAATCGCGGTCGCGCCGGCCTTCGTCAAGGCCGCGCCGGCCAGCATCCAACCCGCGAACGTGGCCAGCGCCAGCGCCACCACCACCGGCACGAACACCGCGCTGATGCGATCCGCCAGCCGTTCGGTGGGCGCGCGCGATGCTTGCGCCTGGCGCATCAAATTAACGATCCGCGCCAGCATGCTCGCTTCGCCGAGTGAGGTGGCGCGGTAACGAAAACTTCCTGTGGTGTTCACCGTTCCGCCAATCACCGTATCGCCGGCCCGCTTTTCCACCGGCGACGGCTCACCCGTGATCATCGATTCGTCGACGTAACTCGATCCGTCGGCGATCTCGCCATCGACCGGAATTTTTTCGCCCGGCCGCACCACGATCAGATCGCCGTGCTCGACCGATGAAACCGGAACGTCGGTTTCGCGCCCGTTTTTGGAAACGCGCGCCACCGGCGGCTGTAATTTCGTCAGCTCGCGCAGCGCGCTGGTGGTCTGCCGTTTCGCGCGAGCCTCCAGCGCGCGGCCGGACATCACGAACGCCAGAATCCACACCGCGGATTCGTAATAAACGTCGTTCAAGTGAGTCACGCGCGGAGCAATGGTCGCCGCCACCGAGTAAGAAAACGCCGCGATGGTGCCCAGCGCGACCAGCGTATTCATATCCGACGATCCATGCCGCAACGCGCTCCATGCGGAAACGTAGATTCTCCGCCCGGCCCAGGCCATCACAAAAATGGTGATCGCCAGCAGAACGTACCGGACTGCCGCGTGACGCATCGCGAACATGGACAGCGCCATCGCGATCCCGCCGAGCGACAGACTGACGATCGCCTTGACGGCCAGATCGCGCGCTTCCGCGGTTTGCTCGGCTTCGCGATCCTCGGCCGAGGTTTCCACCTGCGCGTCGTAACCGGTATCGCGAATCGCTTCGAGCAGCGATTCCGTTTGCGTCGTTTTAGGATCGAAGGCCACGCACGCCTCCGCCGTCATCAGGTTGACCACGGCTTCCTTCACGCCCGGCGTCTGTTCGAGCGCGCGGCGCACATGCGCCTGGCAAGCGGCGCAGCTCATTCCGCCGACGTGAATATGGATGGTTTCGGTCATCAGGTTTTATGCGGCTCGTACCCTGCCTGGCGCACAGCTTCGAGCATCGCCGTTTCGTGCGCCGGATCGACCGAAACGTCGGCCCATCCAACTTGCACGTCCTTCACCGCAACCCCTTCCGTCTTTTCCAGCGTCTTCCGCACGCGGCGCACACACGCGTCGCAGTGCATTCCGTCGATATTGACTCGCATAATTTGATTCTAAGACGCGCCAAGTGGCGCAGACCGCCGGGTGGTGTCTGAAATCTGCGTTGATTTGCAACGCGCTCCCCCGCCATGACTGGCGGGGCTATAGCGCGTTACAGCCCCGCCAGTAATGGCGGGAGCTCTCCCATTTTTAGCGGTCAACGCAGATTTCAGACACTACCAGCCGCCGCGGTTGCGCTGCCGGCGGAAGCACAAGCCTGGCGGCTTATGCCACGTTACCCGATCGGCGGATAGCGCATCGCTTCCAGCCGCGCGATGCGGTCTTCCGTCGACGGATGCGTCGAAAATAATTTCATCAGTCTGCCGCCGCTGAACGGATTCAGGATAAACATGTGCGCGGTCGACGGCGTCGCATCCGGCATCGGCCGGCGCTCCACGCCCACTTCCAGTTTGCGCAGCGCCGAAATCAACTCGTCGGGATTTCCCGTATACTTCGCCGAAGCCGCATCGGCGCTGTATTCGCGGGTACGCGAAATGGCCATCTGGATCAGCATCGCCGCGATCGGGGCGACAATCATCATCAGCAGACCGGTCCAGGCGCCGCCGCGTTCGTCGTCGTCGCTGCCGCGCGGGCCGAACCAGAACGCCATTCTCGCCAAAAACGTCAGCGCCGAAGCGAGCGTCGCCGCAATCGAGCTGATCAGAATATCGTGATGCAGCACGTGCCCCAGCTCATGCGCGACCACCCCTTCCAACTCGCGATCGTTCATGGTCCGCAAAATTCCCTGGGTAAACGCGACCGAAGCGTGGTTGGGACTGCGTCCGGTGGCGAACGCATTGGGCTGATCCTGCGGCGTAATCCACAGCCTGGGCATCGGCAGGCCCATCCGCTGCGTCAGGTTATGCACCAGCGGATAAACGCGGGCGTAAACGTCGGGATGCTGCTCTGGCGTCACCGGCTCGGCCGAATACATCATCAGCGACATTTTTTCCGAGAAAAAATAGCTGAAAAAGTTCATGCCGACGGCCATCGCCAGACCCCATTCGAGGCCACTGCGCCCGCCCAGCGCTTCTCCGGCGAAAAGAAGCAATCCGCTCAGCACACCCAGCAACAGTACCGTTTTAACGGCGTTCATGACATACCTACCTTTAATTCTCCCACAGACAAAAATAAGGACGGGCCTCGTCCTTTTCGACGGGGCCCGCCCCTCCCAAACAGCTCTACCGCGCTTAGTTCTTGCTGAACTCGACCTTGATCTGGCGCGGCTTCGCCACCTCTTTCTTCGGCAGCATGATGGTCAGCACGCCGTTTTTATAATCGGCCTTAACGGCCTCCGGATCAACCGTCTCCGGCAGAGCGAAAACCCGCTCAAACGTGCCGTAGGACCGTTCGACGCGATGCCAGCCGCCGCCGTCCTTGGTTTCCTCGAACTTGCGCTCGCCCCGCAAGGTCAAGGTTCCATTCTCCATGTGAACGTCGATATCTTTCATTTCGATGTCCGGGATATCGGCCTTGAAAATCAGCTCGTTCTCGGTTTCCTTGATGTCCACCGGGGGCACCCACGGACGGGCATTCGGTTCGGCAAATAGCCGGTTCACCGTGTCCTGGAAAAGTCGCAGACCGGTGGGGAAGGTTTCGAGTTCGGGAAATGGGGTGTATTTAATCACAGCCATATGGGATCCTCCTATGGTTAATCTTCTTACAACACAATAATAAAATATGCGTGTATCAATGTCAAGTACATTTTTTGGCAAATTACACCTCGGCCAGTTCGTGGTTGGTTATTTTATAGCGTCGCCCTGAAAAACATCTGCTTTGCCAATGGTTTCCATGGAAGCAGCAGATACAGCCGAATCAGCGCGGGGGACACCGGAAGGCGGGATTTAATCGAAAACGGCAGAAATCCAGGCTTCGAAAGCAGGATCTTGTATCCATTGGCACGCAGAAAATCGCACAGGCTGGCATCAGAGTAGATCGAGACGTGGGTGTAGTCGTCAAAATATTCTCTATAGGCCAGTTTGTAGTTGGGCTGAAGGATATTGAGCGTCCCGCCGGGCTTCAAGACGCGGCGTATCTCGGCCAGAACCGCGGCGAATTCGGCCTGGGTCAAATGCTCGAACACATTGCTGGCAAAGGCGAAATCTACCGAATGATCGTCCAGAAAATGCAGGTCCGTAACTTCGCCGACGTGCGCGGAAACGCCCGGAGCGGCAAATTTCGGCAGCATTTCCCAACGATCGACGGCCGTGCGCCTTGCGCACTCAACATGATTGATAAAATGAGCATAGCCGGCGCCCAGATCGAGAACGTGAAAATCGGGCTGGATGAAGCGGCTGAAATAGGCGCGGACCAGCGTGCGCCAGAGCAGGTCGCGTTTGGGATCAAACTCGAAACGGGTATCATGATACCCAGTCATGCGACCGTCCAGATTTCGGTGAGGACGCGCCGCCAGTTTTCGCCGAGGATCAGGCGAATGTGTTCGTCCGTGTATCCGCGCCGGATCAGCGCGTCAGTCAGATCGTAGATTCGCTTGGGATGGTCCAGGTGCTCGACCGCTTCGCGATGATGCGCGTGATAGCGCGCATCCATTGAAGCGAGCATACGCGCGAGCTCGCCGGGCGGCATAAAATCGTTGCTCTCGATGCCCATATCGCTGCCCACGCCGACGTGCTCGACGCCGGCCAGTTTCGAGACATGATCAAAATGATCGACCACGTCGTCGACGGTGGTTGGCTCGTGCGCCTTGACCATCGAACTGATGAAATTGATGCCCATCACGCCGCCGGTTTTGGCCATGGCTTTGATCGCTTCGTCGGTGACGTTGCGGGTGTAGCCGGGATACAGCGCGCGGCAGTTTCCGTGGGAAATGATCACCGGGCGCTTCGATAATTCGAAGGCGTCGAGCATGGTGCGTTCGCCCGCGTGGCCGCAATCGACGGCCATGCCGGCGCGATTCATGCGCTCGAGGATGCGCGCGCCGAACTCGGTGACGCCGGCGTTGGTTCGCTCAAACGCGCCGGCGCCCAGCAGGTTGCCGTAATTATAAGTGAGCTGGCCGGACCGCTGGCCCAGCCCGTAGAACACGTCGACGTCGTCCGGCTTGCGGAAATGCGTGGAGTTTTGCAAACCGAACAAAATGCCGTAGCGTCCGGAATTTTTGGCGCGCGCGAAATCGGCCGCGGTGCTGATGCGCAGCAGCCGGTCGGGATACATCGCCAGAAAACTGTTCCAGTCGGCGAACAGCTTGATGCCGGCGTCATAGTTGTCGGCGGCCTCGCCGAAGCTGGCGGCGGTGAGGCCGGAATCGTGAAATGGCTTGAAATCGGCCTCGGTGAAGGCGCCGGGCTTGCTGAACCACTGCCGCAATTTCGCCTGCATGTCGCGGCGATAGAGAAATTGGTTCAGCATATCGATGACCACCGATTCGCGGACCAGCGTGACGGCTCGCGCGGAGTAGGGCGCCGTTTGCGCGAAGAGAGTGTAGCGATTCAGATTGAGGAAAGGCGCGGCAAGCGCGCTTTTCAGAAAGGTGCGGCGCGTCGGCATTCTTCACATCATAGTGGAATGACGCGCGCCGCCGCGCCGCGCGATCGTTTTTACTTCATTTGCAGCTGGCTCATCAGGCGGACCGTGCGGCCGTCGCCGAGCTGCACGGTGTTGAGATAATAAGCTCCGCCGCGGCGGACGAAATTCAGCGTGCCGGAATTGACGCTTCCCGGGCCGAGCGTGTAGACCATCACGGCAGCCGCCGCGGGATGGCCGACGGCTTGAATCATCAGCAGATGGCTGCTGTCCTCGGTCAGATCATATTCGCCGGGCGGAAGCACGCGGTTTCCGGCAACAAAGCTGAACGGCGCTTTGAAGGTGACCTTCGAACCGTTTTGCGCGCGGAGCGCCAGCGGCGCTGCGGCCAGAGCAAGAGCAAGCAGACAACGGACACAAAAATTCTTCATCTTTTTTTCTCCTGAAATAAATTTGTCGAACGTTTAACGTCTCGGGCAAACGCCTCGGGGCGCGTTGGTGATTAGTCGACCGGGAGGAAAGAAAGCTGCGTGGCGATTTCAGAATACGCGTAAGGCGCCGTGGTGTCCAATCAAAGTTTTTGATGCGGTGGATGAAACAATTTACTGGAAATCTGTTTCGATACGACGGGCGGGGCCACTGGGCGCCACTTGAAACTGAAAAAGGGGACAGACTACTCGGCATTGATATCGCTGACGCAACCTTGAGCAACCCCCGGTCAGTATGGGTGCGCCACCAACGGACCGAAGCAACTGGTTGGATCAAGTATGGGTCCCCTTTTTCAGCACCCTGCTGGTACGCGAGCAGCGAAAATGAAACGAGGTGGCATAAGCCGCCCGTTTATCCATCCGCCGCGGATAGCAAAAGCGCGGCGGCTTATGCCACTCACGACACTCCCGGCGTTGTAACCTGACCGCTCGTTCGGTCCGGTCCTCAGTTGCCGGCCAGGTGAACGCCTAAAACCAAACCACCGAAAATGACTATGGCCGCGATCACGTAGAGCGTGTAGCGCACCGCACGCTCCTTCCCGCTCATCACGCGTTCGTCGTCTTTTTTAATCTGCTCGTCGAGGCTGTCAAACATGGGGACCTCCCTCAAAACGTATAAGGCCGAGCTTTCTAAACTATCGGGAATTATATGCCGGTTGGAGGAGGAAAGAAAGGGGGAATCTAAGCTCACCCGAGGAGCAGCCAGATGGCCGCCCCGGCGAGCGGCAACGCGCCCACCAGCGTGAAGGCCCCAGCGTAATTGTGCGCGTCGAAAAATTTTCCGCAAACCGGCAGCAAAATAGCCACGCCCGCCGAAAACGAGCTGGAGGCGATTCCGGCGGCCATGCTCTTCTGATTCGCCGGGTAGGCCAACGCGCCGGTGCGCAGCGTCACCACCACCAATCCGCCGGAAGCGAACATCGTAAAGGTCAGCAGCGCGATGGCGATCGGCGCGCTGTGATACCAGGTGACGGTGGCCAGCGGCGCGCACAGCGCGGCCATCACAAAGAACAGCCAGCGCGGGCGGGGATGGCTGGGGGCGAAGCGGTCGGACACCCAACCCCAGAAAAAGTATCCGGCTTCAAGCCCGGCGGGCGGGATCCACAGTACGTAGCCCAGTTCTTTCTGCGTGAATCCGAAGGATCGCGATAAATACAGCGCGGAAAGATAGCTGATGGCGCCCACGGGAAACGCGCCCAGGGCGTAGCTGGCCACCAGGCTCCACAGACGGCGCTCGAAAATGTTCGGGAATTTCAGGCGCCCCGGTGTTGACCTATGAAGAAATTTCTCTGGATTCACGGTGGTTCGCCACAGAATCAGCCAGATCAGCGCCAGCGCCGGGGTCACCAGAAACGCCGGGCGCCATCCGGCCGCCAGCGCGATGGGAATAAAAATGAACGGCGCGACGATGGACCCGATGCTCGATCCGCTATAGGCCAGCGCGATGCCGCGCGCCTGTTTGTCGACCGGCAGCGAATCCATGGCGGTGCGGAATCCGCCGGGAAACATCGCTCCTTCGCCGAGGCCCAGCACCGCCCGCGCCACGGCGAAACCGAGGAAGGTGGAAACCAGCGCGTGGCTGGCGCTCGCGACCATCCAGATCGAAAGCGACAGCAGCATTCCCAGCCGCAGCCCGATGCGGTCCAGCACCGGCCCCCAGATGAGCGTCGCGACCATGTAGGCGTAGCTGAAAGCGCTGATGGTTTCGGTGTACGCCTGCGCCGTAAGATGCGTTTCCTTGAGGATCATCGGCGAAAGCAGCGCCAGAATCTGCCGGTCCAGGTAGCTCAGCAGGGTGCCGAGCATCATCACCATGGCGGGCCACCAGATCCACCCCGGTGCGGGGCGAATCTCGCGGCTTGAGGCGGGGACGGTCATGGCGATTCGTACATGGTAGCATCGGGTGGCGAAAAGCGAAGCCCAGGGTAGTACCGGTCGCGGCGAGGTACCGGGTTAAAACAGGGACCGGCAAGTCCGGCGAAATGGGCCTCTTAGTACCTCTGCACGGGACCTTTGGGGTATTTCACTGAGCCGCCGGCGGGAGCATGATCTAAGCATGAGGAAGCAATGCCCTGATTGCCGCTCAACTTCCAACGCCGAGGCTCCTTACTGCGACGCCTGCGGTTGCGATCTTCGCAATGCCGGGCCATTCAAAGTGCACCATACGAATTGGAAGGGCTGGATCATCGCAATCGTCTCCGGGTTGCTGGCGCAAGGACTGGTTCACATCCTGGTGAGCTGATCCGCCAGCAATGTTGCGATAAAGCCGCAAGGATTCGCCGCCGCTGCCGATAGACGGGAATGGCATTTTCCCGGATCGATCGTAAAACCGAAATGCGGCGTCATCCGCGATACCCCGTGGCCGGCGGGATGCTGCGCCTCCTGTGGGACGACGGAAAACAGGAGCGTATTCTCAAGGCGACGGTGCTGAATGTTTCGGCCACCGGTGTCAAACTGCTGGTTGACGAGCGGTTGCCCGTTCGGGCGCTGGTGCTTTGCAGCGATATGAAACTGGGAATTTACGGCTCCGCTTCCATCCGATACTGCAATTTCACCAGGCGCAAGTACGAAATCGGTCTGGAATTTGCCAACGGCAGCGGCTGGCGGGAACCGCAGGATTCGGTGGACTCCCGGAGCAGAGACGTTCGAACTTCAGTCCGCACCTTGCGGTAAACGCCGGCTCGACGAAACTATTCTTTCGAGAACTGCCTTCGAATTTTTGCAATATCCTGGCGCGAAGGAGGCCAGTTCGCGTCACAGGTATTGCAATGGAAAATCAAGGTGTCGGATTTGAGCGCGGCCTCAAATTCGTCTCGCCGGAATGAAATGGTCTGATCGTGATTGTTCGGGCAAACGGTCTCAAAATCCACACGATCGTTCATTACGCCTCCCACGCTCTGTCCACGACCATGGTCGCACGCAGGAGTGCGTGCGCCACCAACGGACCGAAGCAACTGGTTGGATCAAGTATGTCTGTCCCCTTTTTCAGCACCCCGCCAGCGGGGCCGGGCGCCCACCAAAGGGAATGATAGCTCGATTCCTTAAACGTGATGCGCGGACGAATCGCCTTCTCACACAGTGATAAAGTAAAAATCTAAACGTGCTCAGGAGCCATTCATTCATGATCTTGCGACCTCGTTGGCTGATTCTTTTCGCCGCGCTGTTTCTGTCCGCCTTTGCCGCGTTGGAAATTTTCGCGCAGGATGGGGAGTTCCGCGCGGCGATGGTCGACGGACTGATGTGGCGCGACGTGGGACCGATGCGCGGCGGACGAACCTTCGCCGTCGCCGGCGTCGCCGGGCGGCCGGATACGTTTTACATGGGCTCGGTCGGCGGCGGAGTCTGGAAGACGGAAAATTCCGGGCGCACCTGGGCGCCCATTTCCGATCAGGGCATTCCCATCGGCTCCATTGGCGCGATCGCGGTGGCGCCGTCGAACGACAACATTATTTACGTCGGCACGGGCGAGCCGGATATTCGCAGCCAGAATTCCTACGGCATCGGCATGTTCAAATCGGTCGACGGCGGCAAAACGTGGAGGCATATCGGGCTTGAGGAAACCAGGCATATCGGCCGCGTAGTGGTTGATCCGAGCAATTCGAATCGGGTTTTCGTCGCCGCGCTGGGACATATTTATAACGCCAGTCCCTATCGCGGCCTGTATCGGAGCACCGACGGCGGCACTACCTGGAAGAAAGTTTTGTTCAAGGCCGACGATCAGGAAAACGTCGGCGCGATCGACGTGGCGCTCGATCCGCAAAATCCGCGGATCGTCTACGCGTCGTTGTGGGCGACGCGGCGTCCGCCCTGGTCGGTGTACGCGCCGTCGTACATGCCGGGCAGCGGGCTTTATAAATCCACCGACGGCGGCGATACCTGGATCAAATTGTCCAACGGATTGCCCAACGACAATTACGTGGGAAAAATCGGAATCGCGGTGGCGCCGAGCAATCCGAACCGGTTGTGGGCCGTGGTGGATGATGTCGGCTCGGGCGTGGCGCCGACGCGCGGACGCGGCGCTGGGGCCGAACGGCCCAGCGGAAGCGGCGGAGTTTACGTTTCCGACGACGCCGGCGCAAACTGGCGGCTGGTGAACAACGAACAGCGTTTGTGGGGACGCGGCTGGTATTTCGGCGGCATCGCCGTCGATCCCGGCAATCCCGACCGGGCGTACGTCATCAATACCGCGACCTACATGACCACCAACGGCGGCCGAACCTGGGTGCCGATCAAAGGCGCGCCGGGCGGCGACGATTATCACCAGATGTGGGTGAATCCCAGGGACGGCAATCGCATGGTGCTGTCGAGCGATCAGGGAACGGTGGTGAGCGTCGACGGCGGGAAAACCTGGAGCACCTGGTACAACCAGCCGACGGCGCAGATTTATCACGTCGCCGCGGATAATCGTTTTCCGTACTGGCTGTACGGCGCGCAGCAGGATAGCGGCGGAGTGACGGTCAGCACGTGGTCGAAAGAAGGCACCTTGGATTTTCGAAACTGGTTTCCGAGCTGCGAAGCCGGCGAATCGATGACCGTGGTTCCCGACCCGAAGGACGGAAATATTCTGTACGGCAACGGCAACGGAAAATGCGATCAGCATTTGAATATTTCGCTGCGCGAAGGCGAATTGCCGCCGCCCGATCCGCAGGATCCCAATCGCAAAACGTGGACGCTGCCGGAGGTTTTTTCGCCGGCCGATCAAGCGCTCTATTATTCGAACCAGTTCGTGTTCCGCTCGCGCGATCGCGGGGAGACGTGGCATAAAATCAGCCCGGATCTATCGCGGGTGCGTCCGGGCGCGCCGAAAACGCTGGACGCGGTGACGGCCGTGGATATCGATCAGCCGATGCTCGATCGTTTCGGCGTGGTGTACACGCTGTCGCCGTCGCCGCTGCAAGCGACCATGGTGTGGGCCGGAACCGACGACGGCCTGATCTGGGTGACGCGCGACGACGGACAATCGTGGCAGGACGTGACGCCGCAGGGCATGACGCCGTGGAGCAAGGTTTCGCAGGTCGAGGCCGGACACTTTGGCGCCGAGACAGCGTATGCTTCCGTCGACCGGCACCGGCTGGCGGACAACAAGCCGTACATTTATCGCACGCACGACGGCGGAAAGACGTGGCAGAACGCGGTGGCCGGGATTCCGGACGGCGCCTACGTCAATTCGGTGAAGGAAGATCCGCAGCAGCGCGGGTTGCTTTACGCCGCCACGGAATTGCGCGTTTATGTTTCCTTCAACGACGGCGCGCAGTGGCAGCCGCTTCAGAATAATATGCCGGTGACCTCGATTCGCGACATCGTGGTGCACGGCGACGATCTGGACATCGCCACGCACGGCCGCGGATTCTGGGTGATGGATCAGATGACGCCGCTGCGCGAGCTGGCCGCGCACGGCGCGGATATCGAATCGTCGACGGCGTATCTGTTCAAGCCGGGCGAGACGTACGCGATCCGGCAAGGCGGGCAGAACGGCACGCCGCTGCCGCACGAGGAGCCGCAGGAGCAGAATCCGCCGGGCGGGGTGGTCGCTTATTACTGGCTGAAGCAGCCGGCGTCGCAGCCGCTGAAAATCGAGCTGGTGGATCGCGGCGGCGCGGTGCGCGCCTGCGAGGCGAGCGATACGCCGGTGCGTCCGGTGAACACGGAGACGATCAACGTGCAGGCGTATTGGGAAGAACCGAAGCAGCCGCCCTCGGCGGGCGTGGGGATGCATCGCGTGTCGCTGGGTGCGCCGGCGGGCCGCGGTGGAGGATTCGGCGGGCGCGGCGCGGCGCCGCCTCCGCGGGATTCGTGCACCGGGTTGGTGCAGCCGATGCCGGGCGCGGGGCGGGGTCGCGGCGGCCGCGGCGGCGGAGGATTGGCGGCGGGAAGTTATACGGTCCGGCTGACCGTGGATGGGCGGACGTATACGCAGCCGGTGACGTTGAAACCGGATCCTCGCGGGGGGAATTAAGAGTGGCGTAAGCCGCCAGGCTTGCGTTCGGCGGGTGCGGGCAGCACAAGCCTGGCGGCTTATGCCACTGAAAGGAACTTTGCGGTTGCGCGCGGCGTAGGTCTGATATGCGACTTTTTGCCGATTTGCGCTACGCGTGGCGGGGAATCGTGCACAGCCCCGGATTCGCGCTGATCGCGGTTCTTTCCGTCGCGCTCGGAGTGGGGTTGAACGCGGCGATGTTCAGCTATGTCGACGCGGTGCTGCTGCGTCCGCTACCGGCGCCCGATCCGGGGCGAATTGTGCAGGTGGTATCGACGGCTCCGGGCACGCGAATGGGCGGCATTTCGTATCCCGATTACGTCGATCTGCGCGATCAGGCCCGGGCGCTTTCTGCGCTGGTCTGCTGGGAATTCACGCCCATCGGCATCAGCGCGAGCCGCGATGCGGTGGCACAGATGACGCTGGGGGTGATGGTCAGCGGGAATTTTTTCTCGGGCCTGGGCATTGAGATCCCGATTGGGCGGGGATTCCGCGCGGAGGAGGATTCGGTTCCGGGACGCGACTTGGTCGCCGTGATCAGCCATTCGTTGTGGCAGCGGATGTATGGATCCGATCCGAATATCGAAGGAAAAAAAGTGCGGCTGAGCGGCGCCGAATTTACGATTATCGGCGTCGCGCCGGCGGATTTCAGCGGTCCGGAGGCGTTTGTTCTTCCCGATGTGTATGTGCCGGTGCACGCTTACGCGCAGGCGATTCCGCTGGCCGACGCCGATTTCTTGACGGGGCGGGCGCGGCGTCCGATGAACGTTTTCGGGCGGCTGAAGCCGGGCGTGAGCGTGGCACAGGCGCAGGCGGAAATGACGACGATCGCGCGGCGCCTCGCCGAGCAGTATCCGGCGACCAATCGCGATCGCAGCGTGGCGGTGATGAACTATCTGCAAGCGCGCTACGAGAACGATCCGAGTGACGCGATTTCGGCGCTGATGCTGCTGGGAATCGCGGCGCTGGTGCTGGTGATCGCCTGCGCCAACGTGGCGAATCTGGTGCTGGAGCGCGGCGCGGCGCGGGCCAAAGAGATCGCCATTCGCATGGCCATCGGCGGCAGCCGCTGGCAACTGGTGCGGCAGCTTTTCACCGAGAGTCTGCTGTTGGCGCTGATCGGCGGCGCGGCGGGATTGGGCATCGCTTACGCGGGCGAACAGCTTTTCAATTCGGTCCCGTTGCCGTCGGATTTTCCGATCTCGCTCGGAGTGCGGATGGATACGCGGCTGCTGCTGTTCAGCCTGGCGACGGCGATCGCCACCGGGCTGATTTTCGGATTGATTCCGGCGTTTCGCGTGACCAGCGGCGACCTTTCGCGGACGCTGAAGGCGAGCGATCAGGGTCCGGGGAAAGCCCGCTTGTGGCGCGGGATGTTCTCCGGACGAAATTTGCTGGTGATGGCGCAGCTCACGTTTTCGGCCGTGTTATTGGTGCTTTCGGCGTTTTTCGTGAAGGGATTCGCGGCGGCGCGGTCGATGAATCCGGGTTTTCGCGTGGATCACACCTTGTTTTTTTCGATCGATACGAGTCTGGTTCGCTACGACGAGGCCAAGGGGCGCGATTTCGTAAAGAAGCTGGAGGACCGGTTGCGCGATCAACCGGGGATCACGGATGCGTCGGCGTCGTGGACGATTCCGTTTACCGCCGGCGAGCAGCAGTTTTCGGGCGTCATTGTGGATGGCTATCAGGTGCGGGCCGGTGAGGAGTATCCGTCGGCGTGGGTCGATACCGTGGACGATCATTATTTTTCGCTGATGGAAGCTCCGCTGGCGCGCGGGCGCGGGTTCGATTCACGCGATACGAAGTCGTCGCCGCGGGTGGCGATCGTCAATGAAGAATTGGCTCGGCGGATGTGGCCGGGACGAGACGCGATCGGGCAGACGCTGCGGTTGGGACGCGCGGATTCGCCGGAATTGCAGGTGATCGGCGTGGCGAAAAATGAAAAATATGAGTATTGGGCGGAGCCGCCGCTGATGGCGGCGTACATCCCGTTTTCGCAGAATTTCAAATCGCACCTGTTTATCGAGATGCGAACCGAGGGCGATCCGGCAGCGATGGCAGCGGTGGCGCGGGCACAGGTGCGGGCGCTCGATCCGGATATGCCGGTGATTCGAGTCAGCACCATGGCGACGTTTTATCATGACCGGTTTCTGCTGGGGCCGCGGTTGCTGGCGCAGATGGTGACGGGAATTGGAGTGATCGGTTTGATGCTGGCGGTGATCGGGTTGTATGGGGTGGTGGCGTACGCGGTGCGGCGAAGGACGCGGGAAATCGGGATTCGCATGGCGATCGGGGCGCGGCCGGCGGATGTGCTGCGCATGGTGCTGGGGCAAGGCATGATGATGACGGCGGCCGGCGTGGTGGTGGGGATCGGGATTGCGTCGGCGGCGGGGAATTTTTTGCAGAACTTCGCTGTCGGAACGAGTACGCATGATCCGTTTGTGCTGCTCAGCGTGACCGCGATTCTCGCCGTGGTGATGGTCGCGGCCTGCTGGATGCCGGCGCGGCGGGCATCGCGGGTGGATCCGGTGCAGGCGCTGCGGCAGGAGTGATCCGCGAAGGGCTTCTCTCGATGACCCTGCCTTTCCGAATCAGGTTGCGAGAGAGCGGGGATTTCTTGGGGAAAAATGACGGGGAAGAGAGTTCCGGGAGCAGGGGCCCGGGGCCGGGCTTCATTTTTCTGATTTCAAAAAACCTTGGGTCTTCCTAATCCCGCAGATTCCGACGGTAAGCTGTTCATTCCGGCGTGCTACAATAACAGTGCAAGTAAATATTCCGAAAGCACGGGTGTGTCTTCGCCTGCCCGGCCGATCAATTACATGCCTAAACGCACATTTCAGCCGAATAATCGAAAGCGCGCCAAGACTCACGGATTCCGGGCGCGGATGAAGTCGAAAGACGGGCGAGCGGTGCTCGCGCGGCGCCGCGCACGAGGACGCCACAAGCTGACGGTGAGCGACGAGAGAGCCGTCCGGTCTGCCAAAGCGAGCTAAGGCTGCATCGTCGATCCGGCGCTCGGCCGACTTTCGACTTGTCTATGACCACGGCATCCGGGTTTCGTGTCCGCTGTTCGCCGCGTTTTGTCTGGCGCGGACGAATGACGCGGGCGCGCGACTGGGGCTCACCGTGCCGCGTGCGATCGGCAAGGCGGTGGTGCGAAATCGGATCAAGCGGCGATTGCGGGAAGCGTTCCGGCTGCATCGCCAGGAGTTTGGCGCTCAATGGGACGTGGTTATTAACCCGCGGAGGGCCGCGCTTCGGGCCCCGTTCGGCGAAATCGAACGTTCGCTTCAGAAAGTTATAGAAAAATGCGCGCACTGACGATGGGAGCGTTGCGTATCTACAAGCGGTGGATCTCGCCGCTGCTGCCGTCGGCGTGCCGGTACTATCCGACGTGTTCGGAATACATGCTCCAGGCAATCGAAATGCACGGTGTCGTGCGCGGGGTGTGGATGGGTTTGAAGCGGCTGGCGCGGTGCCATCCGTTTCATGCGGGAGGGTTTGATCCGGTTCACTGAAATTTTCAGCCTTCCGCGGTCAGCTTTCCGCCTGCTGATCGCCGAAGGCTGATCGCCGACAGCTTTAAGAAGTATGGAAAAAAAAGAAATGACGATGGAAACGCGGCTATTGCTCGCGTTTCTGCTGATGGGGCTGGTGCTGTTCGCCACGCAGTTCCTTTATAAGCCGCCCCCGCCGCCGCCCAAGACAACTCCGGCGCAGACGGCGCAAGTGGCCAGGTCTAACGTTGCGCCGGCCACGCCGGCAGCGCCCGCGAGCGTTCCCAAGGCTGCTCCGGTTACGGCGGAAATGCCGGGGCAGATTCACGCCGACCGGGAAGAAACGTTGGCCGTCGATACCGGCTACTATCACGTGGTATTTTCCAACAAAGGCGCGGTAGTGCAGAGTTGGATTTTGAAGGCTTATAAAGATCACGACGGGAAACCGCTGAACTTGGTGAATGAGCGGGCGCTCGGGAAAGTGCCGGGAGCGTTTTCGCTGGGGTTCAAGAATGCGCCGGAAAACGATCCGAACAACGCGCTGTTCACGGTGAAACGGGATGGCTTGAACGTCGATTTCGAGTTTTCCGACGGCCGGATGCTGGTGAAGAAGTCCTTTGAGTTCGAGGAAAAAAGTTATCTGGTCCGGGTGAAGTCGGAGGTGACGGAGAACGGATCGCTGGCGCCGCACTCAATCGAGTGGCGGGGAGGATTCGGCGACCAGACCATCTCGAACGCGGCGACCACGGAACACGCGGTCTACTACGATCAATCGGCCGGGAAACTGTACGAGAAGGACGCGAAGACAGCGAAGAATGGCCCGGCGAGCTTCAGCGGAGAGTTTTCGTATGCGGGCATAGAGGATCAATTTTTCGCGGGTGTGTTCATGCCGGTGAAACCGGAGCCGATGGAGCTGACGGTTTATTCGGACGAGGTTCCGGGGATGACCGGGGGCGACCAGCAGCGCGTGGGCGCCGCGGTGGGCGGCGAGGGCGTCAACACGTTTTCGTTCTTCGTGGGGCCGAAGGACAGCGAGATGCTGGGCAAGGTGGACAAGAAGCTGGAATCGCTGATCGACTGGGGATGGTTCGGGATTATCGCGAAACCGCTGTTCGTGGTGATGAACTGGACGGCGGATCACCTGGTTCACAACTGGGGCTGGACCATCGTGCTGGTGACGGTGGTGATCACCATGGTGCTGTTCCCGCTGCGCATTACGAGCATGAAGTCGGCCAAGAAGATGCAGTTGCTTCAGCCGCAGATCAAGGCGATCAACGAGAGATACAAGAACATCAAGCTGAACGATCCGCGCAAGCAGGAACAAAACGAAGAGCTGATGGCGCTGTACAAGCGCGAGGGTGTGAATCCGGTGGGCGGATGCGTGCCGATGCTGTTGCAGCTCCCGTTAATCTATGCGTTTTACCGGGTGCTGTCGGTTTCCATTTCGCTGCGCGGCGCGAACTGGCTGTGGGTGCACGATCTGTCGCAGCCGGAGACGCTGCCCATCCGCATGCTGCCGGTGATCCTGATCATCACGCAGTTCTTGACGCAGAAGATGACGCCGACGCCGGGCACCGATCCAAATCAGCAGAAAATGATGATGTTCATGCCGCTGGTTCTGGGGTACATGTTCTATTACCTGCCGAGCGGGCTGGTGTTATACTACCTGACTAGCAACCTTGTGGCTATCTTTCAGCAATGGCTTTTGAATCGCGGCGCCACGCCGCCGCCGGCGGCGGTAGTCGAGGCCAGGCCGGCTCCGAAAAGGAAGAAATAGGATCTGTGTCCGCGAAGTATACGCTGAGCGAAGCCAAGCCTCGCATTGATCAATTCCTGGGAAACGTGTTCCGGCTGGCCGGGTTCGATCTGGATTATTCGGTGGTGGAAGGCGAGACGCCGCATCCGGATTTTGAGAATCCGGATTTGCTGGTGCGGTTCAGCGGCGCGGATGTGGATTTGCTTCTGGCCAATAAAGCGGAGCTGCTTCTGGCGCTGGAGCAGTTGACCATGGAAGCGCTGGGGATGGCGGCCGAGGAGCATTCGCGGCTGTGCTTCGACGCCAACGATTATCGCGTGCTGCGCATCGAAGAGTTGCGAATGAGCGCGCTGGCGGCGGCCGAGCGGGTGAAGAAGACGCGGGCGCCGTTTCATTTTAGTCCGATGAACAGCCGGGAGCGGCGGATCCTGCACCTGGCGCTGCGCGATCAGACCGAGGTGCGGAGCGAGAGCGTGGGCATGGGATCGATTCGCCAGGTGGTGGTGGTGCCGTCGGATATGAAGACGCTGCCGGAGCCGATTCGTCCGCCGCGGCCGAGGCCGGAAGAGGATCGTCCGCGGCGACCGTTTGGGCGGGGGCACGGGGATCGGGACCGGCGGGGTGGTCCGCCGCGAAGGGACCGGGACCGGCGAAGGTAACTGGCACGCGCAGAGGCGGATTCAAGAATCCGCCGCAGGCCGGGAGCCTGCCCCACATTCAAATCAAAGATACGATTGTTGCGGTTTCGACTCCGCCGGGACGGGGCGGGATCGGAGTGGTGCGCTTATCGGGCGAGGACGCGCGCGCGATTGCGGGGACAATTTTGCGGCTCGCGGAGGATTTTTCGTGGCGGGCCTGGACGGCATCGCTGGCGGAATTGATTGACGATGCGGGATGCTCGATCGATCAGGTGGTGGTGACGTATTTTGCGGCGCCGCGATCTTATACGGCGGAAGATGTCGTCGAAATTTCCTGCCATGGGTCGCCGGTGGTGCTGCGGCATGCGCTGGAGCGCGCCTGCGCGGCGGGTGCGCGGCTGGCGGAGCCGGGCGAGTTTACCCTGCGCGCGTTTGTG
This sequence comes from Bryobacteraceae bacterium, assembly GCA_035507655.1. Classification (GTDB taxonomy): domain Bacteria; phylum Acidobacteriota; class Terriglobia; order Bryobacterales; family Bryobacteraceae; genus Palsa-187. Next base: position 21,128 of record DATJNW010000071.1, on the reverse strand, counting down.
AATGGTCGAATCGATTTGCCGCGCGCGGAGGCGGTGCGGGATTTGATCGAGGCGACGACGCTGTATCAGGCTCGCGTGGCGGCGCAGCAGGTGGAGGGGTCAGTTTCGCGGCGATTGAAGCCGGTGAAGGAACAGATGCTCGAATTGATCGCGCTGCTCGAAGCGGGGATCGATTTTGCCGAGGACGATATCAGCGTGGCGCCGGCCGCGGAGATTTTGCGGCGGTTGGATCCGATTCGCGCGGGCGTGGCGGAGCTGGCGGCGAGTTTCGCTTACGGGAAACTGGTGCATGAGGGGTTCACGCTGGCGATCGTGGGACGGCCGAACGTCGGGAAAAGCAGTTTGTTCAACCGGCTGCTCGACCAGAATCGCGCGATCGTGACGGAGATTCCGGGGACCACCCGCGATTCGGTTTCCGAGACCGCTTCGCTCGAGGGAATTCCGGTGAAGTTCGTGGATACGGCGGGGATTCGCGAGGCTACGGACGCCGTCGAAAAATTGGGGATCGAGCGCAGTTATCAGGCGATGGCGGATGCGGATTTGACGGTGGTGGTGGTGGATATTTCCGCTCCGCTGACGCGCGAGGATGCGGCTTTGGTGGGTCGCGCGAGAGAACAGGGCAAGCATCTGATTGCCGGGAACAAGCGCGATCTGGGGGTGGCGGCGGAGATCGAAGGCGTTCGGGTTTCGGCGCTGACGGGGGAAGGCGTCGGCGAATTGCGGCGCGCCATGGTCGATTTGATTGCTCCGGCGGGGCGCTTTGAACAGGACGGCGGATTTATCACCAGCGTGCGGCACGAACATTTGCTGAAGGAATCGGGCGAAGCGCTGGACCAGGCGCGGCGGGCGGCGGAGCTGGGGATTCCGCATGAGATGCTGCTGCTCGATTTGTACGCGGCGCTGCGGCCGATTGATGCGATCACCGGCGCGACGACGGCGGACGATATTCTGAATCGGATTTTTTCGACGTTTTGCATCGGGAAATAGACCTGCGCGACGGCCAGGCGGCCTAAGAGGGTGCTGAAAAAGGGGACAGACCGCTCTGTCCACGGCTATGGTCGCACGCGGCATGAATAACTTACAGGCGGGGACAGAGTAGTCTGTCCCCTTTTTCAGTACCCTGCTAAGAGGCCGCCGCAGGCTGCGAGCCTGCCCCACAATGAAAAATATGGACCGGAAACATTTCTATGAAATGATGAACGGGGAGGGCGCGTTCGATTACGAGCTCTATCTCAATACCAAAACGCTGCTCGGGTGCCAGAAGGATTTTGACGCGTTTTGCAATCGCGATGAGCTGCAATTCCAGATCGTGCACCAGGTGGAAGAACTGTGGATGAAGATGATCGCGTATACGCTGCTCGATATCGATGAGTATTTGCAGCAGGAGAATACGAATCGCGTGGTGACGCTGTTCCGGCGGGTCCACCTGGCGCTGCGGCTGATGACGGAACAGCTCGGATTGCTGGAGACGATGTCGCCCAAGGAGTATCAGGAAATCCGGCTGCAATTGGGGCACGGGAGCGGGCAGGAGTCGCCGGGATTTCGGGTGCTGCTGAAGATGCCATATCCGCTGTGGGAGTCGTTTCGGCGTCATTATTTAGAGGCGCACGGGCTGACGGTCGAAAAAATCTATAATTCCCAATACAACCATGGCGACGGGTACGTGGTGGCGGAGGCGCTGGCGGAATTCGATGAGCTGTTTCAGAAATTCCGCTATCATCATTTGCAGTTGATTCATCGGACCATCGGGCTGGGGGCGAAGTCGCTGAAAGGGCGATCGGTGGAATTGCTGGAAAATGGGCTGAAAGTGCAGTTTTTTCCGGAGCTGTGGGAGATTCGCAATCAGATGACGGACGCGTGGGGCGCGCAGTATGGCGTGAAGCGCGAGCCGATTGGAGAGCGGTGATGGTGGAGGATGTGCGGTCGCATTTTCCGATTCTGCGAGAGAAGGTTTATCTGTATAGCTGCTCGCAAGGCGCGCTGTCGGATGCGGTGGAAGAGGGGATGCGGCAGTACGCGTGTAGCTGGCGCACGTCTTCGAATCCGTGGGAGGAGTGGGTCGGCGCGTACGAGAATTTGCGGCGCGAGTTTGCGCGATTTATCAACGCGGCGCCGGAAGAAGTCGCGATTGTGACCAGCGCGTCGGCGGGAATCAATCCGATTGCGTCGGCGATTTCGTTTTCGCGGCGCGATCGGGTGGTGATGGGCGAGTATGAGTTTCCGACCATGGGTCACATCTGGCTGGCGCAGCAGGCGCGCGGGGCGAAAATTCACTTTGTTGACGGAGTCAACCATACGGTTCCGGTGGAGCGCTACGCGGCGGCGATCGATGAGCGGACGGCGGTGGTCGCGCTGACGCAGGTTTCGTTTCTGAACGGGTTTCGCTGCGATGTTTCCGAAATTACGCGGATTGCGCATGAGCGTGGGGCGCTGGTTTTTCTCGACGGGTTTCAGGATTGCGGGACGCGTCCCATCGATGTGAAGGCGCTGGGCGTGGATTTTTATGTGACCGGAACGCTGAAATATTTGCTGGGCCCGGCGGGGCTGGGTTTTTTGTACGTTCGGCGGGAGTTGATCGAATCGCTGACGCCGCCGGTTTCGAGCTGGATGGCGCAGCGCGACGTGTTCGCGTATGACACGAAGCGGTTCGATCCGGCGCTGGAAGCGCGGCGGTTCGAAGGAGGGTCGCCGGCGATTCCGAACATTTATATGGCTCGGCCGGCGATTGAGTTGCTGACGCGGGTCGGGATGGAGAATGTCGCGGCGCGGATCGCGACGCTGGCGCGGGCGTTTCAGGAAGGCGCGCGGGATTTGCGGATTGAATCGAAGACGCACGCGGGAAGCGTAGGGCCGCTGATTGTGCTGCGGTCGAAGAATGCGGCGGAAATGGTTGCACGGCTGGCGGCGCGCGGGTTCGTGGTATCGGCGCGGCGGGATGGCGTGCGGTTTTCATTTCACGTGTACAATTCACTGGAGGATGTCGCGGCGACGCTGCGGGCGCTGGAAGAAAATCTCGACCTGATGGAGCGGATGTGAAAATTCTCGGAGGGTGCCGCGTTTATTCGCCGGAGGATGGACGAATTTCGGTGGAGGGGACGTGGTCGGCGCGAAGCGTGGTTTCGCGGGAAGCCGGCGCGGAGCGGATCACGCAGACGATGAGCGAATATTCGGCGGGCGTTTCGCCGGGCGTGGTGAATCCGAGGGCGGAAGAGGTGCTGTACGTCGCGGCGGGCGCGGGCGCGGTGCGTGTCAATGGATTCGCCTATCCGCTGCGCGCGGGCTGCGCGGTGTTTGTTCCGCCGGGTGCGGTTTATACCATCGAAAATTTCGGGCCAGAGAAATTGCGCGTGGTGAGCTCGTGTTGCCCGGAGGATGCGGGGCGGCGGATGATCGACGCGCCGGCTGCGCGGTCGGGCGATGGGCCGCGTTTGATGGTTCACGAAGATGAGCGTGAGCCGATTCGCGCGGGGAAGGATCGCGTGTTTCGTTATCTGGTGCATACCGATCTCGGCTGCCGCGAGATCACGCAATTTGCCGGATGGATTCCGCCGGGCAAGGCGCCGTTTCACTATCACACTTATGAAGAGGCGATCTACATTCTGGAGGGTCGCGGGATGGTGCACGTGGACGGCGGCGAGGGCGAGTTCACCGCCGGGAGCAGCGTTTATTTTCCGATCGGCGTGCGGCATTGCGTGGAAAATCCGGGCGGCGGAATGATTAAACTGCTCGGCGCGTTTTATCCTTCGGGAAGTCCGGGCGCCGCGTATGAAGACCGCTGAAACCGTAGAGGGCCGCGAGGCGCTTTCGCGGCAGCTTACGTCGGCGCAGCTCGCGATGATCGCCATCGGCGGCGCGATCGGGACGGGATTATTTTTGGGCAGCGCGCTAGCAGTGCGCGTGGCGGGGCCGGGCGTGATCGTAAGTTATCTGATCGGCGCGGCGATCGCGCTGCTGTTCATGGGCGCGCTATCGGAGATGGCGGTGGCGCATCCGACGGCGGGATCTTTCGGCGTGTATGCCGAGTTGTATTTGAATCCGTGGGCCGGGTTCGCGGTGCGCTATACCTATTGGGCGGCGCAGTGCATCGCCATCGGCAGCGAAGCGACGGCCATCGCGATCTATTGCCAGTGGTGGTTTCCGAACACACCGAAATGGGTCTGGGTGCTGGCGTTTTCGGTCGCGCTGGTGTACGTGAACGCGCGCAGCGTCGCCAATTTCGGGGCGTTTGAATACTGGTTCGCGATGATCAAGGTGGTGGCGATTGTCGCGTTTGTTGTGCTGGGGGTCGCGCTGGTGTTCGGCTTCGGGCCGGCGCCGGCGGTGGGGTTCCGGAATTTCACGGCGCACGGCGGATTTCTGGCGACGGGATGGCGCGGCGTGTGGATGGCGATGGTGTTCGTCATTTTCAGCTACCTGGGAACCGAAGTCGTCGCGGTGACGGCGGGCGAGGCCAAAGATCCGGAAGTCGCGGTTCCGCGCGCGATGCGCAGCATGGTGGCGCGGCTGATTCTGTTTTATCTGGGGTCGATGATCGTGCTGATCAGCATTGTGCCGTGGAACCAGATCCAGCCGGGCGCCGATGTGACGGCGAGTCCGTTCGTCAAGGTTTTCCGGCTGATCGGGATTCCGGCGGCGGCGCACGTGGTGAATTTCGTGGTGATCACGGCGGCGGCGTCGAGCATGAATTGCAACCTTTATTTATGCTCGCGGATGATTTTTTCGCTGGCTTGCGGAGGGTATGCGCCCGCGATGTTCGGGCGAGTGTCGTCGCGCGGTGTGCCGCTGGCGGCGCTGCTGGCGAGCGCGGCGGGGTTGGCGGTCGCGACGGTGACGGCGTTTGTTTATCCCGATAGCGCGTACGTTTATTTGTTCGGAATTTCGCTGTTCGGGGGGTTGTTTGCGTGGCTGGTGATTTTTGTCACGCATTTTTACTTTCGGCGGAAATGGCGCGGGGCGCGGCTGGCGGTGCGGATGGCCGGATATCCGTACACCACGATCGTCGGGGCGCTGTCGATCGCGGCGATTCTGGCGACGACTTGGTTTGTGGAGGGAATGCGGGTGACGCTGATCGCGGGAGTGCCGTGGCTATTGGCGATTACGATCGCGTATTTAGCCGTAAGAAGACGGCGAGCGGAACAGGCGAATTAAAAATCGAAAGGATCGAAATGATGGCGCAGAATTTGCTGGCGCAGTTTGCGGAAGCGATCGTGCAAGGAACGGTTCGCGTGGTGGACCTGACGCAGCCGTTGGACGCGAGGACGCCGGTGATTCAGCTTCCGGCGGAGTTTGGACAATCGCGGCCGTTTCGGCTCGAGGAAATTTCGAAGTATGACGGCCGCGGTCCGGCATGGTACTGGAATAATTTTTCCTGCGGCGAGCATACCGGCACGCATTTCGACGCGCCGGTTCATTGGGTGACCGGGAAAGATTACGAGAAAAACGCGACCGATTCGATTCCGCCAAAACAATTCCTGGCGCCGGCGTGCGTGATCGATGTTTCGCCGAAAGTCGCCGACGATCCGGATTTTCTGCTGACGCGGGCGCATGTGGAAACGTGGGAGCTGGAACATGGGCGCATCGAAGCGGGATCGTGGGTGCTGATGCGAACCGATTGGTCGCGCAAGAAGGCCGAGGATTTTCTGAACATCAAGAAGGATGGGTCGCACGTGCCGGGTCCGCATCCGGAATTGATTCCGTTCCTGGCCAAAGAACGCGACGTGATCGGGTTCGGATCAGAGGGCGTCGGCACGGATGCGGGGCAGGCGTTCCGCTTCGACCCGCCGTTTCCGTGTCACAGCGGGATGCACGGAGCGAATAAGTTTGGGCTCGCGAGTTTGACCAATCTCGAAGAGTTGCCGCCGAAGGGCGCGATTCTGATCACGGCGCCGCTGAAGATTGTGAACGGATCGGGGAGCCCGTGCCGCGTGCTCGCGCTGGTCAGCGCATAATGAAAGCGAATGGCGGAGCGGTCGTTCAAAAAAGAAGTTGAGAAGCTGCGGCTCGGCGCGGGCGAGGAGTTTCGCGGCGAGGGGATTCTGGCGGTCACCAAGGCGCTGCTGGAGTCCGGAGTTTCCTACGTCGCGGGGTATCAGGGCGCGCCGATTTCGCACCTGATGGATGTTCTGACCGACGCTAATGACATTTTGCAGGAGCTCGGCGTGCATTTTGAGCACAGCGCGTCGGAGGCGACCGCCGCGGCGACGCTGGCCGCTTCGGTGAATTATCCGCTGCGCGGCGCGGTGACGTTCAAATCGACGGTGGGAACGAACGTCGCGTCGGATGCGCTGGCAAATCTGGCTTCGGGCGGCGTGACGGGCGGTGCGCTGATTATCGTCGGCGAGGATTATGGCGAAGGGTCGAGCATCATGCAGGAGCGGTCGCACGCGTTTGCGATGAAATCGCAGATGTGGCTGCTCGATCCGCGGCCGAATCTGCCGTCGATTGTGCGCGCGGTGGAAGACGGGTTCGATTTTTCCGAAGCGACCAATACTCCGGTGATGCTGGAGCTGCGCATTCGCGCGTGCCACGTGCATGGGCGATTTATCGCGAAAAATAATGTGCGGCCGAAGTTCACGCTGAAGGACGCGATCGAGAATCCGGTGCGCGACGCGAGCCGGATCGTGCTGCCGCCGTCGAGTTATCTGCATGAGCAGGAAAAAATCCAGAAGCGCTGGCCGGCGGCGCAGCGGTTTATCCAGGATCGCGGGTTGAACGAGTTTTTTGCCGAAAATGCGCGGGATTTCGGGATTATTTTGCAAGGCGGAATGTATAACACGACGATTCGCGCGCTGGAACTGCTCGGATTGTCGGATGTTTTTGGCGACACAAAGATTCCGCTGTATGTTTTAAACGTAACTTATCCCCTTTGCGACGAAGAGGTGCAGCGGTTCTGCGACGGCAAAGGGGTGGTCCTGGTGATCGAGGAGGGTCAGCCGGATTTTATCGAGCAGAACCTGCATGCGATCCTGCGCAAGGCCGATTTGAAGACGAGAATCCATGGCAAGGATTTTCTGGCGATGGCCGGAGAATACACGGCGGCCGTGGTGACGCGCGGCATTTTGAAATTCATCGAAGCGTATGCGCCGCATTTGATCGATCGCGAGCGTTTGCCGGCGGTGACGAAGCCGGCGAAGCTGCCTCCGGTTGCGCCGGCGGTTCATCCGCGGCCACCGTCGTTTTGCACCGGCTGCCCGGAGCGGCCGATTTTTTCGGCGCTCAAACTGGTGGAGCGCGAGTTGGGCCGGCATCACGTGAGCTGCGACATCGGCTGCCATCTTTTTTCGATTTTGCCGCCGTTCAACACCGGCGCGACGACGATGGGCTACGGCCTCGGCTGGGCCAGCGCGGCGGCGTTCCATACGCACGAAACGAACAAGCGCACCATTGCGTTCATGGGCGACGGCGGGTTCTGGCATAACGGGCTGACCAGCGGCGTGGGCAACGCGGTTTTCAATCAAAGCGACAGCGTGCTGGTGGTGGTGGATAACAGCTACACGGCGGCGACGGGCGGGCAGGATCTTCTTTCGTCACAGGCGGCGAATCCGATTCGCACCACGCGGCAATCGATTGCCGACGCGGTGCGCGGCGTGGGCGTGAAGTGGGTGCGGACGATCACGCGAACTTACGACGTCGCCCAAATGCGGGACACGCTGCGCGAGGCGCTGACGACGGCCGAGCGTGGGCCGAAGGTGATCGTGGCACAGAGCGAGTGCGCGCTGAACCGCGAGCGGCGCGAAAAACCTCTGCGGCGCAAGTGGGCGAAGGAAGGCCGGCGCGTGGTGAGAGAGCGATTCGGCGTGGATGCGGATACCTGCACCGGCGATCATTCGTGCATCCGTCTTTCCGGCTGCCCGTCGCTGACCATCGCCGATAATCCCGATCCGCTGCGCGAAGATCCGGTGGCGACGGTGATCGACAGTTGCATTGGCTGCGGGCTGTGCGGCGAAGTGGCGCACGCCGCGGTGCTGTGCCCGTCGTTTTTCCGCGCGGAAATTATTTCGAATCCGACGGCGTGGGAAAGATTCCGGGCGCGCATCCGCGGCGCGGTGATCGCGTTCTTGCAGCGGCGAATGGCGGCGTGAATGGAAGCGCGCGTGAAGGCGATCACGATTGCGATTGTCGCGATGGGCGGCGAAGGCGGCGGCGTGCTTTCCGATTGGATCGTGGATGTGGCCGAGCATGCGGGTTTTGATGTACAGGCGACGTCGGTGCCGGGCGTGGCGCAGCGCACTGGGTCGACCATTTATTACCTGGAGATTCTGCCGCGGGTGCAAGGTCGGCAGCCGGTGCTGGCGCTGATGCCGGTGCCGGGCGAGGTCGACGTGGTGATCGCGTCGGAGCTGATGGAAGCCGGGCGGGCGGTCGAACGCGGACTGGTGACGGCGGATCGAACCACGCTGATCGCGTCCACTCATCGCGTTTATGCGATGACGGAGAAGACCGCGATGGGCGACGGGCGCGCCGATTCGTCGAAGATTGTGGCGGCGTGCTCGGGCGCGGCTCGCGTTTTCGTGGCGCGGGATTTCGCGCGCATCGCGGAAGAGAACGGGAGCGTGATCAGCGCGGCGCTGTTTGGGGCGCTCGCGGCGGCTCGGGTATTGCCATTTGAGCGCGGGCAATTTGAAGAAGCGATCCGGCGCGGCGGGGTTGGCGTGGAGGCGAGCCTGGCGGCGTTTGCGGGCGGGTTCGAGGGAAAAGAGCTTCGCGCGGAAAAACCAATTGCGGCACGGGATGTTTCGGCGCGAAAGGTGGAGGGTTTTCCGGCACCGAGTCAGGAGATGGTTCTCGCCGGTGTCCGCCGGCTGATCGATTATCAGGATGAGGAATACGCGGCGGAATATTTGAAGCGCCTGGAGGCGATTCGTGACGTGGATCGCGGGGATTTTTCGCTGCTAAAGGAAACGGCGCGGTACCTGGCGTTGTGGATGGCGTACGAAGATGCGATTCGCGTGGCGGATTTGAAGATCCGGCGGTCGCGGTTTGAGCGCGTTTATAAGGATACGCGCGTGGCGCCGGGGCAGTTGCTTCAGATTCGCGAGTTTTTGCATCCGCGTGCGCAGGAGATCGCCGATATTCTGCCGGCCGCGATGGGGCGGAGGGTTCTGGCGAGTGGAATCGTGAAGTGGCTTACGCGCAACGGGCGAATTGTTCACACGACGTCGATTCGCGGATTTTTGCAGCTTTATCTTCTGGCGCGGATGCGGCCGCTGCGGCGAAAATCGCTGCGCTTCGCGCGGGAACAGCGGCGGATCGGCGAGTGGCTTCAAACGGTTTTGGAATTGGCCCGGGAGGATTATGAGCTGGCCGTGGAAGTGGCAAAATGCCCGCGATTGATTAAGGGCTATGGCGACACGCACGAGCTCGGAGAGCGGAATTTCGATGCGATCCTGGCGGCCGTGCCGAAGCTGCGGGGCGATGCAGGCGCGGTGAGGCGGTTGCGGGAAACGGCGCTGGCCGATGAAACGGGACAAAAATTGCGCGAGGCGCTCAGCGAGGTGAACGGATGAAAATCGTCTGCCTCGGCGGGGGTCCGGCGGGTTTGTATTTCGCGGTTCTGGTGAAGAAGGCCAATCCGAGCTGGCGCGTGACGGTGATCGAACGCAATCGTTACGACGCAACGTTCGGGTGGGGAGTTGTTTTTTCCGACAAAACCATGAGCGGATTCAAGGACGCCGATCCGCAGACGCACGCCTCGATCACTGAGGCGTTCCGGCATTGGGACGACATCGACGTTTTTTTCAAAGGCCGGCGGATTCGCAGCGGCGGGCACGGATTCTGCGGCATCGCGCGCATCAAGCTGCTGCAGATTTTGCAGACGCGCGCGGCCAAGCTCGGCGTGAAGCTGTTTTTCAAAACCGAGGTTGCCGATCCGGAGGAATACGCTTCGAAGTACGACCTGGTGGTGGGCGCGGACGGCGCTTCTTCAGTGACGCGGCGGCGCTACGAATCGGCGTTCCGGCCCAATATCGAGGTGCGGAAGAACCGGTTTATCTGGCTCGGCAGCCGGAGAAAACTGGACGCGTTCACCTTCGATTTCCGCGAGACCGAATGGGGATGGTTCAATCTGCACGCGTATCGATTCGATGCGGACTGGTCCACGTTCATTGTGGAAACGCCGGAGAAAAATTGGCTGGCGGCGGGGATCGACAGGATGGAGCAGAAGGAGTCGATCGCGCTGTGCGAAAACATTTTCGCCGAGCGGCTGGATGGGCTGCCGCTGGTTTCGAACGCTCGTCATCTGCGCGGGCCCTTGATCTGGCTGAAATTTCAGCGCGTGCTGTGCGAGAAATGGTTCCACAAGAACGTGGTGTTGATCGGCGACGCGGCGCATACGGCGCATTTCGGCATCGGATCGGGAACCAAGCTCGCGATGGAGGACGCGATTGCGCTGGCGCGCGTGATCACGGCGCACGGCGGCGATGCGGGCGCGCTCGAAAAATATCAGGAGGAACGCGAAGTTGAGGCGCTGAAGCTGCAAAGCGCGGCGCGCAATCGCATGGAGTGGTTCGAAGACGTGGAGCGCTACGCGCATCTGGAGCCGGAACAGTTCACCTACAGTTTGCTCACGGGAAGCCAGCGCATCGGGCATGAAAATCTGAAGCTGCGCGATGCGGGCTACGTGGCGGGCATTGAAAAATGGTTTGCGGCACGCAGCGGGGTGACGCATGCGATTCCGCCGATGTTTACGCCGTTCAAAGTGCGCGAGCTGAAGTTGAAGAATCGCGTGATCGTTTCGCCGATGGCCATGTACATGGCCGAAAACGGCGTCCCCAACGATTTTCATTTGGTGCATTTCGGCGCGCGGGCGATGGGCGGCGCGGCGATGATCTCGACCGAGATGACCTGCGTTTCGCCGGAAGCTCGCATCACGCCGGCGTGCCTGGGATTGTGGAACGGCGAGCAGCTTGGCGCGTGGAAACGAATCGTCGATTACGTGCACGCGCAGACGGACGCGAAGATCGCGCTGCAACTGGGCCATGCGGGTCGCAAAGGGTCGACGCGGCGCGCGTGGGAGGGAATCGATCAGCCGCTTGAATCGGGCAATTGGGGGTTGGTTTCCGCGTCGCCGATTCCCTATATTGAAGGCGTTTCGCAGATCCCGCGCGAGGCGACGTGGGCCGATGTAGATCGCATCAAGGCCGATTTCGTGGCGGCGGCGCTGCGCGGAGCCGAGGCCGGATTCGATTGGCTGGAACTGCATTGCGCGCACGGCTACCTGCTGTCGAGCTTTATTTCGCCGCTGACCAACCGGCGTGGCGATGAGTACGGAGGGTCGCTCGAAAATCGCTGCCGTTACCCGCTGGAGGTTTTTCGCGCGATGCGCGCGGCGTGGCCGCAGGAAAAGCCGATGAGCGTGCGCATTTCGGCGCACGATTGGGTGCCGGGCGGGATCACTCCGGAGGACGCGGCGAAGATGGCGTGCTGGTTCAAGGCGGCGGGCGCGGATGTGATCGATTGCTCCTCGGGACAGGTGAGCAAGGCAGAGCAGCCGGTTTACGGGCGCATGTTCCAGGTCCCGTTTTCCGATTGGATTCGCAATGAAGTGGGCGTGGCGACGATCGCGGTGGGAAATATTTTCGAAGGCGATCACGTGAACACGATCATCGCGGCGGGGCGCGCGGATCTGTGCGCGCTGGCCCGTCCGCACCTGGCCGATCCGGCGTGGACGCTGCATGAAGCGGCGCGGCAAGGCTACGCGGAGGTGTGGTGGCCGTCGCCGTATCTGAACGGGAAACAGCAACTGGAACGAAATCTGGCGAGAGCGGCGCAGTTGAAACTGCAAGTATGAGGCTTGCCGGAAAGCACGCGGTGGTGACCGGAGGGACGCGCGGGATCGGCGCGGCGATTGCGCGGGCGTTGTGCGAAGAGGGCGCGCGGGTGACGGCGTTCGGACGTGAAACCGCGGACGTGAGCGACGCCGCGGCGGTGCGTGATGCGTTCGCGCAATTCGGACGCGTCGATATTTTGATCAACAACGCGGGGCAGGCTGCGTCCGCGCCGTTTCTCAAAACCGATGGGGAGTTGTGGCGGCGAATGATCGCCGTGAACCTGGATGGCGCATTTCACTGCACACAGGCGGCTCTCCCGGGCATGATCGAGGCCGGGTGGGGACGCATCGTCAACGTGGCGAGCACCGCGGGACTTGCCGGCTACTCGTATGTGACCGCATATTGCGCGGCGAAACACGGTTTGATCGGATTGACGCGCGCGCTGGCGATCGAGCTGGCGGCGAAAAATATCACGGTGAACGCGGTGTGCCCGGGATTCACCGACACGGATCTGCTTCAGGACGCGATTGCGAACATTGTGGCGAAAACCGGGCGCACGGTGGAACAGGCGCGAGCCGAAATCAGCGCGCGCAATCCGCAGAAGAGGTTGATTCGTCCTGAAGAAGTGGCCAGCGCGGTGGTGTGGCTGTGCCTGCCCGAGAGCGCATCGATCAATGGCCAGGCGATCGCGATTGATGGCGGAGAACGATGATGGAATTTCTGCATCCACCGGGCTGGCCGCGTCCGAAGGGTTATGCCAACGGTGTCGCCGCGCGCGGGCGGATGATTTTTTTGAGCGGCATGGTGGGGTGGGACGCGAATGAAAAATTCGCGAGCGACGACCTGACGGGGCAGGTTCGGCAGACGCTCGAAAATATCGTCGCGGTGCTCGAGCAGGCCGGCGCGCAGCCGCGGCACATCGCGCGAATGGTCTGGTACGTTGTCGATAAGGAAGAATATCTGGACGCGGCGCCGCGCATCGGCGAGGTTTATCGCGAAATCCTTGGCGAGCACTATCCGGCGATGACGTTGGTCGAGGTGGCCGCACTGCTGGAGGATCGGGCGCGTGTCGAGATCGAAGTCACGGCTGTGGTGCCGGAGGTTACGGCTCAATTCGGGTGAGCGAAGAGCTGAAGGTACGGCAGTGCATGGCATAATGGCCTTTGCGCCCCATGCAGCGGCTTCTGGTCTGGATTCACGCGCACCCGCGCTGGAGCTGGGCGGGATTGCTTGCCTACGCCGCAGCAGTAACATTTCCACACGATTTTGTTCAATACCTGGTGAACCTGTTGTGCATTCGCTACACCCACCGGCGGGTGTACCAGGGCTCGGCCGCGATCGCGATTATCGAGCTGCTGATTGTGACGCCGATTCTGTGGCGCGGCATCGCGCGGCAGCCGGCGCGGCGGATTCTGGCGGTTGTCTGGGTTCTCACCATCGCCCTGATCTGGGGCATCTGGCGCGTGTTCACCGCTAATAATACCGAGCTGGTCCACTTCCCACAGTACCTGCCGGAAGGAATGGCGCTGCTGGCGCTGACGCTTTCTCCGGCCGAATCGATCGCGTGGGTGACGCTGTTCGGCGGGCTCGACGAATGTTTTCAGTACTGGATTCTGATGGCGGGCCGGCCGGTCGGCTGGGACTTCAACGATATTTATATGGATCTGGCCGGTGGCGCGGCGGGCGTGGTGCTGGCGATGGCGTTTCTCTATTGCGAGCCGTCGCGGACGGTCCATTGGAAAGAAATTTTCCGGCGCACCGGCATTCAAGTGATCCTGGGAATTGTCGCGTTGGGAATTGTTCTCGCGTTCACGCACGTGATTCTGGTTTATTCCGCGCCGGGCGCGCACTACTGGTTCGCGCTGAGCCGCGATAAGCCGCCGGAATACTGGTACGTCAATCCGCTGTTTGGCCCGCACAGATTTCACGAGCTATCGCCGATCGAGGGGCCGGTTCTGATTCTGTTGACGATCGGCGTCTACGCGCTGCTCGACCGGCGCGTCCGCATTTCGATGAAATCGATATACTGAATCCGATGAAAAAATTGTTTCTTGCGCTCGCGCTGGTTTCTCTCGCCGGATCGGTTCACGCCGCAGGACCGTATAAAGTTCTCAGGGTCGCCAAGGTCGGCGGCGCCGGGGGATTTGATTATGTCTACGCCGATGCGGCCGGACGAAAACTGTATATCCCGCGCAGCGGTTCCGGCGCTCGCATCACGGTTTTCAATCTCGACACGCTTCAGCCGGCGGGCGAAATTCCCAACGCCAGCGCGCACGGCGTGGCCGTCTCCACGCGATCGAATTACGGATTCGCTACCAGCAAGCCCGTGGTGATGTGGGACGCGACTTCGCTGCGCGTCTTCAAAACGATCACCGTCGAGGGCAATCCCGACGGCATCATGCACGATCCATTTAATGATCGGGTTTATATCCTGAGCCATCGCGCTCCGAATGCCACGGTGATCAACGCCGCCGACGGGTCGGTCGAAGGCACCATCGATCTGGGCGGCGCGCCGGAGCAGGCCGTCAGCGACGGCAAAGGCCGCATTTACGTCGATATCGAAGACAAAGGCAACATCGCGGTGGTGGACGCGAAAACCATGAAGGTGATCACGCATTATGACCTTCAGGGCAAAGGCGCGGCCTGCGCCGGGTTGGCGATCGACGTGAAGAACCAGATTCTTTTCTCGACTTGCCGCAATCCGCAGACGATGGTGATCCTGAGCGCCCGCGACGGAAAAATTCTGGATGCGCTGCCGATCGGCCAAGGCACCGACGGCGCTGTTTTCAATCCGAAAACGATGGAAGCCTTCAGCTCGCAAGGCGACGGCACACTGACCATCGTGAAGGAAAAAAGCCCGTCGAGTTTTGTGGTCGAGCAGAACCTGGAGACCATGAAGACGGCGAAAACGCTGACGCTCGACAGGAAGACGGGTCACCTTCTTTTGATCGCGGCTGAATTCGCCGCGCCGGCTACGCCGCCACCGGCGGGTGGACGCGGGCGCGGACGAGGGCAGATGGTCCCGGATTCGTTCTCGATCCTGGTGGTCGGGAAATAGCGCGGCGCGCGGTCTTGCATGCCGCATCGACGCGTTGCCGCGCGAAGATGTGTCGCGAGGAGTCGCGACACGGCACGCAGGAGTGCGTGCGCCACATTTTCACCGAGCCATCAGGCTTGCGCTCTTCGCGGCGATCAACGCAAGCCTGACGTCTTACGCTACTTCACCCGGCGCACCCCACCTGCCGCTCTATTCGCCGCGGATCGTCGGATATTTGATTCCGAGCTGATCGAGATAGGTGTCGTACTTTGACGGATCGTAGTAATACTTCCTCATCTGGTCGCGATATTTGGCCATGGTCGGCGCGTTCAGCCAGATGGCCGGTTTGTCGTCGGGACGCAGGAAAGAAACATATTTTTCATTCTTTGTCTGCACGTTGTTGAAATAGTCCCACGCGGCTTTGACCAGCTCGGGATGGGTCAGGATATCGATCATGGTCATGGCCTGCACCTTCGCGCCGGCCACCACGCCCTTGTGCGCGATCGGCGTCGCCATCGAAATTCCATTGGCCCAGTTGTGGCCGGGACCGCCGGGAATATTCGACGGGTAACGCAGCGTCACCGTCGGCACGTTCCAGGAAACATCGCCGATGTCGTCGGAACCCCCGCCCATGGGCTGGCTCGCGCCGAACCCCTCGTCGTCGCCGCTCGCCTGCTCGCGCGGCGGGCGCAGGGGCGGGATCTTGGTCGCCAGGCCACGCACCGGCTGCTTGAGCTCGGTTTGCATCCCGCGCGCGAGCTTCTCGTCGGCTTCGGACCATTGCGGCAGCCCGACCTTGGTAATGTTGGCGTACTCCGCTTCGGCGATCGGCTTACTGAAATAGCCCGGCCACGCTTCGCCCAGCAGCTGCTCGGTGTACTCGGTGTCGGTCATCAGCGTTGCCGCTTTGGCCATGTTGTCGCCGATGTGCCACAGGTTCATGATGTGGTCGTAATCGGCCTCGCGGAAATAGAACCAGATGGACGCGTTCGGGGGCACCACGTTCGGCTGATCGCCGCCGTTAGTAAACACGTAATGGACGCGCGTGGCCAGGCGCAGATGCTCGCGGCGAAATTCGTAGCCGATGCTCATCAGCTCCGCCGCGTCCACCGCGCTGCGTCCGCGCCACGGCGCACCGGCCGCGTGCGCGCTTTCGCCTTTGAACGAATATTGGATCGATACCAGGCCATTGCCGGCCTGGGGTCCATAGGAAACGCCGAAATTGTTGGCGACGTGCGCGAACAGGCAGATGTCCACGTCCTTGAACATTCCGGCGCGAACATAATACGCCTTGGTTCCCACCAATTCTTCCGCCACGCCGGGCCACAGACGAATGGTGCCCTGCATGTGCTCGCGCTCCATAATGTGCTTCACCGCGATCGCCGCCAGAATATTCAGCGGCACTCCGGAGTTGTGCCCTTCGCCATGTCCCGGCGCGCCTTCAACGATCGGGTCATGATAGGCGACGCCCGGCTTCTGCGACGCTTGCGGAATATCGTCGATATCGGAACCGAGCGAAATCACCGGATGGCCCGATCCCCACGACGCGACCCAGGCCGTCGGGATGCCGGCGTAGTCGTGCTGGATCTTGAAACCTTCCTTTTCGAGAATCCCGGACAGATATTTGGACGTTTCGAATTCCTGAAAACCCAGCTCACCGAAACTGAAGACGCTGTCGACCATGACCTGCGCCTGTTTTTTCATGTGATCGATTTCGCCCATCAGGTCAGCCTTCATCGCGGCCTCTTTTTCCGGGGTCACCGTGGACTGACCGAAGACGCAGGCGGCCGAAAGCAGCAATGCCAGAGAATGTTTGTGCATAGTCTCCCTTTCGCGGGAATTCTTATAAGAATATTGATTTGCGGCCGAGAGCGCAAGTGGCGCACGCCGTTCGCGACGCGAATCCGGCCGCTCGCGGCTCTGCGACAGCCTCTCAGCGGACCAGCGGATCCTCCACCCACGGCGGCGTCGCCTGCATCAGACGGCCCAGTTCGGGCTCCAGCCTCTGCATTTTTTCCTTCATCTCCCAGGCGATCCGGCGATAGGAAAAATGCCCCTTCACCCCGCTGCGCAGCCGCGCGATGTACTCCGCTTCCGCGAAATCCATTTTGAACAGGAATCGCGAACGCGCCGCGAAAGGCAGCAGATAATGCGCCGCATTGCTCTCCATCCCGTGCACAGTTTCGAAGGTTTCGCGCATCAGCGCATCATATTTTTCCCGCAGCCCCGCTTCGATCAGCGCATCCGGCGTATCGTAACCGAGCTTTCCGCTGAACTCCTGCCGGTATTGCTGGCAGCGCCGGTGGCGGTGCAGATCGCGATACGCGCCGACGTCCATCAGCAGATCGAAGGCGTACAAGCCGCCGCGGAATTCGCGCAGCAGCTCGTCGCGCTTCGTGCGCGAGCGCAACGCGACGCCGATCACTTCGTTGCGCTGCGCCGCGCTCCAGCCGCTGGCCATATCATAAAGCTCGTGAAAAGAACAGTCCGTCACCGGAAACAACAGCGTCGCGACGATATCGGCGTGCGTATCGATGGGCCGTGAAAGAGAAACGCAATCCTGAGTAGCGGGGGGCGCGAGCGTCAGATTTTCGCGCGCCCATTGCTTCAAATCCCGCCGGGATTGCGCGAGATGCTGATCGGCATCGACGTGACGCGCGAGCGTCGGCGCGAGTGGTTGTTGCGCCGCAGCCTCCCACAGGCATGAGGGTGGCGAGGCACACGCTTCGGTCATTTCGTCGCCGATTTCGCGCACCTCGGCGTATTCCGACGCCTTCAACCGCCGGATCTGGCGCTCCAAGGTGCGGATGCTGGTGACCTGTCCGACGCCCGTAGGCACGCCGAGAAACAACGCGTATCGAGCGACGTCGAAGGCGCGCGCCGCAAGGTTGCGCCGGTACACTTCCGGCTTCATCGCCTCCGGGCGCGGCACCTTCTCGTTAAGGTGCCCGAACATTTTTTTGTGAATTTCTTCGTACCCGGCGAGCAGCCGCGCCGCCGCGGCCGTGTACGGTTCACCCGCGCCCGGCGGCGTGATCACTCCCGATCGCGAAAAATCCTGATACCGCGACGATCGCGCCTGCCCGTCCCACAGCGGCTCATCTTCAATCTCGATCGCGGCCAGTTCGGAGATTCCCTCAAAGCAGAAAATCACGTGACCCAGGTCGGCGATCGACGCGTGGCCGTAGTTGAAATAAAAACTTTCGAGAAATTTCGCGGAGTCGTGCGTGCGCACCCACTCGATCGAATCGCGAATCGAATCGGGCGACCGGCTATAGCGCGCCAATGCGTAGGCACTCTTTTCCGGCGGCATCGGCGATACCGCGATCACCCGGATTTTCTTGTCTCCACTCACAAACGGTTATGATAACTGTTCCCGCATGCACATTCGTCTCAAGAAACTTCATCCCGACGCCGCTGCTCCGGTCTACGCTCATGGCGCGGCCGAAGACGCCGGCCTGGACCTGCGCGCTGTGGAGCGCACCGTGCTTTCTCCCGGTCAGTCGAGCGCGGTGCCCACCGGGCTCGCCATCGAGCTTCCGCCGGGCTACGAAGCGCAGGTTCGCCCGCGCAGCGGCATGGCGCTGAAGCATTCCGTAACCGTGAACTTCGGTACCATCGACCCTGGTTATCGCGGCGAAATTCGCGTGATCATGTTCAATCTGGGCCGCGCCGATTATGTGGTCGAAAAAGGCGACCGCATCGCGCAATTGATCGTCGCGCGCTACGAAGCGATCGAATGGGAAGAAGGCGAGCTTGGCGAATCGCAGCGCGGCGACGGCGGCTTCGGCTCGTCGGGAAGGTGAGCGGCGTGTGGGGCGGGCTCCCAGCCCGCGGCGGATTCCCAATCCGCCTGGTCGCCTGCAACGCGATACGCCTGCTAATGCTGCACCGGCAATTCCAGGTACGTCGCGTACTTCGCCGACCGGTAAATCCGCTGCGTGGCTGACTGATAATCCGCGGCGCTGGCCTTGAAAATATTTTCGACGAACGTCTGCGGATTGCGGTCGATCAGCGGGAACCAGGTGCTCTGCACCTGCAACATGATCCGATGCCCGCGCAGAAACGCATGGCTCGCCGAATGAATATCAATCGGATATTCGTAAACCTGGTTCGGCTCGATGCGCTCCGGTTTTTCGAAGCTGTTGCGGAATCGCCCGCGAAACACTTCGTCGTCGATCATCAATTCGTAGCCCGGCAACTTCGCATCGTTTTCCGGATAAACATCGATCAACTTCACGATCCAGTCGCTATCGGAGCCGGTGGTCGACGCGAAAAGATGCGCCACCACGTCGCCCGCGATCACCACATCGTCCTTCAGCGGCTCCGTTTTCCAGCTCGCCACGTCCGGCCGCTGATCGACGAAGCGCTGATCCTCGACCAGCCACGTTGTCCAGCCGGAATTGGGTGAATAAGTCGGCGGAATCGGCCGATGCCGGTACGGCACCGGATGCGCCGGATCGGAAAGATAGCTGTCGAAGCCGTCGCCCCGCGGCGCATCGAACGACAGCGCGCCATCGCCCGCCGTATACAGCCTGCGCTTCTCGATTCCCTCCGTCGGCGGCCACGCGTTGTACTGTTCCCAGGTATTGCGTCCCGTTTCAAATGCGACGGCCTCCGGCTGATGCAGCGGGCCTTTATCCTTCAGCCAGTACGCGAACCACGGCGCTTCGATTTTCTCGCGAAAATATTTCGACTGGTCGCCCGAAAAATCAATCGGACCCAGATTTTTTCCTTCCGCGCCCCATCCGCCATGCCGCCACGGGCCGACCACTAAATAATTCTTGTGCTCCGCGTCATTTTTTTCGAGCGTCTCGTAAATCTTCATGGGACCCCAATAATCTTCCTGGTCCCACCATCCGGCGACGTTCAGATTCGGCACCGTTGTTTTCTTCAGAATCAACTGCACCGCGTCATTCTGCCAGAAAGAATCGTAATTCGGATGATTGACAAAATTCGTCCACGTAGGTTTTTCGCCGTGAAAATATTTTTGATCGATTTGCGAAAGCGGCCCCAGCGACAGGTACCAGTCGAACGTGTCGAATTTATCGAAATCGAAAATGAACTGCGTTTTTCCGGTCTCCATTCGCGAAACATACTCGAACCCGTAGCTCAACCGGAACGCGCCGTTGTGATGAAAATCGTCGCCCAGGAACATATCCGCCGGCGACGCCTGTTCGCTCGCGGCCTTCAGCGCCGGATGCGGCTCGATCAGCGCCATCGCGGTGAGCCATCCTCCGTAGGAAATTCCCAGCAACCCCGCGCGGCCGTTATTATTCGGCACATTCTTGAGCAGCCAGTCGATGGTGTCGTAGGTGTCGGTGCCTTCATCGATCGAATCCGGTTTCGACCGGTCGCGCACCGGCCGCTGCATCACGAACTGCCCCTCCGATTGATAGCGTCCGCGAATATCCTGCAACACGAAAATAAAACCCTCGTCGGCGAGTTCCTTATATCGCGTGGCCAGCGTCTTTTCCGCGCGCCCGTTGTCGAATCCGTAAGGCGACCGCTCAATTAAAAACGGCAATTTCCCCTGGGCGTTCTTTGGAGAAAAAATCAGCGTATGCAATCTCACGCCGTCGCGCGCCGGAATCATCACTTCGGTTTGGTTCCAAGTCTCATCGCGCTTTGCGCATCCGGCCAGGAGCAGCAGGCAACCGAGAGCAGCACATTTCATAGCGTTCAATCCTATCAGAGATAGAACAGGCTGAGCCGCGGCAATCCCGCCGATTCCAAAAGGCGCCGCTCCAGAAATTGTTTCTCGAGCATCGCCAGTTGTTCCGCCGTCATCTTTCCGCGGTAGGGCTTCAAATCCCGGTCGAGCGCCCGCCGCGCTTCGAATAACGTTTCCTCGCTCGCCGACGCGCGCAGCCACGCCACCATTTTTTCCTCGATCGCCGTCAGCCGCTGCTCCAGCTGCTCCAGATCCGCATAAAGCGCATCCAGATCGAGCGATTCCAAAGCCGCGGCCAGATTCTCCTGGCCTGCTTTTTTCAGAGCAGAAGCATTTCGCGCCACAAACGTTCGCACGTCATCGATCGGGAACGGAGCTTTCGATTCCTTGCGCGTAGCCGGTGCCGCGTTGGCCATCGCCTGCGCCTCCACCGCGATCGCCTGCGCACAATAGGCCACCGAATTGACCATTTGCGTGCGCGCCCGCGCGGGACGCGTACGCCATTTTGCGAAGGCCTGATCGATCCCGCGCAGCACCGCTTCAAGCGGAATACCGGAATTTTTCCAGGCCTCGATCAGTGCCCAATCGAGCGGCGAAAGAAGAAACAGCCCGGTCCCGCGCGCCCGCTGAAAGTGTTCCTCGATTTCGG
>DATJNW010000070.1:0-34212 GCA_035507655.1 Bryobacteraceae bacterium | reverse complement strand
CTAACCGACAACTGACAAAACCGACAAAACTCCGACCCCGCAAGCAATTTCGATAGCAATACCAGTACCGAACGGAATCCGTGGCACTGGACACGACGAATTTCCGCAATCGGAAACCAGTTCAGCGATGCTCGTTATCGTTTTGGACGGCAGAAACAATTTCGTGCATCTGCGTGGTTTGGCGATATCCGCCACGCGGGCCGACGAAATCGCGCAAGGTATGTAAGCCGATTCTGCAATGTATGTAAGCCGATCTCAGGTTGATCTTCGCGCTGTTCTAAGGTGACTGGGAGCAGAGGAGGCCGGGAGCTTACCCGCGCCTCGTCAGGTTCAGGAATCGTCGCGGTTCCCGTGAATAGCGATCGCGTTAGGCGATAAAATCAACGTCGGGTTTCGCACCGCCGAGCCTCTGCCGGATGCGTCTCCCCGATCAGATCCACGTGGCCGCATGGCCGGTGTGGTTGCTCAAAAACGAAAGCTTCTCGAACCACGCGCGGAAAACGTCGCCGAGTCGCTGATTTCAGTCCGACCACGCCAACCACGGCGACCACCGCCAATGCTATCAACCCGTTTCCTGTGGTCGGGAACAGAACCGACCGCCGACCACAGCCGACCGCAGAAGTATCCTACGCGTTGCGAAGGGATGGCTTGCTGTGGACCCGCTTAATGCGTCGAATTCCGGCCGACGTCGGTTTCGCGATTCTCTCTCGGATCTGGCGGTACACCGTGTTGACCGGAACATCGCCAGATGCGACCTTCTTGTACAGCTCCGGGTCGGCCTCCTCAACGGTCATCGCGTGTTGCAGCGTTTTCCCGCTGATCCGACCAACTTGGCGGCTTCGTAGATCGCTACTCCCGTCGTCGGTTCTACGTCTCCCGGGTCGGGTTCGAGAGTTGCTTCCTGGAAACGTTTCCCGGAAGCAACTTCTCGATGCTCCCGACCACCGCGAGCGCGCCCTTCGGCCTGCCGTTCCGCTGCTTCTTTCTTCAATTGCGGCAGCGCCCGTCGCGCGACCTCCGCACACTGTCCGGGAGTCAACTGCCGCCGATGCCATCCCTCGGCGCGGCCACAATCGCCTGGAGCCTCGCGCCTGATCATTATTATTTCGACCATGGCGACTTTCTTCGACGGATGGCGCGCCCCAGTTGGCCACTGTTCGCGCACGGGGGCGCCCCGTCGCGTCGCCCGGCCCGGAATGCCGTCCTTTCATGACCTTCCTCCCTTGGTGCGACGGCGCGCGAATTTGCGCTATGACCGGGCTTTCCTAGGCGCCGCGCCTTTTATTCACGAGCTGGGCTGGCAGAGAAAAGGCGCGGAGCAATTCAGCCCCGCGCCTCGTCCGGTTCAGCCAGAATCTTCGCTACTCGCCAGCGCCGGTGTCCTTGGCGCCTTCGCCCCAGAAGGCCGGGCCACTGATCGAAGGGTACTCGGTAACCGCTTTCGCCGCGGCCGTCAGGCTGTCGTAGGTTTCGCCGCCGCGCAGTTTGAAGGCGACCTTGCCGTCGTGTTCGATGGTGCGCAGGCCGTACTTCTTGCCCTTGTACTCGCGCTCGTAGACCAGGCCCGCCTTCACGCGGGCAGTGGGCGCGCGTTTCTCGGCGGCCTGCGTCTTGGCCGGTTTCGCCGGTTCCTTCTTGGCGCGCGGTGCTTTCGGCTCCGGCTTGGGCGCCACAGGTTCCGGCTCAATGGTCGGCGCGGTTGCTTTATCGAGCCGGGTGATGGCGGCCCAGATGCGATTTATAGCGATTTCCCGCGTCTGAAATTTCTTGACCGGCTTCAGGTCGTCGAACGGCGCGACGCCAGCAAAGCTCTTCCAGATGTCTACCAGGCGCGACATAGGCCATTCGGCCGCGAGCTTGGCCAGATCCTTTTGGCTGCTGAACGGTTGCGCGTTTTCGCCAGCGACGGCGCCGGCGACGATGTTGTTTTCACTATCAATGCTGTAATTCATGTGCTTGGGATCTCCTTTTCCCGACACCATTCCTCACTCTGTTCGGGAAGAAAAGCAACTCTTTTTCAGGAACATATTGAGAGAGACTCCGAATCACGGACCCGCGAGTGGCGGGGACCGATTCTGCTCGCGAACCGCACTCCTATGAAACCGAGGCGATCAGGGAGCGTGACGACCGAAACGCCGGGCACCTGGGGTCACTGGCCGGACCAGTGGTCAACATCCTGAGCATTACCTTGCGCATCTCAGAACACAAGTCCTGCCTCGAACGCGGTATCCTGAGTACTTTCGTGGCGAGCCAGCAGCAGCAACTCGGTTTCGAGAACCGCCCGTTTGAAACCTCGCGAGCGCCCAATCCGATCTTTTGCCATCAGGAGTTCCTGGAGAAGCTCGCCGCGCTGGGCCGCGATCCGGTTGCGCGCCGTGCCGCGTTTCTTTTGCAGCGCCTTTCTGTCGATATCCGGCGGCTGCATTACAAGTCCGTGCGGGGTCCCAATCAGGGATGGCGGCGATCGCGGCTGGGCGGCAATCATGACAGCCATTTTTATGCATGGTGGGCGCCGAAGAATGCCGCGCCATTGAATGGGTCCGGCGGCTTCGCGGATACGCCCGATGGCTCGATTTTCGTCCGCGACATCCGTCATCACGATGATCATTCGGAACTTGCCGCACACGGCGTCGCGTCGCATTATTTGCCCATCACCGTCCACGAACTGCGCCGCGAGGAATACGGGCCGTCGCCATGGACGCAGCAACAGACGCGTTTCGCGGCAGCGCGGACGCCCGTGCGTTTGCTGAAGGGCCACCCCGGGTCCGGCAAGACAACGGCTCTGTGGCACGCCGCCGATTCGGCGGGAAAGGAGCGAATCCTTTATGTCACCTACTCTGCAGATTTGGCCGCGCTCGCTCGCCAATATTTTGATCGCTTCTGTTCATCTCACAAGAAATTCGAGGTGATCACCTTTCCCAATCTGGTGCGGAGCGTTGCGGGAGAGGACGTTCCGTATATCACGGAACTGGAATCGCGGCGGCGTTTCTCGCGCGACCTGGCGCCACTTTCGAGGACGCTGGGTGCGTGGTCTGATTCTAATTCGGCGCTGTACGACGAGCTTCACGCTCACCTGATTGGCGACGCGCTTCCCATCGCGGTGGGGCGTTTTGTGGCTTGCCGGACCCTTCGCGTCCCCGATAAGGCATATCGCGAAAGGCGAACCCGGTATCTTGGAAACGCCGCGGTGACCAGCGCGCTTGAAACCGCCGCCCGCCTGGAGCGGTTGAGCGCGGACAGCTTCGCCGAACGATATTGCCCGGAACTGGCCCTGGCGCGCCGAGCGGTGGAGAATTTGCTGGCGCGGAAGGTCGCCGACCGCTCGCTTTTCGATTTCGATTGCATTGCGGTCGACGAGTGCCAGGATCTCACGCCGATCGAAGCCCTGCTGATCGCCGAACTCGGCGCCCTCAAACGCGCGACCGTATTGCTTGCCGGCGATGAAGCTCAGACGGTGCGGCCCACCGACTTCGAGTGGGGTTGGCTGAGCGATCTGTTGCATGCGCGGGCGGGGACGCCGTCGACTTATCAGCTCTCGGCGAACCTGCGAAGCCCGCGGCGCATCGCCGAGCTGGTGAACCGGGCCTGGGATCTGTATTCGCATCTGGAAAAACAGGAGCGGCCCAGCGGCGCCGGTTATGCCGAGATCGATGATGATGCCAGCGATCAGGTGCTGTATTGCGCCGCCGCGCCGGGAGTGGAGTTACACGAGCTTCTCAAAATGCTGGCCTCGCGGGAAGGGCTGGCGATGATTAGCTTGGGGGATGCCGTTCCCGAGTACGTTCCGGCCGAAACGCGGGACGCGGTACTAACGGCGTCCGAAGCCAAGGGCCTCGATTTCCATTCGGTGTGCATTCTGGATGCTGGAAAACAGATTGAGCGCATTCTTCGCGAGCAGGGGTATCTTCGTTCCGCCATCGATGTCGAGACGCTTCGCAAGCGTCTGGCCATTGACCAACTGCGCGTCTCCTTGAGCCGGCCGACGGAACGCTTGCTGTGGCTGGACGTGAACCCGTCGGATTCCGTGGTGCGTCACAGCCTGGGATTTCTCAACGGCAGCGCGGACCAGAACCGGATATCGAGCTGCGTTCCGGAAGCCCTGATGAAAGCGCTCGAAGAGGATGATCTCGATGTGCAGGAGAGAATCCTGCGCTGTCAACAGGACGCCCGGCAATACCTGTCGGTGCGCCCGGAGATGGCCTGGTCGAGAGCGCAGCAAGCGGTCACGCTGCTCGGCAGGCCGGGTACGGTCGGTGCGGTGGAAGATCAGGCGGCGCGCGATGCGGCGCAGCTCGGGTTGGCGGAAATCTGTTTTGCTCTCGGCATTCGCAATGCGCGCCTGGCGCCGGAGCTCGGCCGGCCCGATGCGTTCATCGAGGCGAAGAACGCGGCGGCACAGGCTCGGCGCCCTGGGTTGGCGACGCTGATTGAAATGGTGGGCCAGGTTCATCGCGCTACTCCGGAGAATCGCCTTCAGCCGCTGGTGCGGATGGCTCAGGCGCTTCCGGAGCACAAGAGCGAAATCGAGCCATGGCTCGAAGTCGAGATGAGCGCGCGCTCGAAGGACTGGGTGGAGGAACTGGAGACGGCGGTCTTCAACGGCCACAACGCGTCCATTCTGGTCAAAATTCTGCCGCCGTTTTACGAAGCGCTGGGCCTGGCGGATGGAGCGGCGCGGTCGGCCCGTCTGCGGCAGCGCGCGGTGCAGTTGTTCCTGAAAGAAAAACAGTTCGCCGCGGCTCTTTCCGAGCTGAAAAATATTCCCGAAAGGCAGCCCAAACTGGAAGCCGCTTGTCATCAAGGTCTCGGCGATTACCAGACGGCAGCCGCCTGTTATTTGCTGGCGGGAGATCGCGAGGAAGCGCTGCGCTGCTATCGGATGGCGCCGGACCTGGCGGCGGCCCTGCGCTTGGCGGGCGAAATGGGCGGTCATCCCGCGTTGGAGTCGCTGGAATGGATCGCGAAGTTGCAGAAGCTGGTTGCCGAACGCCCGGAGAAATTCAGCAAAGTCGTAACGGCAGAGGAAAAGAAGGCACTCGAGACACTGTTGGAGCAGGCACTTGGGGTGCGGCGGCCAAGACGTCTGGTGAAGAAAGCAGCGCCGAAAAAATCGGTCGTGCCTCGGAAGCGACGTCCCACCGAGTAGCGAACCCAAAGCTTCGGGATGATTTGGTGGGGAAGTGCGTGGGCTTCGGTGAGCCGGCGGTACTCGATCGATTCTCCGGCGCCGCGACGACCGGCCTCGCATGCCTGAAAACGAACCGGCGCTACCTCGGCATCGAGCTGAATCCCGAATACGTGGAGATGGCGTTCGCGCGGGCGCGGAAATATTATCCACTGCTGCTGGCGGCGTGAAGCTCCGTCATTCCTGACGTTCTCCAAAAAACACCTCCAAGCTGGTGGTGGTCCAAGTGGCGACTCCCGCATCCGAAGAAATCAGTGTCCTCGGTCCAGATCGGGCAGCCAAGTGCCAATGCCGCAGCCAGAATTGGCCAGTCCTCCTGATCCCTGCCGCGTAGGCGCTTCCGAGCTTCCGATTCGAACTCACCATATATATCGTTACCGATCACTTCGACGGTGCTCGCCACCAGGGCGCAAGAAAGTGAGCGCTTTTTCCGGATCGCCGCCTCGTTTTCGGATTAGCTCTGGAAGATGTTCCGCAGCCTCTTCGAGCGCAACTTCCGGAACAAAGAACGCGACGTCCTCGGCATATCTTTCGATCACTTCACGCACGCGCTTCCCGAGGACGGCTCGGACCAGAATATTGGCATCAACCACCAGCGCCTTATCTGGCATTCCGCTTCTTCTCGCGCGCGGCGCTGCGGATTCCCTTATATTCCCCCATCAGCTCGTCTTCACTCGCTCCCAAGGCCGCGATCATCCGGTCCAGATCCCTCGCGGCGGCGCGCATAGCTTCCATCTCCGCCTTCCGGCTACGTTTGTGCGCGGGGATGTAATAGCCGAGCGTTTCGCCATGGCGCATGATCGCCAGAGGCGTCCCCGATTCGAGATATCCGGCGAGCTTTTCGCGGAATTCCCGAATGCCGACCTTAACTGTTTCCATGTTGTGTACCTACGGTACGCATTCTAACACAGTCCATTCCGGTTCCGAACGCATCTGCCAGAGGCGCCTATATAAGTAACCGCATCGATTTGACCCAGATCCCCGCTGTGCCCTGGGCCTGGGTCGACGAACACGTCTACGCCGCCATCCGCGGCTGCAGCGTGAAGACGCTTCAGCGCGAACGTCGCCTGAACACGGGCTGCCCGTTCCGGCGAACCAGCGGCACCAGCGTTCGATACAAATTCGGCGACATTATGGCGTTTCTCGAATCGCAGCCCGGGGGCGGCGGTGCGAAGCCAACGCGCCGGTCGGGCCGCTCGCGCCATATTTCAGCTTGACTGTTCCACCGGCGCGAGCCCCAATGTGTCCGAGGGAAATAACACCGCTATGAGCATTTTCAGAAACGGCAGGTATTATCACTACGTATTCCAGGTAGACGGACGGCGATACCGCGGCTCCACTGGCGCCACAAACAAGCAGCAGGCCATCGCCGAAGAGCGTCGCCAGCGCGAGCGCCTGGGGAGGAGCTACAGCCAGGTCGTCGAAGAAGAATCGCGCCAGCAACAGCGCAAAACCATTCAGGCCGCGGCTGATGAATTCCTCGCCGATTACAAAGCCAAGCACCAGGCGCACACCTTCGCCGAATACGCGCTCGGGCACGTCACGAAGCGCCTCGGAAAGCGGCTGGTCATGGAGATTACGCCCGAAGTCGTGAAGCGCTATCAGGCAGCTCGCCGGAAGGAGAAGGCCAGCCCCAAGACGATCAACGACGAGGTGGCGATGATGCTGCGGCTCTGCGGGGAGCAAGGCGAAGTGATTCGATCACGGCTGAAGCATGAAAAGGCGCTGAAGCTGCGGGTCGATCCTTCGCCCGGTAAACCGTTCTCGCCGGAAGAGCAGGAGCGAATGCTGGCCGTCGCCCGTCAATCCACGGAATGGGCGCGTCAGGCTTGCGAGCGGCGTCGCCGTGGCGAGAAGCCCAGGAAGGGCGATAAGCAAGGTGGCTCGCCCTCCATCTACCCTGCCCTGGTGCTGGCGCTGAACGGCGGGATGCGCGACTCCGAGATTAAGCGGCTGACGTGGAGCCAGATTGATTGGGATAAGAAAATCCTGACGGTGGGCCGATCAAAGAGCGACGCCGGGACCGGGCGCACGATCCCGCTAAATGGCACCCTGCTCGATGCGCTGCGGGACCACGGGCGCTGGTACGCGAAGTATTTTGGCGAGGTGAAGCCGGAGTGGTTCGTATTTCCCGGCGGGAGCCGCTTCCCGAAGGACCCGGCAAGGCCCGTCACTACACTCAAGACCGCCTGGAATAACGTCCGCAAGAAAGCCGGTGTCTCGGGCCGATGGCATGATAACCGGCATACGCTGATCACTGAGTTGGCCGAGAATGGCGCTGGCGACGAAACCATCATGGAGATTGCCGGCCATGTCTCTCGGCAGATGCTGTCGCGGTATGCGCATATTCGCACCGAGGCCAAGCGGAAGGCGCTGGAAGAGGTGGAACGAAAAAGGGCGGCGGCGCGGGGACGCAAACCAAGCCGCTCAGAATCGGTCGGCAGCGGTGCGGGCGCGATAACCGCGTCACGTCTGTAATAACCCATCCGGATTAGCCATGCCTGTCGACGTTAATCATGCTGAATTTCCTTGGTTCGCCAGAGCGGATAAGGCAGCCCGGCAAGCCGGTTAATGGCGAATGCTTGCGCCGTGAGGAGGATGACCGCTGCTTCAATTATCAGGAGATAGCGAGGCTCGGCAATGATTCCGAGAGCGACGATGAGAGTCGTCGCACCCGCCGGAGGATGATTTATACCAGCCAGGACCATCACAGCTCCTGTAGCCGATAGGGAAAGCGCTGCTGCTAACACACGAGGCCACATCAGATGCGCGGGTAGTCCGCCAGGAGCGTTGAGTCCAGCCAAAGCAAATGCCCCGTATCCGCAGACGATGGCGACCGCATGGCCAAAGATGGTGTTTCGCGGCGTTGATGCCGGCGCGAGCGGGCTAAAAAACACAAGATAGGCCGTCGGCCCGAGTGACGGAAAGACGAACGGGTTGTGAGTTACTGCTGCCAGCAGTGCTAAAAGTCCGATCGTGATGAAGCCGTTGACGAACATATAAACGGCCCACACGAGCCCCGCGGGCCAGCGTGCCAAGAGCCGCGCCAGCCGCAGACGCTCGAGTAACGTGGTGATGTGCAGCTGCCGGCCGCGATCTGGGCGGGTGTCCGAGGGGTTCATTCAAATATTCGGAAGCAGGTCAAAGTATTCATCGTCCTCGTTCTTGCCGCCCTCGCCTTCTCCGAGAAGTTTTTCCGAAGTTATGAATTCAATTCGCTCAATCCATTTCACCATCTTGTATCCAAGCTGGTTCTCCACTCGAAGGCGAAGCGGGGCTCCATAGACTTCTGACAAGGGCGCACCGTTCATCTCGACGGCCAGGATACACTGCGCCTTCATCGCCTCCTCGATAGACTGGGTGTCGTAGTAAGGCCCGCCATAGAGCGATTCACCGAAGGAATAAAACGCGATGACTTTGGCATACGGTTTCGGCCGGACGTGTTCGATCAATCTGCGCATCGACAGTCCTCGCCATTGAGCGATTCCCGACCAGCCCTGGATGCAATGATGCATCGTCACGTACTCCTCGATACCAAGTTTCCGCATATCGGCGAGGGAAAGTTCGACAGCATGATCCACGAGACCGGAAATCTTCAACTTGTAATCCCGGAAATTGCCGGCCGCGAGTTGTTTCCAATCTTCGCGGATCGGCATTTTGCCGTTCGGCCAAAAGTGCGGTGAGATATCCTTCTTCGTATAGTGCTCTGCGGGAATCAGCCGGTCCAGCGTCACCAGCTTTACGGGTTCGGTAATGGCTTTTTGCGCGTGCTGCAAGCCTCGCGGAAAGTGCCACGAAATATAATGCGCGACGATCCACGATAAAACCACTGCCGCAATCCCAATGAATCCCAGAATCATTCCGTCCGGCCGGAGATCATCCGTACCGAGCACGATGTGATTCATATTGCGTTTGAAGCCGGTCAGGACAACCAGTATCACATGGACGACCACGAATAGCGCAAACCCGACCAGGAGCACAAAGTGAATGGATCGAGCTGCCTGACGGCCTCCGAAAATGCGGGTGTACCTCGGGAAATGATTCACTAGCGCCGGCGACATCGCTAGACCGGTTAGGATATTCAATGGCGCCATGATGAAGATCGTTGCGGCATAGGCGAGCTGCTGTAATGCGTTATATCCATAAAATCCGTTCGGTTCTGGCGGAAGGCTCAGATTTGCGTAACGCACAAAGGTGTTCCATGCCTCCACGAATACCGAGAACGACGTCGGCACCAGGCGCATCCACTGATCGCTGGTGAGCAGCCCGCAAACGAAGAATACACCTACCAGGACAAACCCATACACATTGATAAAATGCCAGGATCGTGCCACGCCGACCGTGTGACGGTAGCCGGGCAGCCCAACGACGGGTGAAATATAGCGTGCATCGTCCTTGGCCGTCCATAAATGGTCCGTTGGTACGCGAAGCGGAGTGAAGCGAATCCACTCCGTTCCAGGCGTGCAGTGGTCATTGAAATAGAGCCGGGGATGATCCATCAGAATCGAAATACCGCTGCGCATCAACATGAACAGGAAAAACAGATTGAAAAAGTGGCTCCAGCGAATCCACGCGGGGAAACCATGCGGGCCGGTCAATGCGCCTTGCAGCGAGGCCGGCGACGGGGCGATATGCGGCAATCCGAAGAACGCGGCCTCAATCCAGGCGAGGGCCAAGGGAACGATTACCAGAATGGCGATCACGGCGAGCACGGAAGGGCGAATCCATACCCGAAATCGCCGGTCGTCGGGATAATGGACGGCGCGGTGAGCGGCATCGAAGGAAATCATAGGACTTGTTCCGATAATATACACTGGTCACGCGGGGCGGCTGCGCATCTCGCGCGCGATCTCGCCGTCAGCATCTTGCGAAACGAGCGGATGCGAAGCTCATCCGGCATCGACCTTGAGGTTCGCCCAAAATCCAAAATTGCGACAGCCATGCGATCACTTCCAACTCCACAATCGCCCCAGCGAGCCGCCTTGCCAGTGACTTCTGTCACACCCATGCGGGAAAATCAAGAGAGGATGCCAGCGGAAACCGTTTCGGTCAAGAAAATTCTGAAGTCAACGCCGCTATTTGCCGCGCTGGATGACGCCGAGCTGAGCTCGCTCGCCGCGCGCTGTGGAATCCGGTCCTATTCGGCGGGGGAAATCCTGTTTTCCGAAGGCGAACCGTGCCAGGGGTTATACATCGTCGTCGACGGCCGGGTTCGCATCTTCAAGATTTCTCCCGGAGGCCGGGAACACGTACTGGCCGTTGAAAGTGCAGGATCTTCGGTTGCTGAATTGCCCGTCTTCGACGGAGGCAGCTATCCGGCTTCCGCTGCGGCGATGGAGACCACGCACGCCGTCTTTGTTTCCCGCGGCGACCTTCGCGCCATTTGTTTGGAAAAGCCGGAGGTTTCACTCAAGCTGCTGCAAGTCGTAGGCGGGCGTCTGCGCCGGCTCGTGGGGATTATTGAGGAACTCTCGTTCACCACCGTCCGACATCGATTGATTTCGTGGCTGCTGCGCCAGGCGAAAGCCGAAGGCCGGCCCTCGGCGCGAGGAACGGTTTTTTCACTGAACCTGAGCCACCAGGAATTGGCGTCCCAGATCGGTACCGTTCGCGAACTGGTTTCCCGAAATCTGGCGCGGCTTCAGGGGCAGGATTTCATCGAGATCCATGGCCGGGAAGTCACGATTCTCAATCAGGACGGCCTCGAAGCCGACCTCGCGACCATTGTTTAGGGCGAAGCGTTCTTGACCGCCGGTGACTTTAGTCACTGCGCCCCCGCGCTTGACGCCTTATTCTCGAACCAGAGGCGAGCAAAATGCAAACCATCGCAGAAAAAACGGTTCGGGAAATCGCGCTCGAGCATCCGGCGAGCATGCCGGTTTTCGAATCTCTGAACATCGATTATTGCTGCGCCGGCGATCGGCGTCTAGCTGATGCGTGCCGGAACGCGGGCATCGAAGTCGATCATCTCCTGCGATTGATCGACCGGGCTGAGCGTGACGCGAACGCCCCTATCGCAGATTGGCGGGAAACATCGTTAGCGGAGCTGATTGCTCACATCGTGAACAAGCACCACGCCTTCGTTCGCCAGGAAATTCCGCGAATCGAGTCGCTGCTCATTAAAGTTTGCGCGAAACATGGCTCCGCGCATCCCGAATTGCAGGAAATCGACGCGTTGTTCCGCGCCATCGGCCAGGAACTTTCAACGCACCTTTTTAAGGAAGAGCATGTGCTGTTTCCGTATATTGAGCGGACGGAGAACGCGGCGGCGAACGGCGAACCGAGGCCGCAGGCATGCTTTGACTCTGTGATGCGGCCGATCGCAAACATGATGGCCGAGCACGATGACGCGGGGGCGCTGCTTCAACAAATCCGCGACCTGTCCGGCACCTACACCCCGCCTGCCGGCGCGTGCCCCACTTTTCATGCGCTGTACCGGGCCTTGGGCGCCTTCGAACGCGATCTTCACCAGCACGTGCATCTCGAAAACAACGTCCTGTTCCCGCGCGCGATCGAAATGGAACAAGCCTGAGCGAGGCGAACATGATCGCAGCCGGACCGAAGCCTCACAAGAAACTGCTTACGCGCGCGCGGCCGGAGCATTCCCAGGCGCTCCGCCGCAGCCTGCAACTCTTCTTCCTGGCTTTGAATATCTGGATTGGGATCCAGTTTTATCTGTTCGTGCGTTACTACGAAACCGGCGGCCGCTCTGTTTTTGTCCCGCGTCCTCCCGGAGTTGAAGGCTGGCTGCCGATCGCCTCCCTGATGAATCTCAAGGTCCTGCTGAGCGGCCGTGGGGTTTCGAAAATTCACCCGGCAGGGACGTTCCTGCTGATCGCGTTTCTCGTCGCGTCGTGGATCTTTCGCAAGAGCTTTTGCAGCTGGCTGTGTCCGGTCGGAACAATCTCGGAATACCTGTGGCGCTTCGGACGAAAGATTTTCCGCCGCAATTTTTACCTGACGCAAGTAGTGGACGTTCCGCTTCGCGGCCTGAAGTACGTCCTGCTGGCAGCTTTTCTTTATGCCGTAGTATCCATGCCGGTCGCTGCGATTCAGGGCTTCCTCAATTCGCCTTACGGCATTGTCGATGACGTAAAGATGCTCAACTTTTTCCGGGAAATCGCTTTTACCGGGATCGGCGTCCTCTCGATTCTCGCCGTCGGCTCGGTCGCCGTGCAGAATTTTTGGTGCCGCTACTTTTGTCCGTACGGCGCGCTGATGAGCCTTGCCGCACTGCTCAGCCCACTTCGCATCCGGCGTGAACCGGAGATCTGCATCGATTGCGCCAAGTGCGCTAAGGCCTGTCCTTCAGCGTTGCCGGTCGATCGCCTGGTCACGATCCATTCCGCCGATTGCACGGGTTGTCTTCAATGCGTCGCGGCATGTCCGGCCGAAGGAGCGCTTTTCTATTCCGCACCGCGACGGAAGCGGGTTCCAGCCTGGGTCGTGGCGGCCGGAATCGCGGCTCTCTTCCTGAGTATCTGCGCCTATGCTCAGTGGACTGGACATTGGCACACCGATCTGTCCGGCCGTGTTTACTTCAACCTGATCCCGCGCGCCGATGAGTTCGAGCATTAGAGGAATCGAAATGGAGAACGCAAACGTCCAACGTGAAGAAAGCCTGCAACGGGCGGTAACTGTCTATATCATCACCGGGCTCCTGTTCATGCTGCTTCCTGGAACTTTTCTTGGAGTGTGGAACCTGATTTCAATCAGCAGTCGCCAGCAGCTCGACAGTCTCTCGGCAGCTTGGATTCAGGCCCATGGCCACGCACAGATTTACGGATGGATCGGCACGTTCATCCTCGGCATCGGTTTTTATTCACTGTCGAAAATGGGCAACCTGCCGTTTGTCGCGATCCGCCGGGCGTGGATCGCATACACGTTCTGGACCGCCGGCGTCCTATTGCGCTGGGTGTCGAACATCACCGGATGGCAATGGCGTATCGCTCTTCCGTTTTCCGCCGTGCTCGAACTTGCCGGATTTCTGATCTTCTTCGCGACCGTTTCCCGCCACAAACCGGATCCTCGTGCCGCGCGAAAACCGAAGGAGCCATGGATGCTCGTCGTGATCGGCTCGACGTGCGGATTCCTGGCCGCGCTATTGGCGAACTTGTTTGTCACCTCGCGCGCCGCGCTAATCGGTTCCGGCCCGGCCATTTCGCAAATGCTCGATCAGCGACTGCTTGCGCTGCCGGTCTGGGGATTTCTCGTGCCCACGGTTTGGGGCTTTAACGCTCGATGGCTGCCGGTGTTTTTAGGGCTCCGCGCGCCCAGGGGACGCCGGCTTTTCGCGGCACTCGGCGTCGTTTGGCTCGGTGTGTTGTGCGCAATGCTCGGGCAGCCGATGGCGGCCGCTTTGCTGCTGCTCATCGCGGCGATGATGTCCATTTCCGCGCTGCGTATTTTTGAGCCGGCGGAAAAGCCGGCGAAGGTTCAGGGCGTGCACCCGTCATTTCCCTTGTTCGTGCGATCCGCCTACGCCTGGCTCGCAATCGGCGCGGTCCTTACGACCTGGGCCGCTGCGGCGGATCGCGGAGGCGGAATCGGCGGCGCATCGCGCCATGCGGTCACGGTCGGGTTCCTCGGCACAATGGTTTTCGCGATCGGACAAAGAATTCTGCCCGCGTTTTGCGGCGCGCGCGCGTTGTTCAGCAAACGATTGATGTTCGGCTCGCTGGCGTTGCTGACGCTCGGATGCGCCCTGCGCATCAGCTCTGAAATACCGGCCTATGAGGGATTCGTGCATGCTCAATTTTTCTGGCGCATCCTACCGGTTTCCGCAATCACGGAATTGGCTGCGGTCACGGTATTCGCGCTGAATCTGCTGGTCACGTTCCGCCGCCGTCCGGCGCATCTGACTGCGAAGCCGGCACCGGCTGGGGCGCCGGCGATTGCTCGATTCGGGGAAGGTGCCATCAGACGGGACGCCCGTGCGCGAGCTTAGCCTCCAGATAACTCTTCAGGGCGACCGCATTATTGTGTTTAGAATCGCGAGAGCTGTACAACAGGGTTGCCCGCCCTTTCTTAGCGACTTCGAGGATGGGAGCCCACGCTTGCGGCCGTTGTTCGAGTTCGGCGAAGTACTTGCGGCGAAACTCGGCCCATTTCTCCGGATCGTGCGAAAACCACTTACGTAATTCGGCGCTTGGGGCAGCCTCTTTCTGCCATGCGTCCATTTGGATGTCGGTTTTGCGAAGAACCCGCGGCCAG
Source organism: Bryobacteraceae bacterium (assembly GCA_035507655.1). Lineage (GTDB taxonomy): Bacteria > Acidobacteriota > Terriglobia > Bryobacterales > Bryobacteraceae > Palsa-187. Next base: position 19,814 of record DATJNW010000070.1, on the reverse strand, counting down.
AGTCGCTCTACCAGAAACCGCAGGCCGTCGCGCGGATCGGACGGCTCATATACGCGTTTCAACTGGACCACAGGACACCGCCTGATGGCAATTTATCACCTTTTGGTTGTTGACTTAAGTCACCGAATTCTTCCCGGCTCGATTCGTCGTGGCTGGTGAAGCTGCATGTAATCAGGGCTTGTGTCGTAATCGGCTTTCTCCCGTATACTCGCTCGCTGGTACGCTCGGCCCGAAAGTAGTCTCTCATGAAACAGCTCGAAGGAACCCCGCGCCAGGATGTGTCGGCGCAACGCTCCGATTTTTCGTCGGATTTGCATCCGTGGCACTGTTTCGGCCTGACGGCAAGCGAGTTTCGAGAGGTCATGCACCGAAGCCCGCTGGCGATCGGCTTTCTCGTCGCGATGTCCTCTCTATCCGGCGCTGCTTCGCATTCCTCATCGCATCCAAATGGCTCGATCGGGTGTTGAACTCTTTCCGCTCGACAGGCAAGATCGTTCGCCGGGCAGTATCTTCCGCATCCCCAGCAGATGCGTTCCGGATGCTTTGGATACATTAGAGCGTCTTTCATACAAGGGATCTTCACGACCGCCCTACAACGGGGCACGATTGTTCTCTGCTTCAACTCTAAATCGAGGGGAACGGGGTTTCAGTGACTTATGTCACGCGCTCGGCGCTGTGCCAGCAATTGTACAGCGGCAGACTCAATCTGAAAGGCTAGCCGTGCCCGTTGCGAGGGCTGAGGCAATTTCGTGCGAAAAAAACAAGTACCGCAAATCGCTCAGTTTTCGGCGAACTTCGAAAACCGCGCGCCTTTAAGTCTTTTGTTTGTAGCACGACCGCTTCTAGATTTTGCCGTTCCCTGACCCGCCGTGGTGGTGGCGCTTCATGGCAGAATGCGGCGAACGACCCCGTTGAACGGAACACTGCTCGATACGCTGTTGGACCACACCCGCTGGTACGCGAAGCATTTTGGTGCGGTGAGACCCGAGTGGTTCGTCTTTCCCGGCGGGAGTCGTTTCCCGACGGACCCGGTGCAGCCAATCACCACGCTGAAGACCGCCTGGATTAACGTGCGTAAGAAGGCAGGCGTTTCCGGCCGCTGGCATGATAACCGGCATACGCTGATCACCGAACTCGCCGAGAATGGCGCTGGCGACGAGACGATCATGGAGATTCCGGGCCATGTGTCCCGGCAGATGCTGTCGCGGTATGCGCATGTCCGCACCGAGGCCAAGCGAAAAGCGCTGGAAGAGGTGGAGAAAAAGCGGGCGGCTGCGCGGGAGCGCAACCAGCAAATCAGCCGGAATGCAGCAAAAGCTGGGGAAGCTGCCACCTCTGCGCGCCTGCAAGAGCGCCGAAAGAATCGAGTTGGCGAAAGCCTTCTACCAAGAAGCCTTCACTTACAGAAGGTCGCAGAATATAGCGGAAGATCGCCGGCTGTCGAAACGCGATTTCGCAGTACTTCGACGGCCTTCGACCGCGTCGGCTCCGACGCACGTCGCTCGCTGCTGCACAACTGTCCGGCAATAGTGGCTGAACGGCGGCCCAGATGCGTGCGACCGCCGAGTTGCGATCCGCCAATTTCTTCACCGGCTTTGAATCGGTAAACGCCACGCCCTGCGAACGGTTTCCAGAACTTCAATCACACGAGAGCCAAGCCGCTCAGCGCCAGGCTTTGTGAGCTGGAGACGGTTTCTTGTCGAACCAGAAATCCAAGTTCCGCGTCGAACATCCCGAGTAGGTTTCTTTTACCTGGCCACATGCAAAAAATGAAAGGTAATCTGGAGCGAGGTGCGTATGGGAGAAGTGAACAGCGGAGCCGGGGCGATTCTAAGAACCGCACGTGAACGCCAGGGCCGCGACACCGCCTCGATCGCGCAGGAACTCGGCATCCTGCAACGCTACGTCGTGGCGATGGAACGTGATGATCTGAAGGATCTTCCGGGAGGTTTTTACTACAAAAGTTTTGTTCGGCAATATGCGGCCATCGTTGGCGTCAACGAAATAGTCATCCAGCCCGGAATCTATTCCTTATTGGCGACGGGGGAGCCATTGCCGGTTCCCCGAACGAATCCGAATCAGCCTGCGCCGGCGGACCCGATCGTGCGCGAAGTGAACCGATCGTTGGCCGACTCGCATCTTGGCGCGGCACCGGTGGCGCTGATCGCGATCGTTGTGGCGACGTCGGGGCTTTACGCGTGGTACGAGCATTCACTTCAAACCGCCCCGGCTGCTCGGATTACGGCGGCGACGGCTGAGCAGGTTCGTTTGAACTTTCCGGCTGCGGCCGCAAATCCGCCGCTGGGAAATCGGCAGGCTACGGTGGCGCCGGCCGTCTTCCAATCGGCGCTGAAACCGGTCAAGCCGTTAGTGATCTCCGCACCTCCCGAACCCGACGCCAACGCGCTGCTCCCAGCCGTTTTATTTTTTCCATTGCCGCCCCGAAAATCGCGGCCGCATAGGGCAGGTGTTCTGCACGAGGAGGTCGTGCGGGATCCGGTGGTCCACCGAGTGCTTCCCGAGATCCCAGTCGAGGCCCGAGGAACAATCCGTGGCAAGGCAACGGTGGTGGTCAGCGTTGTTGCCAATCAGTCAGGAGATGTGACAGAGGCGAACGTGGAGGAGAGCGACTCGCCTCTTTTCGATCGCCTAGCAACGGAGGCGTCCGCCAAGTGGCGCTTTCTTCCATCGAAAACCGTCTCTTCGCGGGAGTACCTTTTGCGCTTCGAGATCACGGGGACAGGCTCCGAAGCTACTCTCCAGGAGTCCGCAGAGCTGAGACAACCGAAAGAACCCTAAGTAAGCGCAGGAATCGTCATGTATCGCGGCGGATCAATCCCTCGCCGATTACAAAGCCAAGCACCAGGCGCACACCTTCGCCGAATACGCGCTCGGGCACATCACGAAGCGCCTCGGAAAGCGGCTGGTCATGGAGATTACGCCCGAAGTCGTGAAGCGCGATCAGGCAGCTCGCCGGAAGGAGAAGGCCAGCCCCAAGACGATCAACGACGAGGTGGCGATTATGCTGCGGCTCTGCGGGGAGCAGGGCGAGATGATCCGCTCGCGGCTGAAGCACGAAAAGACGCTGAAGCTGCGCGTCGATCCATCGCCGGGCAAGCCGTTCTCGCCGGAGGAGCAGGAGCGCATGTTGGCTGTGGCGCGCCAATCCACTGAATGGGCGCGCTTGGCCTGCGAGCGACGGCGCCGGGGCGAGAAGCCCAGGAAAGGCGACAGGCAAGGTGGCTCGCCTTCCATCTACCCTGCCCTGGTGCTTGCCCTGAACGGCGGGATGCGCGACTCGGAGATAAAGCGCCTGACGTGGAGCCAGATTGACTGGGACAAAAAAATCCTTACGGTGGGCCGGTCAAAGAGCGAGGCCGGAACCGGGCGCACAATCCCGCTGAATGGCACCCTGCTCGATGGGCTGCGGGACCACGGGCGCTGGTACGCGAAGCATTTTGGCTCGGTGAAGCCTGAGTGGTTCGTATTTCCAGGCGGCAGCCGTTTCCCGAAGGACCCGGCGCGGCAGATCGGATCGCTAAAAACTGCCTGGAACAATGTCCGCAAGAAAGCCGGCGTCACGGGCCGCTGGCATGATAACCGGCATACGCTGATCACCGAACTGGCGGAGAATGGCGCCGGCGACGAAACCATCATGGAGATTGCCGGCCACGTGTCCCCGCAGATGCTGTCGCGGTACGCGCATATTCGCACGGAGGCGAAGCGGAACGCGCTGGAAGAAGTGGAACGGAAGAGGGCCGCCGCCCGGGAGCACCTTCAGCGAGTCAGTCCGCAAAGCAGAAGTGCGGGTAGGTGAGACGTCGGCCCGCCTGCAGTGGCACTGCAAGACCGAGTAAGGCCTTCTACCAAGGAACCTTCACTTAATACGTTCCTCCGTGGCCTTCGCGCCTGGTTCGCACGGTTGCGCCACGGCACTTGGTCGCGGACCTCTTCGACCAATTTGTTCCCGGCAACTACGTCGCTCGCCCGTTGCCCAGCGGCCAACAGTCGTTGAAACCGCCGCCCAAATTAGCGCAACCGCCGACTTGCGGTCCGTGAACTTCTTCACCGACTTCAATTCGCGAGGGGAGCGACGCCGACGAATGGGTTCCTAATCTCGACTGGGCGTGAGCCGCGCGATTCGCTGGCGAAGCCTCGCGAGCTCCTTCTAGGATGCGAACGACGGGGTATTTTCGCTGGGCTGCCGGAGCTTCGACGCACGCCGCGACGTTATCTCGGTATCGATGGTGAACGTTGCCAGTTGCTGCTTTCCCTTGCCGGGTGCTCCGGTGATCACATCGATCACTTCGGTTCCGAGAGAATGCAACTTGGCCTTGTCCCTGTCGGGACACAACGAGGGATGAAAATGACATTTACACGAAATCGATGCTGAAGATCCAGCCGCTCGACGGACTGTCGTTATTCGGCCAGCCCGGATGGATTCCAGCGTCGCAGCTCACCAGCGCGCCGTCGTGCATCGCCAGGCCGTGCGGATCGCAGGAATCGGGCTCAAACTCGGCGATCTCCACCACGCGCCCGGTCTCCGCTTCGTAACGAAGCAGAGCCGGCCGGTAATCGGCGTAATGCTTGCAATCGTTGCCCACCACCTGCCAGATGGTGCCGTTGTCCCAGGCGATGGCGTGCACCCGCGGCTTGTCCGGATGCTCGTAAAACGGAATCATGAACTCCGGCTCCCAGGAAACCGGATCGACGCGCAGCAGACCGCGCAGCCGCAGCGCCACGATCCACAGTTTTCCGTCCTGCCAGAGCGCGCCATGGCAGCCGCCGCCGTTATCCTTGGGACCCAGCGGGATCTGGCGATGGCTGATCTGGCGGGAATTCATGTCCACCTGATAAATTCCCTCCGGCGCCTGATTGGCGCACATCCACACGTACCCGCCGCCGACCGCCATTCCGCTGGTGTTCCTCGACTGCGTCGAGACGGTCTTCAACAGCTTGCCGTTCCAGTCCACCAGCCAGGCATGCTCGGTCAGATCCTTCGGCTCCGGCAGATGATACGCGATCGCCGACTGGGCCGAGAGCTTCTGCTCGCCGATCCACAGACCTTCCGGCGTCACCGCGATCGCGTTGGGAAATCCCTCGGGGCTTTTGAACAGCTTCGTGGTTTTTACCTTCCGCGTGGGGATCTTCCGACCCGCGCGGCCTTGCGCCAGTGCCGCGGGCATCGCGGCCAAGCCCAAGCCCGCGCCGATGCCGGCGGTCAAAAATTCTCGCTTCGTCAGATTCATCATCGCGAATTCCTTCTGAACATCGCCGTTTTAACGGCGATGAATCGTCACCGCGGTCCGGGCGATTGCCTGCAGATTCACCAAGCCACACATCATCATGTCACGAGCCAGTTCGTTCTGGATCAGCCCCAACTCGTCATGAACCCCCTGCGCTCCGTACGCCGCCAGCGCCCACAACGCCGCGCGGCAGATCAGCACCGCCTGCGCGCCCAGCGCCAGCGCCTTCAGCACGTCGCTGCCGCGGCAGAAACCGCCGTCGACCAGAATCGGCACCTTCCCGGCCACGACCTGCGCGATCGCCGGCAGCGCCTCGATTCCCGACTCGGGATGCGGCACCAGCCGCCGTTCGTGATTCGAAACCACCATGCCCGCGACTCCGCTCGACACCGCCATCCGCGCGTGCTCGACGGTCAGGATGCCCTTCACCACCACCGGAACCGAAATGCCTTTGCGCAGGCGCTCGACCTGGCTCCAGTCGACCATCGTCGGAGCCGCCGCGGGTCCGCTATCCGATCCGTCCACCACGCCGGCCGTGATGACCACCACCTTGCAGCCCGCCTGCACCGCCCGGTCGATGCGCTCATGCACCGCGCTCGCGTCCGGATCTAGAAAAACCTGGTACCACAGCGGCTGCTTCGTCTCGGCCGCGATCTTCTCAATCGGGTAGCTGGACCGGTCCGAAACCACCATGCCGGTCTGCGCCTGGGCGGCGCCGCGAGCCATCGCCAGTTCGCCCTCCGGATGAAAACGCTTCTGCTCCGACGCCGGACCGATCAGGATCGGCGTGAACAGGTCCGCGCCGAGCAGTTGCGAGCTCAAATTCAGCTTGGTCGTGTTCACCATCATCCGCGGGTTGAAGGTGATCCTATCCATGGCCCGACGATCGTCCGGAGCGATCTCGGCATACACCAGGCTGCTCAGTGTGCGCTGCGCCGTCTCGCCGAATTCGTAGGCGTTCACCAGCTCGTCCGACGGGGCGATGCGCCCTGCCGGCTCGCCGATCAGCTTGTGCGCCGCCGGCACTTGCGCCGCCGCCAGCACGGACCCGCTCACCGCCAGCATTCCTCTTCTCGTCAGCCGCTTCGGTTTCATGCGAAATCCGTCCTTACCGCGGTTGCGTCGATAGCGTCGATCGAAGCCCGGCCGGTGTAAGCCATCGCCTCCACCAGCTCGGCGTCCATAATTTCCAGGACCCGTTGCACTCCCGCCGGTCCGAACGCCGCCAGCCCCCAGCGCGGCACCCGTCCCAGGCACACCGCCTTGGCGCCCAGCGCCAGCGCCTTCAAAACATCCGAGCCGCGCCGGATTCCGCTGTCGAAAATCACCGGCACGCGCCCGCCCACCGCGTCCACAATTGCCGGCAGCACCTCCAGCGTCGAGGGCGCATAGTCGAGCGACCGTCCGCCGTGATTCGATACATAAACTCCGTCGCAGCCGTGCTCCACCGACAATTTCGCGTCCTGCGGCGTCAGAATGCCTTTGGCCATCAGCGGACCCTTCACCGTCGAGCGGATCTGGTCGAACAGTTTCCACTCGTACCACATGCGCCCCTGCGGGACATTGTAGGGATTGTTCGCCGCGGGACCGCGCCGCGGCGCCGGCGGCCGGATCACTTTATTAGCGAGGCGCCGGTCATGCAGATCGCGCTCATAAGAAACCGCCTGCACGTCCACCGTTACCACCACGCCCTTGCAGCCGGCGTCCTGCGCCGCTTCGAGCACGTTCAGATCGGCGTCGATGTTCTGCCGCGGATAAAGCTGGAACCACAGCGGCCCCTTCGCCGCCGCGGCGATCTTGTCGATCGGAAAGCTGCTGGCGTTGCTCACGATCATGGTCGTGTTGTTGGCCGTCGCGCCCTGGTGCATGGCCATCTCGCCTTCCGGGAACAGCGCGCCTTGCACCGAACTGGGCGAGACCATGATCGGCGACAGCATCTTCATCCCGAACAACTCGACGTCGGTGCGGATCGCCGCGCCGCCCGCCAGGCCGCTCGGCTGCAACTCCACCCAGTCGTAAGCCTGGCGATTGCGGCGCAGCGTGAACTCGCTGTCGCCGCCGTGCGCCATGAAGTCATATACTTCACGGGGCAGTTTCGCATATGCCACCGGCTCGAAATCGAAAGCCGTGACCATCTCCGCAAGACCAGGAACGCGGCTATGATCGCGAAACGGATCCTGCTGCGCGCGCAAGAAAGGCGAGCCCGCGAGAAATCCCGCAACCGTGCGCATCGCACTGCGCCGGCTTGCGCTTTGTAGCCATTCCCGCTCGGTTTTTCCCATAAGTAATCGTGCGGACACGAAAGAACCGCCTTTCAATGATAGTTAGAATCCAGAAGATTGTCAAGAAAGAAATATCGTTATATCTTACTGAAAGTAATAATCTTAAACTAAATAATGTGTGTCTAGCGCCATTCACAACAGCACGACGATAGATTATTTTTTAATCGCCGTCAGCGCAAACCGCTGTATCATCGTTTTGTGAGAATAAAGCTTCCCCTGGCGTTTTCCACGCTCGCGCTCGCCCTGTTTTTCCTCACGCCCGCCGGTCGGCTCCTGGCCGCCGACCTGGATGCCGGAAAGATCATGCGTCCGGTCGACGGCGCGGCGCTGCCGACCGATCAGGCCGATATCATCGCCACCGCTCCCCGGGGGAAACTCGAACTGGACGGCCGGACCATCCAGCCGCAGGAGCCTTTCCCCAATGTGTTTCATGCCGTGATCAAGGTCAGCCCCGGCGTGCACACGCTCTCCCTGCTTTGGGACGGCGGCAAGAAGGAAATCAAATTTTTTTCCGGCGCAAATCCGCCGTCGGGATTCACTCCGTTTTTTGAGCACCCGCCGCTCCCCAATATCCCCTGCACGCAGTGTCACGAAGTGAACCAGCACGGGCGATTTCGCTTCAAGGGCGGCTGCTTCGGCTGCCACCAGGAGGACAGCTTCACCAAGTTTCACGCTCCGCATTCCAACTCCATCCTGAACGAGTGCGGGCTGTGTCACAACGCTCACGGCTCGACGGCCAAGGCCCTCCTCCTATTCCCCAAGGACGTCGCCTGCCGCCAGTGCCACGATTAGCCCGTCTTCAACTCCGCGCTAGGACACGTGCCCCACGTAATCCGGCGCGTTCACCTGAATCTGAAGCCCGTCCGGATCGAAAAATTTGAAAGACTCCTGGGAGTTCCCCTCCTGGATCTTCAGACTGAGTTTTCTCAGCCTGGCCCGCAGCCGGTCCGCGTCGAAGGCCGCGATTCCGAAGTCATAATGATCCACGCGGGCGTGTTCGTCGCCCTGCTCGATTCCGAAGAAGGAGTTGCCGACGCCCAGGATGTGGGTGCTCGCCGAGTGCTGCTTCAGGGGCATCTCGAACAGCTCCTGGTAAAAACGGGAGGTCCGCTGCAGGTCGGGAACCTTCACCGTGACGTGGTTGATGGTCACCGCGCGAAATCCCTTCTCCTTCGCCGGAGTTTGCGCGGACGCTACCATGGTTGCCAGGGAAAGGGCGAGATGTCGGCGCGTTAGCTTGCCGCTTTCAAAATCACGCAGCATCGTTTCGATCGCTTGCATCATAAACGAACCTCCTTGGGTCATTCTTTAAAAAATAGGTATCTCTACCGCATGACCCCACTGCCCGGGGAGTTATCGTGGCGAAGATGAACCGTCGAGCGGCCTCCTAGAATACCAGCCTCAAGCCCACCTGAATGTCCCGAGGCGTGCCGATGGTGTCGGTAATGGCCCCTACGCCGGGCTGGCCAATCGTCGCGGCGGGTAGATCGAATTGCGGGTGGTTGAAGATGTTGAACAATTCGCCGCGCAACTGTAAATGGATCCGCTCGGTAATGCTGAAGTCCTTGAATAAGGAGAAATCCAGGTTGGTGCGTCCCGGTCCGCGCAGGATGTTTCGTCCCGCGTTTCCGAACGTGTACAGCGCCGGTGTGGCCCACACCGCTCCAGCCGTGTTGAACGAAGTGTTGAACCAGTCGTTAATCGTCGGATTCGGCACCGTCGGGCTGACGCCGGAGATGATGTTGGGACGGCTCGACGATCCGGTGTTGGTTGTTGGGTTGGCCAGCACGGGCGTAAAAGGCAGCCCCGTCTGCGCGGTCAGGATCACATTGACCTGCCAGTCGCCGAAGGCCTTGTCGGCCCACGACGAGGCGAACTTGAACCGGCGGCCCGTTCCGATCGGCAGCAGGTAGTTCACCGTCTGCGTGTAGCGGTGCCGAATGTCGAAGGAACTGCTGGCGAAGTCCAGGAAGCGGTAACGCGGGTCTTGCGGAAGCGGTCCGTCGTCTCCGCCGCCCTCTTGCAGAGGAACGTCGTCGATCGAGTGCGAATAGGTATACGAACTCAGGAAATTCAAGCCGGAGGAGTATCGTTTTTCGACCGTGACCTGCAAGGAATGATAGGCCGAGAGTCCGTCCGTGGCGGCGTAATCATCGGCGGCAACGCCCGGCGCGATGTTGTAAAGCAGTTCGCGGGGCCCCAGCGCGCCCGGTCCGGGGATCGGCTGGTTGATGTTGTAAGTGGCGTCCAGATCGCGGCCCAGATTTCCGAGATAAGCCGCCTTCAAAACGATATTAAACGGCAACTGCCGCTCCACGCCGAAATTGAACTGCTCCGCGTAGCCGTTCCTGTAATTCGGCGGAATGCTGTACCAGCTTCCGGTGGGACTGTTCACGATGGAAGCAACATTGAGCGTCGGGTTTGTCGGCAGACCCTGGGCCACTGTCAGGTACGTGGCCGAAAGCTCGTTGATCTGCTCGGTGGTGGTAGCGCCGAAGGGTAACTGCCGGTGCATCCGGTACAGCGCTCCGCCATTACCCGCCGCGTTGTAGAAGATGCCGAAGCCGCCGCGCAGCACCGTCTTCTGGTCGAGCTGATAGGCGAATCCTAAACGCGGCGCGAACATCTTGTACTGCGTATTGACCCCCACCTGCCGGTCCGAGTTATAGCCGGCGATCAGCACCTTGCCGGTTTGCGTATCGAAGTTCGCAAAACGGTTGTCGACCTCGACGGGCGGCGGCAGATACTCCCAGCGCAGACCGAGGTTCAGCGTCAGGCGGTCGGTAACCTTATAATCGTCGGCCACGTACGTGCCCATCTCCATGACTCGTGTGCCTGCCCACGCCAACTGGAACGCCTGGGTGATGCCGCCAGGCACTCCGAGCAAGAAATCCGCCATCGCGTTGCCCGAATTGCTCGGGCTGTTCGGATTATCGTCGAAGGTGCTGTCAAAACTATATTGACCGTTGCCCGAGTTGTCCTGGAAATCGACAATCTGTCGCCGCACCAGGCTCACCCCCCACTTGATCGTGTGCCGGCCCATCATTTTCGTGAAATTAGCCGCCGGATTGAAGGTGTTCTCATAGCGGATGGTGGGAATCGCGGCGGGTCCGCCAATGCCGGTATATCCGGAAATCGCAAAGATCGGGAATCCGAGCGATTCCGGCTCCTGGTTCGAATTCGGTATGCCCAGCATCTCCCCTAGGCCCTCGCCGCTGGTCGGCGCGGTCGCGTCCACGTTGCGCATGGCGAATCGCGAATAACCCATTCTCGCGTCCACCAGGAAGGTCGGGCTGAACAGGTGAGTCCAGGCCAGAACGTTGTTGTAGTTGGACATCGGCGCTCGGCCGGCGTAGTTGGTGTTGTTGCCGATACTCACCGGAATCGAGAGTCCGGGCACGTTGCGGAACCCGAACGTCGATGGCGTGTTGGTCAACGTATCCTGCTTGGAGAACCGCGCGAACATCGTATCCGCCGCGCTCAGGTTCCAGTCGACGCGAATGTCCCCCGAATTCCAATTCTGGCCGAGCACCGGATTGGTGTCTTGATTATTGGTGAACGCCGACGTCATCGGCAGCGGATAGGCCTGAATCACACGCGAGTCGATCGGATCGAAGCGGCTCGCCGGAATGACGTTGCCGGCGAAGGGAGTTCGCGTGAACCCGCTCGCCGTTCCGGGGGCGGCCACCAGGCTCGCCGGATCGTAAACGATCTGCGGGATCGCACTGAAATCACCGGTCCGCTCCGCAACGGTGGGAACTGTATTGACGTCGGTCGTCGTGCCTTGCAGTTTTCGGAAACCTTCGTAATCGCCGAAAAAGAAGATCTTGTTGTGTTTGATCGGCCCACCGAAGCTGCCGCCGAACTGGTTCTGGCGATACTCCGGCTGCGGCTGGCCCACGTCGTTGAAGAAGTTGCGGGCGTCGAAATAATTGTTGCGGAGAAGCTCGAATAGACTGCCGTGATAAGCGTTAGTGCCGCTCTTCGTGATTACGTCGACCGTCGCGCCGGAGTTGCGTCCCTGTTCGGCTCCAAACAGGTTGGTCTGGATCTTGAATTCCTGAATATCTTCCACGAGCGGCCGCAAGGTGATCAGTGCGTTGCGCCGGAAATTGTCATCGACGCCGTCCAGCAGAAAGTCGTTGGACATTTCGCGGTTGCCGTTGGACATCAGCTCGGCGCCGGGCCGCGGATCGTCCGGCCGCGTGCCGCTGCCGATAGTCCCACTGGGACCATAACCCACGCCAACCACGCCCGTTCCCAGGATCGAGAGCTGCGCGAAGTTGCGCCCGTTCAAAGGCAGGTCGCCCACCGATTTGGTGTCGATGACCGTTCCGACCTGCGACGTGCTCGATTCGAGCAGCGGAGCGGCCGAGCCGGTGACTTCGACATTTTGCGAAACCGCCCCCACAGTCATCGCCACGTCCACACGGGCGATCTGGTTCACTTCCAGGCGAATGGCGTCGCGCACGACCTGGGAAAAACCGGTCTTGTCATAGGTCAGTTTGTAAACCGCCGGCGGCAGCGCGTTGAACTCATAAATGCCGGAATTGTTGGTGGAACCCTCACGCTGGGCTCCCGTTTCTGTATTAAGCAAAGTGACTTTGACATCGGGCATCGCCGCGCCGCTGGTATCCGTAACTACGCCGGTGAGCCCGCCGGTGGTCTGCGATCGAACGGGCAACTCGATGAAGCAGATGACGCCGATGCAGAAAACTGCGCGTAGCTTATGCGAAATACGTCCTGGTATTCTCATAACCCTCTCCTGAAGCCTCGTAGCAAACAGTCGACACAGTGTAACGCCTCAGTGCCGATAAGTCAATCATAAATGATAGTACAGGCCGTCAATGGGAACGGTCAGGCACCTGTTGAGCTCACGAATAAAGAAAGTAAGTTTATTTTCTAAGTATTTATGATAGCTGGATGGCGTGAGAACACCAGTCCCCAAGCTACGCCGCAGGACCAGATCGCATATGAAATATCATAGCGATTCTGCTACATCCATATCCACAGCCCGAATTTCGGGATCGTGCCTCTCGCGTTTGTTCAGGAGATCCAGGGCGGCGTCCACGATCATGTCCTCCTGGCCGCCGACCATCCGCCGCCGTCCCAGTTCGACCAGAATTTCACGCGTATCGATCCCGTAGCGCGCCGATGCAGTTTCAGCGTGGCGAAGAAAGCTCGAATACACGCCGGCATAGCCGAGCGAAAGCGTCTCGCGGTCCACACGCACCGGCCGGTCCTGAATCGGACGGATTAAATCCTCGGCCGCGTCCATCAGCGCGAACAAATCGCAGCCGTGCTTGAGATTCAGCCGATTCAGCACCGCAATCAACACCTCCAGCGGAGCGTTTCCCGCGCCCGCGCCCATCCCGGCGAGCGATCCGTCGAGTCGAGTCGCGCCGTGCTCGATCGCGACCACCGTATTGGCCACACCCAGCGAAAGATTGTGATGCGCGTGCATCCCCATCTCTGTGTTGGGGTCGAGCACCTGGCGAAATGCCGTGAATCGCTCGGCCACGTCGTGCATCAACAGCGCTCCGGCCGAGTCGACCACGTACACGCAGTGCGCTCCATAGGACTCCATGAGTTTGGCCTGCCGCGCCAACTCGCCGGGGGGCGTCATGTGCGCCATCATCAGAAAGCCCGCCACATCCATTCCGAGTTCGCGCGCATGCTCCATGTGTTGTTTCGCGATATCGGCCTCGGTGGAATGCGTGGCGATACGCACGGAACGCGCGCCGGCGTGATAAGCGGCATGCAAATCCTCGACGGTGCCGATGCCGGGAATCAGCAGGACCGTCACTTTGGCGCGTTTGACATTCGCGGCCACGGCTTCGATCCACTCCAGGTCCGTATGCGCCCCGAATCCGTAGTTGAAGCTGGACCCGGCCAGTCCGTCGCCATGTGTGATTTCGATGGCGTCCACGCCGGCGCGGTCGAGAGCGGCAGCGATTCGGATCGTCTGCTCGACGGAATAGCGGTGGCGGATGGCATGCATGCCATCGCGCAAAGTCACGTCCTGGATATAGAGGCGGGTTTGATTCATATACACTCTCGCAACATTAATTGCGCCTGGTTTGCGAATTGCGCCTGGTTTGCGCCAGGCATTCACCGGTGCGCAGCGCGGCTGACGTCATGATATCGAGATTGCCGGCGTATTTCGGCAGGTAATGGCCGGCGCCTTCGATTTCCAGAAACACCGACGTCTTGATCCCGCGAAATTCGCCAAGGCCGGAAATTCGCATCGGAGTCGACGCCATCCCCACGCGCTCGAACTGCACACGCTGCTTCAGGCGGTAGCCGGGAACATAGCAGCGGACGTCCTTGACCATCTGCTCGATGGAACGCTCGATTTCGTTCGTATCGCCGTCCTCGCTCAGGCAGAAAACGGTATTGCGCATGATCAACGGCGGATCCGCCGGGTTTAAGACGATGATCGCTTTGCCGCGGGTCGCTCCGCCGACCCGCTCAATCGCGCGGGCCGTGGTTTGCGTGAATTCGTCGATGTTCGCGCGCGTTCCCGGCCCCGCCGATTTGCTGGCGATGCTCGAAACAATCTCCGCGTAGTGCACTTTCTGGACGCGGTTCACCGCGGCGACCATCGGGATGGTAGCCTGTCCACCGCAACTCACCATGTTCAGATTGGGTGCGTCCAAGTGCTCGCCGAAATTGACCACGGGAACCACGTATGGACCTAACGCGGCTGGCGTCAGATCGACCAACTGCCGCCCCAAACCGCGCAGAGAGACATCATGCTGGGCATGCGACTTGGCCGATGTGGCGTCGAAAACAATGCGGATGTCCTGAAACTCCGGCATCTCAAGCAGGCCAGCGAGACCGCGGTCGGTCACCGGCACGCCCAAGCGGCGGGCGCGTTTCAGCCCGTCCGATTCCGGGTCGATTCCCACGAAAGCCCCGACTTCGAGCACCTCCGAAGTACGCAGAATTTTGATCAGCAGATCGGTCCCGATATTTCCGGACCCGACGATGGCCACTTTTGTCTTCATCTTGCGAACTATCATAAATCAACTTGGCGGCCGATTCAAACGTGTTCTTGCCTGCCAAACGGCTTCCTGTGATATGATCGTGTGAGATATGCCTGACCAAGCGGATCTTCAAGCGGGTGGAGCCGTTTTCGGGAGTATTGAAGCCGTTTCTCTCACCGATCGGGTCGCTGCGGCGCTCAAAGAAGCCTTCTTTTCGGGCGCGCTCAAACCGGGAGATGCCATCATAGAGAGGCAGATTGCGCGGGAGATGAACGTCGGTACGCCGGTCGTGCGTGAGGCTCTCATCTCATTGAAACATCAAGGATTCGTTTGCCGTGTTAACAACAAAGGCACGTACGTCACCAAGTTCAACGCGGAAGAGGTCAGCGATTTATACGCGCTACGAATCGAGCTTGAGACGCTGGCTCTGCAATGGGCGCGCCCGCGCGTCACCGAATCCGACCTGGCCGAGTTGAAGGAGCGCGCCGACCGGCTGGTCGAGGCCGGCCAGCGCGGCGACCGGCGCGAGTTTCTGGAGCGGGATCTCGATTTCCATCGCTTCTGCTGGAAGCTCTCGGGAAGTCCTTCTCTGGCTGAGACATTGGAGCGCTTGATGGCTCCCCTGTTCGCCTTCGTGGTATTGGCCAGTACGAGACCGCTCACCGCGTCGATGGGCCGCGAGCACTATACACTGATCGAATCGTTGCGCTCCGTGCAAGAGCCAGAGTTTACTGCTCTGGTGCGCAAAACGATCACCGGTTTCGCCTTTCGGTGGATCACTTCAGCTGTAAAAAGTTAGCGGCTGACTATTGTTTTAGACGATGATCTATCATATCATGTAAAAGCTGGTATGGTTAAGCGGAGTGATCTCTGCACGTATGGTCAGTGCTCTGCCGCGCCGCGAAAGAGGTTGCGTGCATGAGGATCGACCCAAACAAATGCGTAGCCTGCGGAAATTGCACCTATGTTTGCCCGGTAGGCGCTATTTACATCGATCCTGATTTAAAACGGGCCACCGTCGACCAGGATGAGTGCGTTGAGTGTTACGCCTGCTTCAACGGCCTCAGCCAGGAACATCTGAATCCGACTTTGGTCCGCATGGTGCGCAAAACTTTTCAGGCGCTGCGGCTCCGTTTCGATCCCGAGCCGGATGTCTGCCCGACGGCCGCGTTCGCGCCGCAGGAATTGGTGTGGCCGCGCGTGGTGCGGCGGGCGTTTTCCGATCCGCGCGTGCCGCATGAATCGACCGGCATCGAAGGACGCGGCACCGAAGAGGTGAAAACCAACGACATCAGCGGGCGCGTGCAGGTGGGGGAAGTCGGGTTCACCATTGAATTCGGCCGTCCAGGCGTAGGTGTATGGATGCATGAAATTCAGCAGATGTGCACCGCTCTGACGCAGGCCGGAGTTTCCTTTGAAAAGAAGAATCCGATCACGTCGCTGATGTCGGACGTTTCCCGCGGCGCGCTGCGCGAGGACATTCTGGGCGAGAAAGTTCTTTCGGCGATCGTCGAAATCAAAGTCCCGGTGGAGCGTACGGAAGAAATCATCCGTCTCGTTTGGGAAGTGGAAGAGCGGCTGGATACCGTAGTGGCGCTGGGTGTCGGAACGCGCTGCGCGCCGGATGGAGAGGACGACGTGGTGGCTCCGATCCTGGAACGGCTCGGATATAAGCTTCATCGGGCCAAGACCAACACCGGTCTCGGCCGGATTACGAATCGCAATCTGCAACCCCAGAATGAGGCCGTCGCACAATGACGAATACCCTGCATCGGGCCGGCGACGCTTCGAGCTTTCACGACGACTACATCGTTTTCGCCATGTGCAGCCGCGGAAAAAACGACGAAGACGCCGTTCCCAGACTGCGCAAATTTCTCGAGATGGCGTGCCAGTTTCACCCAGTCAACCTGGGCGACGCGCGGCATGGCGGAGCATACCGGCCTTCGCGGTCTCTGAATCCGCTGGCGCACTGGAAGCGCGATGCTAAGCCGGACTTCGACGCGGTGATCGCTGGCCTGGATACACCTACAGCAGCCGCAGCCGTCTTCGATAACCGGGCGGCCGCTGAGGACCTGCTAAAAGCCGTGCGCGAGGCAGATCTCGGCTTGAGCGTGAACATCTCAACATCCGTCGAGGGCGCCGAGCAGTGCTGCTACGCCGCGGGTTTGCCGCGGCACAGCGTCGGCTATTCGCTTGGGTTCGAAGGCAAGACCGAACATCTGCCCAATTCCGACGTGCTGATGCTTTCGACCATGTGCGGCCACAGCATGGTGAGTCCTTCGCTCGCCAAGAAAATGATCGATTGGGTGAAGGAAGGCCGGCGCACGCCAGAACAGGCGGTGCAATACATGAGCCGGTTCTGTTCCTGCGGCGTGTTCAATCCGTCCCGCGCCTGCCGGATTTTGGAACAGACACGAAAGCGGACCAAGTGAAGCGCGCTACGATTGGCGGGTGCGCACGTAGGACCGGTCGATTTCCGATAGCTTGCCGACGCCGGCCATTCCCATATCGTCGCCCAGTTCCGCGCACATGAGCTGAAGAACGCGAGCCACGCCGCGCCGTCCGAACGTAGCCAAACCCCACAAATACGGACGGCCGATGCCGACCGCCGTTGCGCCGAGCGCGATCGCTTTGAACACATCCGTACCTCGGCGAAAACCGCCATCGACCAGCACGGGAATCTTGCCGTTCGCCGCGCTCACGCATTCCGGTAGGGCCTCAATGGTCGCGCCCACCTGATCGAGCTGACGGCCGCCGTGATTGGAAACGATGACGCCCGATAATCCGCTGCTGACGGCGCGCTCGGTGTCTTCCGCGGTCATGATTCCTTTCACTACCACCGGCATGTCGGTCGTGTCGCGAAGACGCTTTAACGTGTCCCATTCCGGCGTCGGCAGCGGCATGGGTTTGGGGAAATCGCCACCTGTCCAGATCGTGTCGCCGGGTTGATACTTCAGTTTTCCGTTTGCATCGCGAGGGATGCCGTTCTCCTGGCACCAGGCGCGGACCAAGCCGTTATGAATACTGCGTTCGCGGTGCGAAACGTAATAAATATCGACGGTCACCGAAATGGCCGAACAGCCGCGGTCCTTCAGCGTATCCGTAAAATCGATCATTTGATTTTTGGTGCGGAGCTGTGCCGCCGTGGTGAACTGCCACCACACCTTAGGACCTTTGCCGGCCGCCAGTGCCTTCTCGATCCCGCCGCTGGTGAGCATCATCGTATTCGAAGCGCCAGCGCCATAGGCAGTCTCTTCTTCACCGCTCGGGAAGACGCAGTTCTTCCCGCCGGTGACGGAAATGTAGATGGGATGATCGAGCTTTTTGCCGAATAGCGTGGTGGAAATATCGATCGTCGTCAGGGGATAACGCAAAAAATGGGGACGGATAATGATGTTGTTGAAGCGCGCACGATTGTCGCTGAGTGCGACTTCGTCGTCCGACCCTTCTGTAATATAGTCCCAGGCAACCGGGTCCAGTTTGGCCTTGGCTAATTTCTCGAAGTCAAAAACATTCGCGGGTACGAGAAGGGGATCGACCTCGGTGCTGTACTTCCGGTCAGCCTTCAACAACGGCGATGCGGCGAGGAATTGCAAGAATTTGAACATGGCCTGCCGGCGGTCCAACGTGGGAAATTGGTATGACATAAGCGCGATCGTATCACAGGCCGCCACTTTTGGTCAATCGTAGATGATAGTTCACAATTGACAATGACTGATTCGGCGTCTAGGGTAAAGCTAATGCCGAGTCATCTTAGGCAGGAATGGCCAAGGAGAACGCCAATGAAAAATCTCATCGGGAGAAGAGAACTGCTGGGGGCGGCGGTGGGCGCCACCGCGAGTATCGGCGTCAGATCGGCGCTGGGACAATCCTCCGAAACCGCGTCGCGTGAGGCGGGAACGGACGCGTTGGGCCGCCGTATCGGGACTGGTGCGCGAAGTCAGCCCATCCGGACGCGAAGGGCGAAAACCACCAAACTTTTCCTGACGCCGCCCGGATGGCCTAATGCGATTGACATCGATCATGATCGAAAACGGGGGTTCTGGGTTCAGGAACAGCGCCACGATAATAAACAGGAAGCCGCATGGCTCCTCGACTGGAACGGCAAGCTGCTGCACACCGTGATGACCAACTCCAAGGACACCAGCGGAATGTGCTTCGGCGACGGCTATATCTGGAGCGGAGCCAATGGCGCATCCGAGATGAATCACCCTACTCCGCCGATCAACGGAATTTTCCAGACCGACATGAACGGCAAAGAAATCAGCCATCGGCAGATTCCGTTCGGTCCTAAAGAGGACGGCGGCGCCACGCACGGGATGACCTGGCAACCTGACGCGGGCAAGATCTGGATCGACGCGAATCGCCTGGAGGCATTGATCCGCATCGACCCGCAGACCTGGGAAGTCGATTACCTGTTTCCGGCGACGCGCCTGCCGCGCCTTTCCGAACGGCTGCACGGAATCGCCTACGACGAGGGATTCATCTGGCAGGTTACCGGACATCAGAAAGAAGGCACGACCGGCTATGAAGGATACACTCCGGGATTGGTAAAGTACGATGCCAGAAGCGGCCGGGTGGTGGAGGTGGTGGAGTTTGTGGCGGGATCGTGCGATATTCACGATGTCGCCGTGTACCAGGGCCAGCTTTACGGCGTGGATGCCGGCGAGCATCCGGGATGGTCGATCGACAATCCGGCGTATCAGCATCCCGGGTTCCCGCCGCTCAATAGCCCATCGGGGGGTTATGTTTTTCGCATCGATCTGCTTTGAGAATGGAAAGATGACACGCCGGGAATCGATTTTAAAAATGGCAACTCTTGCCGGCGGGGCGCTGGTGAAGCAGGCAAGCGCGGCCGGCTCCGCCGCAGCGTATCCGCGAAATCTGACGAAGGCCGACATCGACCGCTGGATGAAGGAGCTCTCCAACTGGGGACGATGGGGCAAGGAGGATCAGGCCGGCACGATCAATCTGATTACGCCGGCCAAGCGCCGGCAGGCGGCGGCGGCGCTGGTGAAGGATGGGGTCTCGATGTCGATGTCGCTCGACGCGGGTGTGGCGCCGCCAGGAACCGCTCCCGAGGCGCTGCCGAAATACACCTGGCAGCACACCATGCAGAGCAACGGGATCGGGCGGCAGGATGGGTTCGTTCTCGATACTTACTCGGTTTCGTTTCACGGCAGCGCGACGACGCACCTGGATGCGCTGAGCCATCTGATTTACCATGGGAAAATTTTCAACGGCTTCCCGGGCGATTCGACCAACAATTGGGGCGCGACGAAGGACAATGTGATGGC
>DATJNW010000069.1:0-3406 GCA_035507655.1 Bryobacteraceae bacterium | reverse complement strand
CGTTAAGATTTTCGTGCTGGAAAATGGCGGCTACCTGTCCATTCGTCAGACCCAGGCAAACTTCTTCGGACGCTTGACGGGCGAAAGCGTTCAGAGCGGCGTCTCTTTCCCGGACATGGCCCGCATCGCCGCCGCGTACGGAATTCCCGCCGTGGAGATGGACTGCGCCGGCCATCTGGACGGCATCGCGGCTCTGCTGGAGACACCCGGCCCATCGCTCGCGGTTATCCACCTCGACCCCTCCCAGGAATTCGAGCCGCGCCTGAAATCGCGGCAACTTCCTGACGGCACCCTGGTGTCGCCCAACCTCGAAGACATGTATCCGTTCCTCGACGCCGGGGAACTGGAATCGAACCTTCTCATCGGGCAGGAGGCCGCGCAATGAGCCTCAAGCGGCATGCCATTTTCGATCTGGATGGCACCCTGATCGATTCGCTGCCGGGAATTGCCCAGTCGGTGGATGCTGCCCTGGCCGCCTGCGGCCTGCCGCCGGCTGGCAGGGACCTGCGCCCCTTGATCGGGCCGCCCATCCGCTCGATTCTGGCAACGGTCTCGGGTGTTACGGAAGAAGGGGCGCTGGAGCGTTTGGAGCGGGCATTCCGCGTCAGCTATGACAATGGCGGCTGGCGCTTCTCGCCGGCCTATGCGGGCGTGGAAGAACTGCTTGGCGACCTGCAGGGGGCCGGCATCGGCCTCTGGGTAGTGAGCAACAAGCCGGCGCTCGCCGCGTGGAAGATTCTGAACCGCTTGCGGCTGGACGCTTATTTCGACGAAATCGTGTGCCGCGATTCGCGGCTGCCGGCGTATGGTTCGAAGGCGGAAGCCCTCGGCGACCTCATCGACCGCAATCGCTTGCCGCGCGCGGAATGCGTTTTCATCGGCGACACGGGCGAGGACCGGCGAGCGGCCGAAGCAGCGCGAATCGAATGCGCCATCGTCGCGCACGGCTACGGCGCGGCCGCGCAGAGTGAGCCGGATTGGGATTCGGTACGGGAAAGATTTCAATTGGCGCCGGCAGCGTTGGTCACCGTGCAGAGCGGAGCGCGGAAGGGGAGCAGGCATGATCGACCGTGACATTTTCGAAGAGTTATTTGTCCTGGAGATGGCGAACAATCATTGGGGCAAGCTGGAACGAGGGCTGAAGATCGTTAGCAACTTCTCGCAGGTGGTGCGGTTCAACGGCGTGCGCGCCGCCATCAAACTGCAATTCCGCGATGTGGATTCCTTTATCCACAAGGATTTCGTGCAGCGCACCGACATCCGATACATCCAGAAAACGGTGCAAACTCGCATGGCCGCGGATCATTTCGCCGCGCTTGTGAAAGCCATTCGCCAGTCCTCTTGCATCCCTATGGCAACGCCCTTCGACGAGAATTCGGTGGATCTCTGCTGCGAGCTCGGTATCCCCATCATCAAGATCGCCAGCTCCGACCTGAACGACTGGCTGCTTATCGAAAAAATCGCCAAAACCAAAAAGCCGGTGATCGTCTCCACCGGAGGCTCATCCCTCAAAGACCTCGACGACCTTGTCACCTTCTTTCAAAACCGGAACATCTCTCTGGCGATCAACCATTGCGTTTCTATCTACCCCAGCGAAGACGGGGAACTGGACCTGAACCAGATCGATTTCCTGCGGGCGCGCTACCCGCGAAATACCATTGGATTTTCCACCCACGAATATCACGATTGGCAAAACTCCATGCTGATCGCGTATGCCAAGGGCGCGCGCACGTTCGAGCGCCATATTGACATCGAGGCGGACGGCATCCCGGTTTCGCCCTACTGCTCGCTTCCCGAAAAGGTTGATGCCTGGTTTAAAGCCTTCCGCAAGGCCAAAGAGATGTGCGGCTCGCCGGGAACCCAGCGCCGCATCGTGCCGCCGAAGGAAACTGCGTACCTGGATACGCTGGTACGCGGCGTGTACGCGAAGCGCGACCTGTCCGAAGGCCACATCCTCTCCGATGAAGATGTTTATCTGGCGGTTCCGCTGCTCAAAGGCCAGATTTCGTGCCGCGAGCTGATGCGCGGCGAAGTGCTGTTGCAACCTATCCGCCGCGACGCGCCCATCTTCATCGACGCCATCGATAGCCCCTACGCCAGCATCCCCTCATTGCGCGATTTAATTTACGCGCGCGGCTTGGATCGCGAAATCGCCGCTTCCGCGTCGCAGAGCCCGATCGTGATCCGGCCCGCCGCGGTCGGAGGCGGACGATGAAGAGCATCAGCGTGGTAAGCCCCTGCTACAACGAAGAAGGCAACGTAGAGGAGTTGTACGAGCGCGTGCGGGCGGTAATGTGCCGGCTGGGCCGCTACCGCTACGAGCATATCTTCATCGACAACTGCTCCCAAGACCGCACCATGCCGGTTCTGCGGCGGCTCGCGACGCGGGACCGCAACGTGAAGGTGATCGAGAATACCCGCAACTTCGGCCACATCCGTTCCCCCATCCACGCCTTCATGCAGGCTTCCGGAGATGCGGTGATCATTCTGCTTTCGGATTTGCAGGATCCGCCGGAGTTGCTGGAGGACATGATCGTCGAATGGGAAAAGGGCACGCCGGTTGTAATCGGCGTCAAAGCCACCAGCGACGAAAACCGGTTGATGTTCTGGGTTCGCAAAAAGTATTACCACATGATTCGCCGCATGGCGGAAATCGAAACCTTCGACAATTTCATCGGCTTCGGCCTCTATGACCGCCAGGTGGTGGAGATCGTCAAGCGGTTTGACGATCCCTATCCTTACTTCCGCGGCATGATTGCGGAAATCGGACTGCCTCATAAAGAGCTGAAGTACAACCAGGCGCAGCGCAAGCACGGCAAGACCAAGAACAACCTGTATACGCTTTACGACAACGCCATGCTGGGCCTCACGAGTCTTTCAAAGGTGCCGCTGCGGATGGCGACCTTTGCGGGGCTGGCGTGTGCGGTGTTGAGCATGCTGACCGGGATGTTCTATCTGGTTTACAAGCTGCTGTTCTGGAGCCGCTTCAGTGTGGGCATGGCCCCGGTGGCGATCGGCATGTTCTTTTTCGCCTCAATTCAGCTTCTCTTTATCGGGCTTTTAGGGGAGTATATCGGCTCCATCCACACGCTGGTGCAAAGGCGGCCGTTGGCGCTGGAGAGGGAGCGGATCAATTTTGAATTTCCGGCGGGAGTGCCGGTAGGTGGACCGGGGGTGACCGGCACGATGCGGCTGGCAGCGCCATCGGGGGTGGTGCAGAGGTGAACGTGGCGACAAAAAATGCAAGGCCGCGCCTCACAATCGCGATTCCCACTGTGAACCGGGCAGCTTTGCTCGGCCGCGCCATTGAAAGTGCGCTGGCACAGACATCTGACGAGATCGAGATTATCGTTTCGGATAACGGCTCGACGGACGAGACGCCGGAAGTTATCGCACGCTACGCTAC
>DATJNW010000068.1:0-12044 GCA_035507655.1 Bryobacteraceae bacterium | reverse complement strand
TGGATCGGCGGAGCCGCCCTCGGCGTGACCGGGACCCAAAAACATCCCGAAAAGGTGAGTAAAAATGCCGCCGGCTGCAGTGCCTTCGCCGCTTTCTTCGCCTTCAGCGCCGGTGCGAATCGGTCCCTGGTCGCCCAGCGGTCCGCCGTAACCGCCGCGCGCGCCCCCCACCACCTTCACGTAAAACGGATTCTTTTATGACCCATCGGCCTTGGCGCCGCCCGAAATCCCGGAAATGACCCTGCCGAACGGACTGTCTTTCCCGACGTGATCAGCGAGCGATCCCAGGCCAACGTGCATGGCCGTAGTGACGGATGAGCTGGGTTTTCAGGAATTCGAAACGTCCAAATATCTGTCCGGGATTCTCGAAAAAGAGGGTTTCAAGATCCAGCACGACTACGCCGGCATCCCGACGGCCTGGGTCGCGTCGTGGGGATCGGGTCATCCGGTGATTTCGCTCGGTTCCGATATCGACGATATTCCGCAAGCGTCGCAGAAGCCGGGTGTCGCCTATCATGACCCGATCGTCGAAGGCGCGCCGGGACATGGCGAAGGGCACAACTCCGGCGTGCCGCTGAATATTCTCGCGGCGATCGCGGTGAAGCACATTATGGAGCGCGAGCACATGCAGGGCACCATTCGTCTGTGGCCCGGCGTCGCGGAAGAATTGGTGGGAACCAAGGCGTATTTTGTTCGCGCCGGAATGTTCAAGGATGTGGATATCTGCCTGTTCGCGATGTCGCCAATAATTTTGGCGTTTCTTACGGACCCACGTTCGTAATCTGTCGCAAGGACTACGGTTTGGTGCCGGTCAGCGGCCCGTCATGCCTGCCAGGGTCTCGGGGTAACGGGCTCCCTGCACGCTGATCTTTGAGAGCGCCTCCTCGATGACCCGGAGATCCTGTCGCGTGAGGTCGATAGTAGCAGCATCAATATTCTCCTCGAGACGATGCAACTTCGTGGTTCCTGGAATGGGAACGATCCATGGCTTTTTCGCCAGCAGCCAGGCGAGTGCGATCTGCGCTGGCGTTGCACTCTTCTCGTGCCCAATCTCTTCCAGCAGGCGGACCAAAGGTTGATTCGCCTTGAGGGCCTCAGGAGTGAACCGCGGCAACGTAACACGATTGTCGTTGGCGCCGAAAGTCGTGGTTTCGTCGATCTTGCCGGTCAGAAAGCCCCTGCCTAACGGACTAAAGGGGACGAAGCCGATCCCCAATTCCTCGCAGGCCGGCAACACCTCCTCTTCAGGCTGACGCCACCACAGGGAGTATTCGCTTTGGACGGCCGCGACCGGGTGGATCGCGTGCGCACGGCGGATGGTCGGAGCGCCCGCTTCGCTTAGTCCAAAGTGCTTGACCTTGCCCTGCGCAATCAGGTCCTTCACAGCTCCGGCGACATCCTCGATCGGAACGCTGGGATCGACCCGGTGCTGGTAGAAGAGATCAATAGAATCGGCCCGCAACCGCTTCAGCGACTCGTCGGCCACTTGCCGGATGCGTTCGGGACGGCTGTTGGTCCCACCCGATCCGCCGGGGCCGAGGTCGAAGCCGAACTTGGTGGCGATGACAACATCCTTCCTGTAGGGCGTCAGGGCCTCGCCGACCAGCTCTTCGTTCGTGAAGGGGCCATAGACCTCGGCGGTGTCGAAGAAGGTGACGCCACGCGCCACCGCCGCCCGGATGAGCGCGATCATCTCGCTCCTGTCCGGAGCCGGGCCGCGGTGATAATTCATTCCCATGCAGCCCAGACCAATAGTAGAAACTTCGAGGCCGCTGTTTCCAAGTTCGCGTTTTTGCACAATGTCTCCCGTCCCTACGAACGATTTTTCGTATCCCTCAATTCCAAGGTATCCCGGAAGTTCGACAATGTGAACCTCCTCAAGATCCCGCATCGTCTGAATGCGGGACGAGACAGAGAGGCATCTGCGAGAACACGGCGTAGAGTTGTGCACTCTGCCGAATTTCTGGCCACAGCCGAGATGACGAACCTTCAACGCCGCCTCAGCACCCTGCTAGGGCTGACAGCGGCCGTAATCCTTCACCACCTTTTCGACCTGGAACGAAGGAGCGGATGCCGGGCCGGACTTATGGCCCTTCAGTTTGGCGCGATCGCCTGCGACCAGCGCCGGGCCGCCGTCGAGAAGCGAGTAAGTCTTCTTGTCTAATTCCACCAGAGTCCGTTTCCCGCCGGATTCCGTTACACAGCCAACGACAATCCCGCGGTTGTGCAGGACCAGGAAAGTGATCCCGAGCCCCACCAGCGCCGCGACCCCCACGATCGCACCCACCACAAGACCCTTGTCAATGCCTCCCACCCCATATCCCGAGGATTGACTGGATTGCGCCTTCGCCGGGCCGGCGTCAAACGGTGCGGCCAGCAAAAGCGCGACGCAACCGGCGATTGATACTCGTTGTGGGATATTCATTTCAATCACGTCATCATACATAACGCCGGATGAGCCGCGACCACCGGGCGCGGTGACTGCCCGGCTGAGCGCCAATTCACGAAGGAGTGGGAAAATGACGGTTTTCGGGACACGGTGCTGACAATGGGTCATATCGTTGCACACTACGAGTTCGTGCATGCCGCCCTTGCCGAGCTTGGCAGTGATCCGGTGAGCGCGATGGTCTCTTGCGGCGTCACGGGATTCTCCGCTTCAGCTCGCCGAAGAAATTCAGCAGAAACACAATTCGCGGAGAACTCCTCGCTGCCGGAGCATCAAACACAACGAAGCGCTTGCCGCCCGGCGCCAAATCCAGGTTGTGCCGGGAGCTGCACGCAAGATCCGCGACGGACTTCAAGACTCGTCAGGGCTTGATATCCTAGCCCCTGAAGGCAACTGAGCGTGACTCATCAAAATGAATTTGAATCCGGGATTCTTTGCTCTGCACGGCCGCGACCGTGAAATCGCGGAGCTGTTTGGACTTTTCGAAGGACCACCGGCTATCCACATCATTCGTGGCGCGTACGGCGTGGGAAAAACCGCGCTGATTTTGCGAGTCGCGCAATTGCTGGCCGACCGAGGATGGCACATTCTCGGCTACGCGTCTACCCGCCAGGCTGACGGGCATGGCTTCTTCACTCACGATCCGAACTGGAAATCCGCAGCCGATCTGCTGAAAACGGTGGAGACGGATCTGGCCGCCCAAGCGGCTTCCTTGCCGCCAGCCGATGCGCGAACCAGTTTCGACCCGATTTCGGCGGCGCTGAGCCGAATCTCGGCTTCGAATGGCCGCGTTCTGTTCGTACTTGACGATCTGGCGGGACTCGCGTTAGACGCCGCGGCGGAGTACCGGCTAGAGCACGTCGCGCGAATGCTTCCAGAGGGCTGCCAGATCGCAATCACCGGCCGCCCGACAATCTCCTGCGCCTATCAACGGCCGCCGCGCTTTTCGCGCATCTTCGAACTGGAGGGCCTCGCGTCCGGCCCCTTTCACAGCCTGCTCTATGAACTTGGCATCACGGGATCGGAGGAAGAGATCGAGCTGCTGTATCGGGTGATGGCCGGAAGTCCCCTGGCTGCCATTGAATGTAGCCGGATGGGCAGGAACCTGGCGGAAATCGATCTCGACAAAGTCGCCGCCAGAATGGATCAA
The DNA here is from genome assembly GCA_035507655.1 of Bryobacteraceae bacterium. Taxonomy (GTDB): domain Bacteria; phylum Acidobacteriota; class Terriglobia; order Bryobacterales; family Bryobacteraceae; genus Palsa-187. Next base: position 8,448 of record DATJNW010000068.1, on the reverse strand, counting down.
CAGCTGCTCCAGTCCTTCACGGATCAGCTCGAGCGGTTGCCGCCCGAAGCCGCACGGGTGCTCGAGAAATCGCTTGAAGTCCTTGCCATCGTGCGCGAGGAGATTTCGGTCCTCGATCTCGTTCGGTTTCTCCCCGGAAACCTGAAGCCCTTGCAAGTGTGGTCGTACCTGCGCCGCTCGCGGCTTCTCGATCTGTGCATGCCGAAAAAACTCGACGCCGATCTCCTGGATACGCGACTTGAGCTCGATCCGATCATGCGGCGCACGGTCCAATCCGACTATTTCGCGGGGGATCTGCGCGGCAAACATCAGGCGCTGCTCCAGACGTTCGATGTCGATCATTTGTTTGATCGGCGCAACTATTTGTATCACTATTTGCTGGCGTTCGACGATAGCGAGTTGGCCAGCCGCGCCCAACAGGTTCCCTGGCGAAATCTTCTGGAGCGCGCGCTGCACGACGATTGCACCTCGAGCGATAACTTCCTGCCCGGCGACTTCGTTGACTTGCTGCGGCGCCTGGAGGAGGGACGCAGCCGCGACAAGGTCGAAAAAGAGATTCAATACTTTTTTCAGGACAATGCCACGTCCGATTGGCGGCGCGATTCCTCTGCCGAGAGCTGGCGTTCGGAGGAACTGAGCTCGCGTTTGTCACCCTTCCTGGGTTCATGCAGCTCGCGGCCAACGATTCGGTTGGCGCTCGATACCTGGCCGGGCTACTACCCTCTGTTCGCCCTGGAAAGCGATCTGAAGCAGCACGGTATCGAGCTTCGCAGGATTCAGGGATCGGCGGCAAAGGTAAACGCGCTGTTGCGGCGGGAAGTCGACCTGATTGGCTCTACCCCAGGCTGTTTGAGCGGACTCGAACGTTCGATGTTGAGGCAGTGCCATGTCGTCGGCGTGCTAAACCGCTCGATGGGCAATGATCGAGTGTTGGCGGAAGGCCAGAATTTCGGCGCCGCTCAGCGCGGGCGCGGGCCGCTCAAGACACTGGTGGTGCGCGGGAGCACGAGCCATCTATTTCTGCTCTGGTTCCTGCGGCAGCACCAAATCTCGGTTTCCGACGTCGATTTCGAGTACGTTAAGGACTACGTCAGCATCGTGCAGAGGGCCGCGGAACTCGACCTGCATTTAATCTCCATTTGGGAACCGTACGCGACCAACATCCAACACCGCCGGCCCGCGTTTCGCTGCGTTTTCGACAGTTCGATTGGGCCGGGGATTGTGTTCGACTATCTGGTCACCGAACGCGAGAAGTCCAATGCGCCGGAGTTTCGCAAAGCGCTCGCACACCTGTGGCGGCTTTACGACGAGATCATTTCAGGCGATGATGCCGCGCGGCGCATCGCCGAGCGGATCGCCGCCGTAGGCGAGATGCAGCGGGAGGAGGTCGAATCGTCACTCCGGCGCATGCGTTTCTTCAACGAAGCGGAACGGCGAGCTTTCTTTGAAGACGCCGCGCAAGACGATTCTTTCGAACAGGTGATGATCCGGGCCGCGGAAACCTGGGCAACGACGCCCGATCGCCCGAATGCGAACATGCCGCTCAGCTTGTGGAAGAAGGACCTGCTGGAGATCGCCGCGGGCGACGGCTCGGGCTGGCTCCACGCCGTGAGTTTGGGGCCGCAGGCGATCGTCGCCGACGCCGAGCTGGCGCAACTCACCTCGGATCTCGAGAGTCTGTATCGGGAAGCCAACCGGCTCTACGGAGAGATTGCCAGGCGGCAATCGTTATTCAGGTTTGAAAGCGTCGCATTCGACAAATTTCACGTCGACAGTTCGAAACCGGTCAAATCGAGGGCCGAGTTCGGACTGTTCATCATCGAGCTCAATACGGTGTTCGATGAAGCGTTGCCAACGTGGATCCGCCGGTCGGAAGAAAGCGCTCCCGCCGCCGGGTTGAATCCCTTAAAAGCCGCGTTTCGCAATTCTCACTTCGTAGACGTCAGCCGGCTTCGGAATTGGTTCACGCATGTGAAGACCGACGATGAGATAACAGGTATCCTGTTTCGTTATACGCAACAGAGCCGCCTGCAGGAAGCTGAGGACGCGGGCTGGTCTCAGTTGCAGCGGGGCATCCTCACTTCGGTGAAGAAAACGTTGGCCAGCGCGGTCGAGATTCTTCGATCCAGTGAGATTCAGGTTTCCTCCAAGGACGCCAGCGCGTCGTCCTGAGGCTGCTTAGCGCTTTTCCAGCGTGGGTGGGGTTTTCGGCGGCGCCGGCGGAGGCACTCTGAGGTTCATCACCGGTCCGAAGAATCGCTCGCCGAAGACCTGCCATGCAAAGCCGCCGCCGATCCAGAGCAGCAGCGCGATCAGGCCGCAGACCAACAGAGCGCGTCCCGGAGCCGCGCCGGAAGTCACCCGCCGGTGGTGTTGCAGCACCGTGATCAACGCCAGCAGGCTCAACAGGCTGACGCCGGCGAACACATAGAGGTGCTCGAATTCCGCGCTGGTGCCGAGAATGTGGATCAGATCGGCCGTATACACGGTCACGATGAAAATTTCGATCAGTCCGAGCCGATGTTTCGTTTCCTCCTGTTCCCGCAGCATCTGCTGCTGGTGCCGGGCCAGTTCGTTTTGCTGTTGCAGCATCTTGAGCTGGCTTTCAGCCTGCTGTTCGTGGCGTGCAAGGATTTCGCCCTGCCGCCTGAATTGCTCGGAGACTTGCGCATCGCGAAATATGCGATGCAGGCTGGCCAGTGTCTCGGGAATTCTTTGCGCGCGCTGCGCCGAGCGATAGCAGCGATTGACGGGTTCGCGATTGCTGATGTCGATCAGCTGGGCCGCGGCTTCGAAGCGCGTGAAGCGGTCCCAGGTCTCCGTCAGCGTTTGATTGTTCAGGCGGGTCGCAACGGTTTCTTCCAGAAATTTGTGCGCGCTGAAGCGTTCCGCAAGCGTGGTCAGAAACGCCGTGAAATACTTGCGCTGAACCCGTTCGACGCGCGTATCGTCGAAGGATGACGGGCCGCCGGGTTCCCATTGATCGGAAACGAAGTGAGCGGCTCCGATGTAGGAGTAAGCCGCCAGATGATTCGCATTCAAGGCTTCGCAGGGAACCCCGAGGCTTTCAAGCGCTGCCGGAGCGTGATGCGGCTCGTCGATCTGCGCGAGCGATGCCAATTCCTCGAAATAAGGCCCACGCGCGCCGGTGTCGAGAAAATTACTTCCGTGCGGGAAGCGCACCACCGTGTGGACGAGAAACTGACTTTGATTTACGACGGTAATCGCCGATAGCAGCAGGCTGCTCAGCTCGATCAGCGTGAACGGCTGGCCTCCGTTTCCGAGCCGGTATTCCAGGCAGTCGCCAAGCGGCGATTCATGATGCAGCGGGCGCTCACCCGGAGGCGCGAAATCGTCGAGGGCGGGATGCGGAATTCGAAACAGCGGCGCGCGAAAGCCCCTCTGCGAAAGATGATATTGCAGGTCGCGAATGGCCGTAAAATCGAAGTTCGAATACTGCGTCGGCCGTTTCGATTTGCGGAAGCTGATCGAGAGAACACCAACCCGCTGATGCAAAACGAAGAGCTCGATTCCGTATTTTTCATCGAGCGAAATGGGCAGCGACAGCCGGCGGCGATGCGGCTCGCCGGACGCTGCCTGACGCGCCTTCTCCTCTTTGACGCCGTCGGGAACCACCGCGACGGTAGAGCGAAACCAGCGGTTTAGGATGTCGCCCGGTACACGGAAGTAGTGCTGCGGCGCGGCCTGCACCGGAAACAGAAAACCGGTGGTCTGCGGAAGCAGTTCGTCCGTGTAAATTTCATGAAGTTCCGCGTCTTGCCATAGTCCGGCTCCGTCCAGGGCGGTATCGAGGATCCTTTCCCTCAGCAATTCGCCGTTCTGCTCGGCCAAGGCAAACGGAAGCAACAGCCGAATGCTGAACTGCGATGGCGACGGCAGCGTCATAAGAGGGCTTCGATGATTATAGCGGTCGCCAGGAAGCAGCACCGTAAGTCCGCGCCCTCGAACCGGCGGCAATTCCGCAACTCAGGCCGATGATGCAGTCCCTGCTTGATGACCGTCCGCGCCTGGTCAACGTCTGGCGTAGTTTTGGTGCGGCTGCGCCGTTTCGCCGAGCTGAAGGCGGTCAAGACCGGAAGTCGCCATAAAGCGCGGATCTGGGCGGGGCGAGGGCGCAGCTCTCAGTGCGAACCGGCGAGTTTCTCGACGTTCGCGTACTCCGTTTTTTCGACCTGATCCACCAGACGAATGCGATCCGAAACGCCTTCCGACAGACGTCCGTAGAGCTCCTTTTCCCCTTCCGTCGGCGGCGCGTCGGCCATCGACGAAAAATCGAGCAGGCGAGCCAGCTTGCTGTCGATACCCGTCGGGTAATTGATCAGATCCTCGCTGGCGCGGGCGCGGAATTGAACCAGCCGTTCCTCAATTGGATACAGCTTGTCGTTCAGCGCCTTGATCGCCGCATCCAGTTCCGCGGCATTCCTGCCTTCTTTCTTCGCCTGCGCGGCCATCTGTTCGGCGTGCTCGCGCATGTCGCGGATTCGCTTCACCGTGGCCATCGTCTGCTCCAGCCGATCGCTGACCCGCTTCATGAACTGGAACTGCTCCTCGAGCTCAGCGTCCGAATAGGCGACGCGCGGATCTTTCACCACCTCAAAAGACTGCGTATAGGTTTGTCCGCCGACCGTCAGGTCCGCGCGATACGTTCCGGGCGCGGCGATCGGACCGGCGGCTCTGCCCTGGAACACGGCTCCCGGAAGAACATGCGGCGGGGTGTAGCGGAAATCCCAGTTGAAAGTGTTGGACCCTTGCGCGGCGCGCAGCGGACCCGAGACACTTCCGCCGCGGCCGCCTCCACCGCCGCGACCCGCGTTGCCGCCGCGTGCGGCGCGGCCGGTGGTATCGAGCGCAAACGTTCGCACGGGTTCGAGCGATCCGTTCCGCTCCCGGGAAATTTTCAGCGTGACCGGTCCGGATGGCTTGTCTTTCAGATAAAACCGAATTTGCACGCCGGACGGTGGATTTTCTCCGCTCCCCGTGGGCGAGCCGCCGAATCCCGCGGCTGCTTCCGCCGACGCCCGGAAACGAACCGTGATTGGCGGCGCGAAAACGTGGACGCGGTCGGCGAGCGATGTCGCGTTGAGCTGGCGATAGAGCGCGGCGTTGTCGAGGATCCAAAAGCCGCGGCCATGCGTGGCGGCGATCAGGTCGCCGTTTTTGAAGAGCAGATCGTGCACCGGAACGATCGGCAGGCCGTTGTGCATGCGCTCCCAATGGGCGCCGTCGTTGAAGGAAACATAAATGCCGGTTTCCGTTCCGGCGTAGAGCAGGCCCGGCCGGCCCGGATCTTCGCGAATGGTGCGCGTGAAATCGTAATCGGGAATGCCGGCGACGATTTTCGTCCACGATTTGCCGTAATCGCTGGTTTTATAAAGATAGGGCCGGTTGTCCTGCAATTTATAGCGCGTGGCGGCGACGTAGGCTTCCGCCGGATCGTGCGGCGAAGGCTCGATAATGCTGATCAGCGCAAACTCGGGCAGATCCGGCGGCGTGACTTTCGTCCAGCTTTTTCCGCTGTCGCGCGACACCTGCACATAGCCGTCGTCCGAGCCTGCCCACAGCACGCTCGAATCTTTCGGAGACTCGGCGAACGCGAAAATTGTCGCGTACCATTCGGGTCCGTAAGCCTCGCGCGTGATGGGTCCCCAATATTCGCCGCTTTCTTCATGCCCGTAGGAGGGCGTGTGCTCCAGCGTCTTGGGATCGTGCCGCGTCAGATCGGGACTGATGATCTGCCAGCTCTGCCCTTCGTCGGTGGAGCGATGCACAAACTGCGAAGTCACGTACAACGTGTTGGGTTTCGTCGGCGAAGTCATCACCGGATAGGTCCACCAGAAACGGAAATTGATGTCGGCCGCGCCCCAGCCGTAATGGGTTTCGGGATTGGGCGAGATGTCGCGCGTCTGTTTGGTGCGGCGATCGTAGCGCGTCAGCCAATGATGATTGGCGGCGTAAATGACATCGGAGTTTTCGAGATTCGTGGCGATATAGCCGTCTTCTCCGCCGCCCACCGTTTCCCAATCCTCGATGGTGATGCGGCCGTAATCGGAGCGGCTGGGCAGCCCGATGGTGGTGTTGTCCTGCTGCGCGCCGTAAATGTGATACGGGAACTGATGATCGACGGCAATGTGATAAATCTGCGCCGTCGGCTGGTTGAGAATCGACGACCAGGACGTGCCGCCGTTGAAGGAAACGGTCGCGCCGCCGTCGTTACCCTCGATCATCCGATTCGGATCTTGCGGATCGATCCACAAATCGTGACTGTCGCCATGCGGCGGGCGGAACGGCACGTATTTTTCGCCGCCGTCGGTGGATTTCCACGACTGGACGTTCAGCACATAAATCAGGTCGGGATTTTTCGGATCGGCGAAAATGTGGTCGTAATACCAGGGGCGCATGGTCAGTTCGGCGTCGTCGGTTAAATGACGCCAGGTCTGGCCGGCATCATCGGACCGGTAAACGCCTTTCTTGCCGATTTCCGCGTCGATAATGACCCAGACGCGATCGGGCCGGCTGGGCGCGAGTGCGATTCCGATTCGTCCTTTCACTCCGGGCGGCAATCCCGGGCGACTGCTCAGATCGGTCCAGTGATCGCCGCCGTCGGTCGTCTTATATAACGCGGTGCCCGGACCGGCGCTGCGAAAGCCCCACGGATAACGCCGCTCCTCGAGTGTCGAGGCGTACAGGACGTTCGGGTGGCTCGCGTCCATGATCAGGTCGATGGCGCCGGGCTGTTCGCTGCGGTAGAGAATTTTTTCCCAGCTGCGGCCGCCGTCCTTGGAGCGATACACGCCGCGCTCCGGACTCGGCCCCCAGGGATCGCCCAGCGCGGCGACATAGACCAGGTCGGGATTTTTCGGATCGACGCGAATCCGCGCGATGCTGCGCGTGGCGTCGAGGCCGAGATGCGTCCAGGTCCTGCCGGCGTCGGTCGATTTGTACACGCCGTCGCCATACGACGCGTCGCCGCGAACGCAGGCTTCGCCCATCCCGGCGTACACGATATTCGGATTCGACGGCGCGACGGCCAGCGCGCCGACCGAGCCGGTGCGGACGAATCCATCCGACACGTTGTGCCATCCGATTCCGCCGTCGTCGGTTTTCCAGATGCCGCCACCCGTGGCGCCGAAATAAAACACCAGCTTGTTGACGGGATCGCCCGCGACCGCCGTGACGCGTCCGCCGCGCGATGGTCCGACCATTCGCCAGTGGAGTAGTTGAAGATAAGAAGGGTCCACCGCGGCAACCGGCTCGGGTTGCCAAGCATAGCTGGCGAGCGGCGCCAGGGCCGCTGCCGCGCAGGCGAGCAGAAGGGTCGAAGAGAGAAGGAAACGGCGTTTCATAGCAAAATGCTCGATCCTAAAGAGTGTACAGTGCTGGCGCGTTCGTCACAACTGGAGGCCACGCCTGAAATCTGCGTTGATTGCGAAGGATGGGGAGCCCCCGCCATGACTGGCGGGGCTGCAGGTGCGCGTTTCAGCCCCGCCAGTCATGGCGTGGGCTCATCGCGAATGAACGCAGATCTCACGCACTACCCCAACTGGAGGCCACGCCTGAAATCTGCGCAACCGCAGCGAACCTCCCCGCATGGCGGCTCCCATAAGCCCTAGCGCGGCCGTTCCGTGCTCCGTGAGTACTCCGGCAGCTTGCGGCCACGTGGGCCAAGTCGGAGCGTTGTAGATGCTGCCCCGGATTTCGCTCGCCAGAGGAGTGCGCACTCCGTGACGGATGAGAACCACCACGGCCCGGAGTTCGCCGCCGGGCTCCGACAGGCCGCCCGCCGCCGGCCGCGCCTGCGAAAGCAGAAGCGGCGCCGCGGCCAAGTCGATGTCCGAACCAGTCATGTCTTCACCGGAATAGAACATGCCCCAGCCGGCTCGAACAACCAGCTTGTTGGGAATCGCCTGCCAGGCGGCGCCCAGACGCGGGCCGAAGTCGAGATGGTCCGGATGAATGAGATAATCCGTGGGGCCGGTGCCATGGACCAGCTGTCCGGTGTGGAAATCGAAGTTGATGTTCTCATAGGGCGCCGCGCCGTATTCAATAGACACGGGGAAACCGGTCTTGAGGGCGCGATCAATTCGATCGGTCCACTTACCGTCGTATGGGTAGCAGTTATGTGCGTCGAGAACAGGCCGGTTGTGGTTGAGGAAATCGGGTGGACCCGATTGCGCGCCCAACAGACCGGCGAAACCAAAACAACAGATTAGAAATTTCATCAAGCTGCCAACTATACGGGCTCAAGATGAAATTCGAATGCCCGGCGGATTACGAATTGGTAAAAAGCGGGTTCCTCTCCGAAAAGTGTAATTGTGGTTGAAGCCCTTTGACTGGAATAAGATACCGGTTGGCGGGGAGTTGAGCGGCACCTCGGCCCATTTCTATCCTTCGAAGTTGTTCTCCAGAACACGACGAAGGAAAGGGACC
>DATJNW010000067.1:0-47726 GCA_035507655.1 Bryobacteraceae bacterium | reverse complement strand
AATTACTTAGTCCAAAAAAGTAAGGCAAATTAGTCCAAGAAAGTAAGGCAAAAATCGCACTTGACCGCCAAAAGTATCAAATGATACTATGGGCCTGTGAGATCGTGTGCCAGGACCACCGCCAAAGAAGTCCTTTCGTCTCAAAACAGGCCACACCATTTCAGAGGCGATTCTTATTGCCAAGCAATTGACGGAAAAGCAGCTATTCCGCATCGGCGATCCAGACATAGCCAATGAGATAGCAGAATTGGGCTACCCGGGAGATGAGGGTATGAAAGCTGCTCTCCTAAATGCCTTGAGTGAAGTCACAGAGGCTCACTATCGCGCGCCCGGGGAGCCTCATAGAATTCCGGGGATACCGTTCGTATGGGACTCTAAATGTTTCAAAACAAAGATGTATCTAAAGTTCAAATTGCTTGGGACGAAAAGAAAGCCAGTGCTATGGTGGTATTCTTGCCATCCAGCTACTGAATTTGCGCCATGAAGCCAAGAATCCGATGCCCAGAATGCGGCGACTCTTACTTGCGTCGTCAGGTGGTCGGTCTAGCGGGATCGCGCAAAGGCGAATCCTTTACCGTCGATGTTGAGGCTCTCGTATGTCCAAAATGCGATTTCAAGACCGTACCGCGTAACCGTGTCGCCGATTTTTCCCTGCGTGTGGCTAACGCCTACCGCAGGAAGCACGGATTGCTCACGAGTTTGGAATTGAAGGACATCCGTGCGCAACTTGGAATGACGCAGAAGCAGTTCTATGGCGACTTTCTCCCAGTTGGCGAAGCGAGTGGCAAGCGGTGGGAACTCGGCGAAATCCAAAGTCGCGCGATGGACCGACTTATCCGGATCGAAGTCGAGAGGAAGCGTGATTTGCAGCATAAGAAATATCGTTGCTGGGCTGGCTTCGAGCAATTGGAAGACAAGATGGCTCTGCAAGTCTATAAGAAGCAAGTCGATGGCACTCCGGGAATGGCGCACGGGCCACCCTCGGGAATTAAGATTCACTCAGGATTTGTAGTCGACAGTGGAAAAAACTTTTCGAATGATAATTTCGCAGGAATACAGGGACGTTGAGGCAGCTCGCGAGTTGATCGCCCGGAGCGAACTAAAGCGCGTGCGCTTGCGTCGCTGCTTTGCCGATCTTCAAGGCGAGGAGGAAGTGTTAAAAGAACCGTTTGGACTCGCGCAGTCCCACAACACGTCCGCTACCGTTCTCGAAAACCTACTGCGGGTTGAAGTCGCCTTCAACTTTCAAGCGTTTGACGCCTCCGAAGCAAAGGTTTCTCTGTTCAGCGTGCAGTGCTCTTTTGAACTGGATTATCAGATTGAGGAAGGCTTTAGGCCGGAGCAAGAAGCAATCAATGCTTTCAAAGACGGTAACGCCGTTTATAATTGCTGGCCTTACGCCAGAGAGTGCGTCCAGAACCTCACGGGCAGAATGGCGCTTCGTCCTCCTCCCTTGCCGTTGCTTCGGGTGATCCACAAACCCAAGCCGAAGATGGCAAAGCCGAGCGAATCTGAGGCCACCGCCATAAAGTAAGAATTTCGCCTCGATTCGCGGCGAGCTGCTTAGCGTTGTCTTAGAGCAGCCGATGCCAGAGGGTTTCATGATTGTCATTGGCGCTTTAGCGTCCCTGATCGTCCTGGTGTTTTTCATCGCGAAACTATACGGAATCCGCAGTGGACTGCGCATGTCTAACAAGATCCTCTGAGTGCAGGCAGATCTGCTAAATGGGATCGCGAAGATGATCAAGGACTTGAAAACGCTCAGAGATGCTTATTAAATTTTCTAAATTTTCAAACTGAGCCACTACCCGGTATCAAGCTGAGCCACTACCCTTTTTTCAGTACCCTGTCAGGGAAGCTTAACGGGATTGGTGGAGCAGTTCAGCTTGTGTCCGGCTGTCTCTTCGACGACTTCGCGCAGTCGATAGGCGCCTGGGCCTGCCTGTAACGTCAGCTTGGCATTCAGTCCGGTGTTGAGCAGCCGCTGATAGGTCGCCGGCTTCAGGGAAAGATCCATGGTTGCTTCCTTCGCCGCGATCACCGTTCCGTGCTGGTCCAGCAAGGCGCTGAGGAAACGAATGGTCTGTTTCATGCGGTCCCCCTGCCTGCGGAAATTCAGTTTGGAAATATCGACTTTGGCGAGCAGGGTGAGATTCGTCTCGCCATTGGCGAGCCTGGCCGTTTCGCCGGTCAACTGGACCGGAAAATCGGAGATGGTGTCCGCGGCGGTGACTTCCGCGTCGGCCCGGGACGCGGCCGATGGGGGCGGGGGCGCGAAATAACCTTGGCGCGCCTGAACCTGGCCCCGCGCCGAGAGCAACGTGATTTTCAGCTTGTGGTAGCCGGCGTCGGCGGCGATATCGCCGGGGCGGAAACTCAGCCGGTAGGTCACCGCGGGCGGATTGGCCGCTTCCGCGAATCCGGCGCTCAGATTGTTGCTGTTGTGAAAAAAACTTCCGCCGGTTTCCTCGGCCAGCACCGACAAGGGATCATCCATGGTATCGGCGCGCAGTCCGATATGGGGCATGTTGAAATCGGTGGAGCGCACGCCGGCGCGGACCCGGCTGGGGGGCCCGGTGAGCGGCACGGATTGAATCATCGAAGCGTTGCCGGCGAGTCCCTTGGAGTCCAGCGCGCTGATGACGACGCCGGCGCGGAGAGCGCGATTCACGATTTGATCGCGCTGGTCCTCCAGCGTGGCGGCGAAGAAACCGGAGGACGCCACCAGCAGCAGGCGGCGTCCGGACGCGGACGCCAGACGATCGGCGACGGCGCCGATGGATTCAAGGGTTTCCTGGGCGAGGTCCCGCGACTGGCGCCAGGTGGCGTCGGCCTGTTCGCGAATGGCGGATGCGGGAACACCGCTGCACTGGAGATCGTTGGAGGTCTGGTAGGCCGCTTCGGCGACGGCCTGGTCATCGTGACGAACGGCGATCAGGTAGGCGAGATAGGGGCTGATTTTCGGGCAGCGCGCCAGGCCAGATTCGGAGAGATGCGGGTGCGGCTGGATTTTCCGGATGGCGCCGATGATTTTCGCCTGGTCGGAGGTAAATTCGAGCAGCGGGGCGCCGGAAGCCGTGAACACGCCCATGCGGACGCCGGGGGTCACGGCGGTCTGGACGAATTTTTGCGCCGCGTCCTGGGTGCGCTTCAGGTCGCTCGCGTCCTGGCCATCCTGGGAGTTGATGTCGTCGAAATACAATGCGATGAATCGGGGTATGGCGGCGGGCGCCGGATGGGCATCGGGCGTGGACGCGGCGGAATCGGGCGGCGGCGGGGTCGCCGAGTCGACGATGAAACCGGTGATTTCGCGGTCAACGCCGTTGTCCTGAATTCTGAAGTTTTCCCGCGCCAGGCCGGGAACGGCGCGGCCGCCTGAATCGCGCACCACCACGGCGATTTCGACTACATCGGTTTCGGTCCGAAACGACGCCTGGGGAACGTAGGGCTTGCTGCTGACGCGCACTTCGTCGGGAGAAAGGCGCTGCGCGCAGACGATCCCGGCCAGCGCGAGTAAGGACGACAGTTTCATCCTGAGTCAGGATACTACCGGATTGCCCGGCCGGCGCGCGGGGGTGGTGCCTGAAATCTGTGTTGATTCGGGATGCTTCCCCCCGCCATGCTTCAGGATCAACGCAGATCTCAGGCGCTACCCACGCCGGGCTCGAAAACTCGAGAAAAATCGACGCGCATTCGGCCGGTTTATCGCGGGCTTAGGATCGCTTTTTGGGGGTGGGACTGGCCGGGGGGACACGCAGAGTGATGCGCAGCGAGCGGCGATTCGCGGCGATGCGGCCGTGCATGGCGCGGACGCGTTCGCGTATGGCGTCCGGGACCGACGGCAGATCCATTTCAAGCGTGACGGATTTCGCGCGCCAGTTGAGGCGCAGCCGCGAAATGCGGGGCCAAGCTTCTTCAATGATGCGGAACAGGGCGATTTCGATTGGCGGAGGCAGGCGCGGGAAAAGTTCGGGCAGCTCCGCGTCGACCCGGTGTGAATCGGCAAGGCCGCGCAGGGCGGGAACGAGTCCCATTTCATCGAGCAGCGGAGGATGCAGCCGGTAGCAGACGCGGCGGATTTCGAGCGCGCATTGGGAGGCCAGCGAGGCGCACTCGGCCAGCGCACGGGCCGCGCGCGGGGGAAGATCTCCGGCCGATTTCGCGAGCACTTCCAGGTTGAACTGCAAGGCGGCGAGGTGTTGCGCAGCGCCGCCGTGCAAGGTGCGAGCCAGTTCGCGCTGCTGATCGTCCCGGGCTTGGAGCCGTTGCGCGGCGTCCGAGGATCGCGGCATGTCCGCCACGATTGTAAACGATTCGCCGATAAAGTGAGAGCATGCGCGCCACTCCCGCTTTGGTGCTGCTGGCGACCGCGTGGGCCCAGTGATCGAGCAGCGTCATCATTTGCGATTGAGGAAGGCTCCGTTCCCCGCGGCAGCAAAGTAATTCGCCATCTACGATGATTCCCACTCGGACGGCCGACAGCTACTTGAGTGGAACCTTGAAGCGTTCCCCATCCTACGCGGGCGAATACGGCGCCAGGACTATTCGAGAGCTCGAATTGCTGGCAAAAACCGACCAAAAAGCGCGAAAGATGTTAAGGTTGGTGAAGCAGGCTGTCCGTCTTCAGGAGAAGTACGGAGGCAAACCATGAACGCCGCACTGGACCAGATTCGATCCTATATGTCAGCGCACGATTTTGACGCGGCCCTCCGGTCGATTGAAGAGCTGGAAAACGAATCCGGCGATTCGCCGCGGCTGTTGGTCTGGAAGGCAGGGTGTCTTCAGCTTTCGGATCGCGGCACGCCCGAAGAGGTTGAACGGATGCTCCTCCGGGCGGTGGAACTTGATGAGGAGTACGTTCCTGCTCTTGTCGAACTGGGGTGGTTTCGCTTGAATGTTCAGGACGACGCCGCGGGCGCAAAGCAGGCGTTTGATCGCGCGCGCGAACTTCTGAAAAAACAAATCGGCGAAACCTATCGCGGCGCGCTCGCGTGTGCACAGGAGTTGCGGTCCAGCCAGAGCTTGTCGGCTTTCCAGCCGGAATTCGAAAGAGACCTGCTCGAAAACCTGAAGTATGACGTTCGGCGGGAGCGTCCCGCGGGATAGCCGTCCGGCTCAAATAAAGGCCATGGTTTTGATCCCTGAAACGTCGAAACGTTTCCGGCATCGCATGTTCTTGCACGCGACCTTGTCGTCGAGCAGCACCATATAGCTGGCGAATTTGGCGAAGCGCGCGCGATCGCGCTCGTCGGCGCCGCGCGGGGGCTGATCCAATTTTTTGCGCACCATCCAGCGCAGATCGTAGGTTTCCTGGGTGCGGCAGAACGGGCAGTTCAGCATGGCAGGTTTGGTGGTGGGAGACTCGCGGTAAAAAGCTTTTTCTTCAAGCGGCATCAACTCGACCCCATTTATCTTACATCGCGCCTAAACTGAAATGTATGTTCCCGAGGAGATGGCGGCTGCTGATCGCGTCCCTGGTTTCCGGCGCGGCCTTTGGCGCCACCGGCGGCTGCGTGGGAAGCTTCGCGCTCACCAGCTTCCGGCTTTCGGCGCGGCCCGGCGGAAGCAAGGGATCCGGCTATATTCCGATCCGGCAGGTGAACAATCTGGGCAGCGGGTACAGCATCAGCTATCAGCCGATTGATCTGCCGGCGAATCTCGGGAAAGACGCGAAACTCGCGCTGGTGATGGTTCCCAAGGCGAAGGACGGGCAATTGACGGTGCTGGAACCTCGACTGGCGGCGGCTTCGACCGAATGGCCGTCGCCGTTTGCGGCGAGCATCATGCTGGTGGTGTTCGCGCCGCAGGGGCTCGACGAAAAACGGCTGACCAACCTGGTGATGCGCGATGACAATATGGTGGCGGCGCTGGCCGATTACGCGGACCAGACGGCGGAGCTCGAGACGAGCCTTCGGCTGGCGCGCGAAGTGGAGGATCAGGCCGATGATGACGCGTCGCGTCCGCCGCAGCCGATGAGTCCGGCCGATGAAGCGATTCTGTCGCTGGTGCGGGCGCTGAATCCGTCGGTTTCGAGTTACGATCCGCTGGGGATGGGACGGCGCGCGGGTCCGGCGACGCTGACCGGCAAGGGCATGGAAGCGTTTTTCGAAAACGCCGGCGGACTTTTTCCGGGCGGCGGCGCGCTGCCGATGGTGAAGCAGTGGCTGATGCCGGATACGGAATTTCGCAGCGTGTACGCGATTCCGGCCGAATCCGACGCGATGACGCTGTGCGCGCAGCTTACCCCGCGCCGGGGCAATACCAAGATCGCGTACCTGTGGGCGTACCGGCTGATCAGCGTGCCCGCGCCGGCGGCGGCCATCGTCAGCGGCACGCACGTGCCGATCGGGATGCGCGACAGCGTGCCGCTGCGGCTGGGTAAGGTGTCGGACTGGCGGCTGCTCGATCATGTTTTCGAGTGGACCATGGCCGGCGGAGGGTCGCAACCGCCGCTGCACGTGAATGCGGAGCCGGTGGTGGAGGAGCGCGCGCTGCGCGTCGATTTGCGCAAATTCGCCGGCGCGCCGGGCGAATACACGATTCAGGGCAAATGGGATTGGGGCACCTACAAAATTTCGGGAACGGTCTGGCTGCATCGCTTCGACGATTTGAAGCAGGCGCGATTGACGCCGGATTCGCAGGACCAGCTGATCGCCGGCGCGGGACCGGTGGACGTGGAGTTGACCGGCTGCGATTTTCTGTTCATCGATCGCGCGGCGCTGCACCGGCCGGACAGCGCGCGGCAGATTCCGCTCGATTTGCCGGAGCATCCGGCAGCGAATCTGCGCCTCGAAATCGACACGGACGAGTTGCACACGGGACCTTACTTATTGGCGCTTTCGCGCATCGACGGGGCGAGCGCGGAAGTTCCGCTGCGGCTGCTTCCGCCGAATCCGACGCTGCAGCCCGCGCGGGTACACATGGGCGACCACGAGCAGAAGATTGTTTTTCACGGAAGCGGCCTCGATCGAATCGAGGGTCTCCAATCGGACGGCGCGGAGATTACGCTAGGGCCGGCGACCGATGCGACGCAGCGTGAAGCAGCCGTCCGGTTGCACGCCAACGTGAAGCAGGGCGATCAGATGGCGCTGGCGGCGAAGGTCGATGGGCTGGCGAATCCGCTGCGATTCTCCGGTGCGCTGCAAATCGCAGCGGCGCGTCCGAAAATTCTCGAAGCGAAGATTTCTCTGCCGGCCGATCCGGCGATTGTGCCGCGCGACGGCGAAATTCCGGCGGGATCGTGGGTGAGTTTTGCGATGAAAATCGACCCGGCCGACGCGCAGCCGGTGATGACGATCGAATGCGCGGAGCAGGCGCTGACGGTGCAGGCGGCCAAGCTGCACATCGGCGAAAAACAGGATTCGGCGCGATTGCTTGCGGCCGCGGACGGGCCGCTGTTTCTTTCGCTCGACGCCGGGTCGGTGGGACGGTCGGGCTGCACGCTGACGGCGACGGTGGAGACGGAAGCGCTGGGAAAATCGGACCCGTTCGCGCTGGGCAAGGTGGTGCGCTTTCCGCGCATCGAATCGTTTTCGATGAGCGATGAAAAATCGGGCGACAATTTTGTGGGATCGCTTCAGGGCTTCGATCTGGAGACGATCGAAAAGACGGGGTGGGACGCGCAGAACGGCGTCGCCGTGCCGGAATTGCCGCGGCCGATGGCGGGCCAGGGCGCGAAACAATCGCTGCGCATCGCGATGCCGTGGCCGTCGCCGACGCCGAAGGCTCCGCTGTTCATTTTTCTGCGCGGCGAAACGCAGGGACGGGCGACGAAGGTTACACAATAGCGGATGCCGGGCGTTGAACGCGAAACGCCGGATAGTGTCTGAAATCTGCGTTGACCGCTGAAAATGGGAGAACCCCCGCCATAACTGGCGGGGCTGTAACGCGCTATAGCCCCGCCATGCGGGGGGCGCGTTGCAAATCAACGCAGATTTCGAACGCTACCAAAAGCCGCGGCCAGGATTGTCATCTGGTTTTTTTTCTTTGCCGGCCGCTCCCGTGGTTGCGGTTCATAAGACTGCGGTTTCCTCGATCATTCGGCCTTCGGCAAAGCGATTGTAATCGAGCAGCCGCGCATCGATTAAATCCGTCGTGCCTTTTAAGATCAAATCGCACAGAATTTTTCCCGTGGCCGGCGAATGCATCACGCCGTGCCCGCTGAATCCGGTGGCCAGATAAAACCCGCCGACCTCCGGCGCCGCGCCCAGAATGGGATGATGATCCGGCGTCATTTCATAAAGCCCGGCCCAGGCTCGCGACGGATTCACCTCCGCTTCTTCCAGCACTGGGAACCGGCTGACGCCGCGGGTCAGGATTTTTTCGATGAACCCGCGATCGAAATTGGTGTTGAACCCCGGTTTTTCGTCCGGATCGTTCCACGCCATTAAAAGGCCCAGTCCCTCCGGCCGGAAATGAAAACCGGTGGACATGTCGACGGTCATCGGCGCGCCATGGGAAATTTTATCGAACGGCTCGGTCGGGACCAGCATGCGCCGCAGCGGCTCGACCGGCAGATTCAGCCCCGCCAATTTGGCCACCTGCGCCGACCACGCTCCCGCCGCGTTCACCACCGTCCGCGTCGCAACCTTCCCCTGCGGCGTTTCAACGGCGCAGACGCCTTGCGAATCGCGCTCGATCGAGGTGACCGGCGCATCGCGCAGCAGGATCGCGCCCTGATCGCAGGCGCGCAGGGTGAAACCGGTCATCACGCTGTAAGGATCGACAAAACCATCGGTCGAGCAGAATGTTCCGCCCAGAATATCATCGGCGCGGACCTGTGGGACCATCGCGACGATCTCCTCAGTCGAGACGATTCGCGCCGTCGTCAACCCGGCCGCAACCTGGCGCTCGTAATTCGCGCACAGATATTTCATGTGCCGCCCGGAAGCCGCCATGAACAGATAACCCTGCCCGCGATATCCGGACGGGTATCCCATGCTTTGCTCGAAATCGCGAAAAAAAGGGATCGAGTAGAGCGACATGCGAATGCTGGCCTCGGTTGAAAACTGCGCCCGCACGCCGCCCATGCTTTTTCCGGTGGAGCCTTTGCCCTGGTGCGATTCGCGTTCGAGCAGTAGCACGCTGCGCAAGCCCGCGCTGGTCAAATGGTACGCGATGCTCGACCCGACTATGCCGCCGCCGATGATGACTACTTCCGCGCTGGAGATCACCTGAACAGTCTACCGTGCCGCGATTGAGGTAAACGCCCGATAGGTTTTGCGGTCATTCAACCGTACACTGTAGCTGCTGCCATGCCCCTTGACCACTGCCGCGACTGCAATTCGACTCTCAAAATCGGTGAAACCGTCTGCTGGGCGTGCGGCTCCGCGGTTCAGCCCAAGGACGTTCCGATGTCGCTCAACCGCGGCTTTTCCGGTTTCATCAACGTTCTTTTTATCATTTCCCTGTTGATCACCATCGCTTCGCTGTTCACCAATCTTGCGCCTCCGTTCATCCGCTGCGCCGCGGTGACGGCGGTGCTGTTTCTGGTGAAAAGCTCGGCTACGCAGATGCTGGATAAGGAGCGGAAAAAAAGCTGATGGAGCTTTATCCGCCTACCCGCCACGCGCCCGAATAGACGTTGAACCGGCCGTCGCGCACGAAACCGCACAGGGTCATGCCGAAACGCAGCGCGACCTCCACGGCCAGGCTGGACGGCGCGCCCACCGCGGCCAGCACGCCGATGCCGCCCATGGCCGCTTTCTGGACCAATTCGAAACTGGCGCGTCCGCTGACTAAGAGAAGGTGCTGTTGGAGCGGGACGGCGTTGCGCAGGAACATCGCGCCGATCAGTTTATCCACGGCGTTATGGCGCCCCACGTCTTCGCGAATCTCCAGCAGTTCGCCGGAGGCGTCGAACAGCGCGGCGGCGTGCAATCCGCCGGTGCGGTCGAACACCGCCTGCCGCGCGCGCAATTTTTCCGGCAGGCGATGAATCGTTTCCCGCGCGACCGCCGGCCGGGTGCGATCGAGCAGGGGGCACGCGGTCAGCTCGATCGCGTCGATCGACGCCTTGCCGCACACGCCGCAGCTCGAGCTCATATAGAAATGGCGCTGAAGCCGCTCCAGGTCGACGTTCGGGCCGACCGCAAGGTCGATGGTGTTCGCCGCGGCGGAGGCGAGCGAAACCAGCTCCGATGGCGCGCGCAAGATGCCTTCGCTGAACAGAAATCCGGCGGCGAGCTCTTCATCGTTGCCGGGCGTTCGCATGGTGATGGCGACGTTTTGGCCGTTCACGCGAATCTCCAGCGGCTCCTCGACCGCCAGCAAATCCTGTTCCGGCGATTCGCCCGCGCCGTCGATTTTGCGGACCGGCACCGCGATCATCCTGCTGCGCATGGCTACAATAGTTTAGCCGAAGCATCGAACAGGAGGATCACGGTGAAGCGATTTTTGATCGAACGCGACATTCCCGGCGTTGGTACGCTGGAACGCGAACAACTGCGGCAGGCGGCCCACAAATCGAACCAGGCTTTGCGCCAGCTCGGCCCGGATATCCAATGGATTGAATCGTTTGTGGCGGGAGATAAAACGTTTTGCGTGTATCTGGCTAAAAACGAAGAACTTATCCACGAACACGCCTGCATCAGCGGCTTTCCGGCGACTAAAATCACCGAAATCCGCAAAATGATCGATCCCACGACCGAACACGCCTGATTTGTGGCATACTGAAATCGATTATGGATGGTTTGTTCCAACCTTGGCATCTGCTGATCATTTTATTGGTCGGCGTTCTGCTGTTCGGGCCGAAGAAAATTCCCGAGCTCGGTAAGGGGCTGGGCGAAGGGATCCGCGGTTTCAAGGAAGCTTTGAAGAGCGCCACGGAAACCCCCGCGCCTACGTCCACCACGAGTACGGAAGAAAAGAAGTAACTCTTTTCGGCCACCGATCGCAGTGCCGGGGATATGTGTGTTCAGGCGAGGAACGGGTTCCGTTCCTTTTCCCGGCCAATCGTGGTCAATGGACCGTGCCCCGGAATGACGGCTGCTTCCTCGGGCAGCGTCAGCAGCTTATCGTGAATCGAGCGCAGAATCTGCCGGCCATCGCCGCCCGGCAGATCGGTGCGGCCGATGGAATCGCGAAAGAGCGTGTCGCCGGCGATCAATTTGTTTTCCCGCGGGATCCACAGGGAAATGCTGCCCTGGGTGTGCCCCGGCGTCTCGATCACCTGAAATTCCGCTTCGCCTAACTTGAGCGCGTCGCCCTCGCGCGCCGGCATATCGATGGTGGTCCGTTCGGGCGTGTTCATTCCCAGCCAGGAGGCCTGGATGTCCAGATGATCGTAGAGGTCCTGATCGTTGGCGTTCATATAAACCGGCGCCCCGGTCGCGGCCTTCAGCTTTGCGGCGCCTCCGATGTGGTCGATGTGGGCGTGGGTGATGATGATCGCTTTGACGCGAAGCGCGTGCCGCTTCAGGACTTCCAAAACTTCCTCGATGTTGTCGCCGGGATCAATGACGATGGCCTCGCGCGACGCTTCGTCCCCGAAAATCGAGCAGTTGCATTGGAGCATTCCCACCGGCAGAATCTCGTGGATCATCATCTCGATTGTATACTCGGGTTATGCACGCGGCTCTCCCGTTATTTTTCCGCTGGCTGCACATTTTCTCAGTAATTGTTTTGCTGGGAAGCGTTTTCTATGCCCGGTTCGTGGCCGGCGAGCTGTCGGCCCGCTTTAAACCGATAGGATATACCGCTATCGGTACAATCCTCATTTCCGGTTTGTATAATTTTGTGAGCAAACCGGGCTATCCGCCGCACTATCAGATGTGGTTCGGAATCAAGATGCTTCTGGTGCTGCACGTTTTCGCGGCCGTCATTCTCTATCGAAAACAAAAACTTCGCACCCTGACGGGAGTGGTGATCTCCGGCGCGGCGATCGTGGCCATTTCGGCCTATCTGCGGTGGTTGTCTCTCAATTTCCGATGACGGCGGGATACCGGGCTCTGCGCGAAAGCGCCGCGTGGATCGATTTACCGGCGCGCGGCAAGATTCGCGCCAGCGGAGAAGATCGCGCGCGGCTGCTGCACGCCATGTGCACGAATGACGTCGAACATCTGCAACCGGGCCAGGGCTGCTACGCGTTTTTCCTGAACGCGCAGGGCCGCATTCTGGGCGACGCCAACATTTTGTGCTTCGAAGATCATCTCCTGCTCGATACCGAGCCGGAGACGCGGCAAAAATTATTCGAGCACCTGGACCGATACATCATCGCCGACGACGTCACCATTGAGGACCAGACGGAGCGGATGAAAACCATCGCGGTGGAGGGTCCGCGGGCCGCGGAAGTTCTGGCCGGGCGTGGCGCGCCGCTTCCCGCCGACCCCGATTCGTGGACGCGCTGGGGCGATGCGGTGGTCGTGCGCACCGACTCGACCGGAGCGGGTGGATTTTTTGTCTTCGCGGCCGGGGCGCCGGATGTTTCCGGGATTCCGCAAGCCAGCGCCGAAGACGCGCGCATCGTGCGTATCGAAAACGGCCGCCCGCGTTATGGCGAGGAGATCAGCGATCGTTTTCTGGTGCAGGAAACCGGCCAGTTGCGCGGCGTGCATTTCCATAAAGGATGCTATCTGGGCCAGGAAATCGTGGAGCGGGTGCGCAGCCGCGCGCAGATCCATCGCCTGCTGCGGCGCGTGGAGATGGACACGCCCGATCCTCCGGCCGCCGGCGCCAAAACAGAACAAGCCGAAATTGTCAGCGCGGTTTTTTCCCCGGCGCTCGGCAAGACGGTGGCGATGGCTTACGTCCGCATCCCGTTTTCCGAACCAGGCACGCGGCTCGATTTCAACGGCGTAGCGGCCGTCATCGTCGAATCCACTCGCAAGCCCGCTGATTTTTGACTATCCTGGAAATCACGGAGAAAGCGATGGAACACGAACACGAACATACGCACGTGCACGAGCACAAGCACCGGCACGGCGATCTCGAACACAGCCATCCTCATGAACACACGCACAGCCATGAGCACGAGCATGGAACCGAGGGCGAGACGCACACGCACGATCACGCGGAGCACGAGAAAGAGGCTCACGATCACGAGCACGATTAGAACATTCCGGTAACGTGAGCCGTCAGGCTTGCGCTCTTCACGGCAGCCCAGTTTCGCACGCGCAACGCAAGCCTGACGGCTTACGCTACTTACAGAACCGGCGGGCGTGGAGGAAAACGGCGCGGAGCATCTCCGCGGTCAGCTTGCCGGTTGACGTGTTTTGCTGGCTGGGGTGATAGGAGCTGATCAGGACCGGGTCAAGTTGATGTTCGCGGTCGTGGCCGAACGCGAATTCGGACCGGCTGCGGATCACGCCGCGGTCGCGCAAAATGGACAGATAGGTATCGAAGGCGATACGACCCAGCACCACCACCACGCGCAGATTCTTCAACAAATCAAGCTCATGTTCGAGGTACGGACGGCAGTTGCGAAACTCCGCGGGCAGCGGTTTATTATCCGGCGGAGCGCAGCGGACCGCAGCGGTGATGTAAACGCCGTTGAGCTTCATTCCGTCGTCGCGCGAAATACTGCTGGGCTGCGAGGCGAAGCCGGTTTCATAAAGCGCGCGAAAGAGAAAATCGCCGGAGCGGTCGCCGGTGAACACGCGTCCGGTGCGATTGCCGCCGTGCGCGGCCGGCGCGAGACCGATCACCAGCAGGCGCGCTTGCGGATCGCCAAACGGCGGGACCGGTCTGCCCCAGTATTCCTGATCGCGAAACGCCCGGCGTTTTTCCCGCGCGACGCGCGCGCAGTATTCGCGCAGACGCGGGCAGCGCTCGCAGGCGACCACCTGTTGCGCTAAAATTTGCAATTTTGTCACCGCATCGCATTCTAAAACGAAACGAGCGTTGGTTAAAATGAGGGAACAATGATTGCTAAAGTCCGCAAGGCGGTTTTTCCCGCCGCAGGGCTGGGTACGCGTTTTCTTCCCGCCACCAAAGCTCAACCGAAAGAGATGCTGCCGCTGGTCGATAAGCCGTTGATCCAGTACGGCGTCGAGGAGGCGATGCAGTCCGGGGTGCGCAACATCCTGATCGTCACCGGACGGGGCAAAACGGCGATTGAGGATCATTTCGATGTGAGTTTCGAGCTGGAGCATCTGCTCGAAACGCGGCACAAAAAAGATCTGCTGGCGACGGTACGCGCGGTTTCCGACATGATCGACGTGTCCTATGTGCGGCAGAAAGAAGCGCTGGGGCTGGGCCACGCGGTGCTGCGCGCGCGGGAGCTGGTGGGCGACGAGCCGTTCGCGGTGATCCTCTCCGACGACGTGATTGACGCCGAGGTGCCGTGTCTGCGGCAACTGCTCGACGTGTATGAATTCTACGGCGCGCCGGTGGTCGCGCTGATGGAAGTGCCCGGCGAGAACATTTCGGCCTACGGGGTGGTGGATGCCGAGCCGGTGGCGCACAACGGCGGGCGCGACCGTTTATATCGGATCCGCAACATGGTGGAGAAACCGAAGGCGAACGAAGCGCCGTCGAATCTGGCGATTATCGGCCGCTACGTGTTGACGCCGGAGATTTTTACGTCGCTCGAAGCGGTCGAGCCGGGCAGCGGCGGCGAGATTCAGCTGACGGATGGACTGAAGCACGTCCTGCGCAGCCGTCCGATTTACGGGTATCGCTTCGAAGGAAAACGCTACGACGCCGGCGACAAGCTCGGGTTTTTGAAGGCGACCGTGGAGTTCGCGCTGAAGCGCTACGATCTGGGCCAGGAGTTTCGCGAGTATCTGAAGACGCTGGAGATTTAAGCCGGCTCGGCGAAAAATCGGGATTTTTAACCCCGCTATTCCTGGCGGAATGTGAAAGCCGGGACTGACTGGCCGGGTAGTGTCTGAAATCTGCGTTGATTTGCAACGCGCCCCCCCGCCATGACTGGCGGGGCTATAGCGCGCGTTACGGCCCCGCCAGTAATGGCGGGGGCTCTCCCATTTTTAGCGGTCAACGCAGATTTCAGACACTACCACTGTCCGGGTAAGCGGCGGCATGGGCGTATATTGAAAGCATGAGACGCAGCGTTCTGGTGGCGCTGGCCGCCGCTTCCACGCTGTTCGCGCAGGCCCTGGAAGATACGTTCTACGTCCCGCTGGACCATCCCGCGATTCAATACTCCGAGACTCCTTCGCATGATCCGATCGCGCGGCTTCAGCAGAAGCTGGATCGCGGCGAGGCGAAGCTCGATTATGCGCCGCATGGATGGGGCTATCTCCCGTCGATTTTGAAGGAGCTCGGGATCCATATCGATTCGCAGGTGCTGGTTTTTTCGAAAGGCAGCATTCAGGCCCAGTTCATCAATCCGCGCACGCCGCGCGCGATTTATTTCGACGACGATGCTTCGGTGGGATATGTGCAAAACGGCGAGCAACTGGAGCTGGCCGGCGTCGATCCGAGAGAAGGGGTTTACCTGTACACGCTCGATTTGGCCAAAGCGGCGCGTCCTGAGTTTGCGCGGCGCGGCATCGATTGCCTGCGCTGCCATCAGGGTCCGGTGACGCTGGGCGTTCCCGGGTGGATGGTCAGCTCGCTTCATCCGGGAGCGAGCGGCGAACACGGCGGCGCCTACGCCACCGACGATCGCGTTCCGATCAGCGAAAGATGGGGCGGATGGTACGTAACCGGAAACACCGGGTCGCAAACCAATTACGGCAATAACACCAATCTGGTGGATCCGCTGCACCCGGGCGGCCCTAGCGAGGAGCCGGCGCAGAATCTGGTCAGCCTGGCGAAATTTTTCGATACTA
Source organism: Bryobacteraceae bacterium (assembly GCA_035507655.1). Taxonomy (GTDB): domain Bacteria; phylum Acidobacteriota; class Terriglobia; order Bryobacterales; family Bryobacteraceae; genus Palsa-187. The sequence goes on along the minus strand of DATJNW010000067.1, from coordinate 31,992 downwards.
CGCGCTATCCCGCGCCCACCAGCGACGTGGTGGCGCTGATGACGCTGGAGCATCAGACGCGGATGATCAACCTGATCACGCGCATCGGATGGGACACCCGCATTGCGCTGCACGATCATACGCCGCTCGAAAAGCTGGACGGCGAAATCGAGCAGCTGGTCGAATATATGGTTTTCGCCAACGAAGCGCCGCTCCACGGGACGGTGGCCGGCGTCTCGACGTTCCGGAAAACGTTTGCCGCGCTGGGGCCGCGCGACGCGCAGGGACGCAGCCTGCGCGACTTCGATCTGCACACGCGCCTGTTTCGTTATCCGCTGTCGTATATGATCTACAGCGCGGCGTTCGACGGAATGCCGGATGCCGCGCGGGAGCGGATTTACCGGCGGTTGTACGACATCTTGAGCGGCACAGATCAAAGCGAACCTTTCAAGCGGCTGGAGGCGACCGATCGAAGGGCGGCGCTTGAGATTTTGCGGCAAACAAAAACGAACCTGCCGGCATTCTGGAAGTGAGCGAGGGGCGTAGGCCGTAAGCTTGCCCTCCGGAACACAGCGCAAGCCTGGCGGCTTACGCCACCTAAACTTTTCCTGCCACGCCGACGAGAGTAGTGGTAAGGCGACGTTATAGCGTCGGCGAAGAGTACCTTAGTTCCCCTGTACAGTACTTTTGTCGCAGGATTACTAGTATTTCCGAGTGCTACAAATGATCCGGTTCAGCCGATACTCTTTCCGGGTGGAGAAATTGTATTCAAAAATCGCGGGCCGCCGGTCCCGCCAGCGCGGGAACGTCATGATCGAATCGGTTCTGACGTTTATTCCGACCCTGGCGATGTTCCTGGGCATCGTGGATGTGTCGCTGGTGATTTTCCTGCAAAGCACGCTGACCAACGCGACGCTTGAAGGCGTGCGCTGGGCCATCACTTATCAATCCACCTACAACGGGACCAGCTGCGCCAGCTCCCAGGCGGCGTGCGTCGCGCAGGTGGTCGAGAACAACTGCTACGGATTCCTCAGCAGCACCCAGACGAATCTGGTTACGGTCAATTATTACACCGCCAACAATCTGGGCACTCCGGTGGAAACCTGCAACGGAGGAACCTGCACGCAGACCGGCACGCTTCCGCAAACCCTCTCCAACGGGACCGTGGTGAGCTACGCCAACCAGCCCGGCAACGTGGTGCAGGTGGTGGTGGCCGGCTATCCCTGGAACTGGCTATTTCCGGTATCCGCGTCGGGCTATCATCTGACGGCTTCGAGTATCAATCTCGGCGCGACTTCAATGGACGTTTTAGGCGGGCTGGCGGTGGGCACCACGGTTCCGCCCAATCCGTGAGGAGCACCCCATGGGGATAAATATGAGGAGAAACGAACGGGGAAATTCGATTCTGGAATTTGCCATCGTGATGTCTGTTCTGATCCCGATGTTCGCCGGCATGGTGACGCTCAGCATGGCGCTGTCGCGGGATATCGAGGTGAGCAGCGTGTGCCGCGACGCGGTGGTTCTGCTGGTCCGCTCGGTGACGGACCCCCAGTCGGGGCTGGACCTGTCGCAGACGCAGAATCAGCGGATCATCGTCGCAGCGGCGAATGGTTTGAACATGGCCTCCGACGCGCAGGATGATCCCAGCTCGACCGGCGGCGGCGTGGTGATTTTGTCGCAGGTGATTCTGGTGGGTCCGCAGCAATGCGACGTCGGGGTGGTTCCGAATCCGTCGGGCGTGCCCAACACTACCGGGCCCAATTACGGCTGGACGTCGAGTAATTGCCCGAACTACGGGCAGTACGTTTTTGCGTACCGCGTGGTCATCGGCAACGGGACGCGCTGGACCAGCACGCTGGGCAGTCCGCCGACGGCCGACGTTGGGACCAACGGGACCATTTCCGCGGCGAATATCGCCAAGGACACCTCGAATCGCGCGACCAACATGGGATCCGGCGGAGTCATGACGCTTACCGCCGGAAATTACGCGCTGATTTCGGAGATGTACGCCGACGTCAGTTTCCTGAATCTCTTTTCGATCTGGCACGCACCGGTGCTTTATGCGCGCAGCATTTCCTAGCAGGGTCGCAGCCTGGACGCCGCTTCTCAAGCGGCGTGTATCGTCCTGCAAGCGAGCGGGCGGATTACGAATCCGCCGCGGGCTGCGGGGCCGCCCCACGTCCGCGACCCATCCTGAGATATGCGGCGAATTTCATGCCAGGTGGCTGCTGAAACAACTTACAGGCGGGGACAGAGCAGTCTGTCTCCTTTTTCAACTCTCAGGCTGGAGGTTGCGATGACCCGGAACAGAAAACAACGCGGTTTTGCCTTGATGCTCTATGCCATCATGCTGACCTTTATCGTGGCGGCGGGAGGGTTGGCGCTGGACGTCGGCAGCATTTATATGATCCGCGCGCGGCTGGCCGCGGCGACCGATGCGGCCGCGCTGGCCGCCGGGCGAAGCGTGAACCTGGCCGATACGGTCAGCGCGGCGACTACCGCGGCCACCACCGTGGCGGAGCAGTTCTTCACGGCGAATTTCCCCACCGGTTATTTCAACACCGAGGGAACTCCCACGGTGACGCCGGCGTTCAACCAGGAAACCGACGTCAACGGCAATCCTACCGGCGTTCTCGACGTCACCGTGAGCGCCAGCGTCAAGGCGCCGACCTACTTCATGAACATTTTTCACGTGAGCAGCGTGAACGTCGGAGCGAACAGCACCGCCAGCCGGCGCGGCGTGGTGATGATGATCGTGCTCGATCAATCGAGCTCGATGAATACGCCGACCACGCCGACGGCCTGCGCGTCGATGATCCAGGCCACCCAGAATTTCATCACGCTGTTCAGCCCGTTTGACACCATCGGCCTGGTGACGTTCGACCTCACCGTGCACCTGCCTTATCCGCCGAGCTCCAGTTGGGGCGACGGGACGCTGAACACCGATATCGGCAACATCGTCTGCCAGAGCAACACCAACACCATTGGGGCGCTGGAGCTGGCTTACCAGGAGATCAAGGCCGTCAATCTGCCGCTGGCGGAAAACACGATTGTTCTGTTCACCGACGGCTCGCCCAACGGCGTCACTGCCTATTTCCCGGTGCGCGTGAATGGTTCGAGCGGCAAAGGGGATACGCGATGGGGTCCGGCGGGTCCGACCTCTGCGGGTTTTCCGGCTCCCCCGTCGCAGCCCGGGTCGGTTTCCGGCTATAACGGCGCAACGCCCAGTTGCGGCGGCACTACGGCCGCCAACACCGGCGCGCAGGACGCCAACGGTGTCTACGACGAATCTCCTTGTTATCAGATGCCGACCATGTCATGCACCTCCGGCGATACGGTGCTCGGCGCTCTGGGGCAATGGGGCGATCAGAACTCCTATGGCGGTACGACGTATGGCTTCGCCCAGCCAAGCGACTACAGCGGGGTTTCGCCGGCCGCGCTCTATAACACTCCGAGCTTTTCCAGCAGCGTCTGCGCCACCGCGGCCAGCCAGGCGATTGGCACCTACATACGACAATATATCGCCTATATCCCCAATTCCGACGTGTACGGCAACGTGCTCAACAACGGGCCCGCCGCGAGCGGAACTTCGTCCTACGGCACCATCGTTGGGGGCTATGACACGCGCAGCGAGTGGCTGTTCCAGGTGAACTCGCTATGCAGCCCGGACTCGACGGTTTCGCCGAACTGCAAGAACACGGGCGGCCCGTGGTCGGGATTTTCCACCACCGGAACCGGCTCCAACTTTTTCCCCGCCGGTACGCAATACGCGGGCTACCTGCGGCCCGATCAGCCCAACTCGATCGTCGCGGCCAGCATGAACGGCACCATGAATGCCGCAAACACGATTCGCAGCGATACCACATTTCATCCGACGATCAACGTGATTTATCTGACCGGCAACGGCACCGATTCGGTGGATCGCGAATTTCTGCCGATCGTCGCCAATTACCCGACCATTCCGGCGCTGCCCTACGATCCGACCAGCTACACGGCCTACACCAATCCCGCTTATCAGACCGACCAGGAAACGGGAAAATACTTCGTCACCGCGGACAAGACTCAGCTTACGTCGCTGTTCGCGCAGCTTGCGTCGGAGGTTTTGAGGCTCAGCAAGTGATCCCAGTCATCCTGCTTCTCGCTTTCCTGCAAACCAACCAGGCGGACCAACGGGTTCCGCTGCGGGAGGGCTGTTCGGCCGACGATCCGCAACTTGCCGTGTTGACGGCGGCGGATCGCGTGGAGGTTCGCGGGGCCATCGCCGGCGGCGACGGAACGTGCTATCACGTCCAGGTCGCGCGCGGCGGCGAGACCATTTCCGGATATGTGCTGGGGGCAACGCTACCGGCCGTTGCAGAGTTTGCCGTGGCACGGGACCAGGCGGCCGCACGGGGATTGGAGGCGATCGCGGCGCAGGCGGCGTTGCCGGCTCCGGCGAAAAACGCGGCGGTTGCGGCGCAGCCGCCGGCTCCGCAGTTTTTCGAAAACTTCTCGGGACGCGACTTGAAGGGTAAATTGGTGAGCCTCGACAGTTTGCGCGGCCGTTTGATCGTGGTCCAGTTCTGGTCGCCGCGCGGCCGTTCGAAACAACAACTGATTTCGCTGTTGCCGTTTTACAATCAATACCGCGGCCGCGTTTCCTTTCTCGGCGTGGGGATGGGCGTCCGTTCCAACGCGCTGGCGGCGGAGCTGGACGACGTGACGCTGCCGTTCCCGCAGATCGCCGATCCGGGAATCGCGCGGCGCTATGACGTCGATCCGCGCGCCGGAAAGACGTTTGTGCTCGATTCGTCGCACCGGGTGCTCGCGTCCGGCTCGGCGGCGGATGCCATGCGCGCGGTGCGCGAGTTCCTGCAGTAATCCAGGCTATTTTTCAGTATTCGAGTCGCGTTGGTCCGGGGCTTTAAGGCGTTGCTTGACGCGAACTGCGGAGCTAAAGCTCCGCGCGGGATAAATCCCGCCCTCCAAAAATGGTTGAATTTTCGGGGCGCGATTACTTGGTCGAATCCGGCTTGGGGGCGGGTTTTTCCTTGACCGGCGTGGCGCCCGCTTTCACCGGGCTCAGCAGCACGTGCGCGTTGCGGCCTTCCATGCGCGGCAGGCCTTCCGCGGTGCCGTATTGCGCCAGGTCCGCGGCAAAGCGGATCAGCAGTTTTCTTCCCAGGTCGGTATGCGCGATTTCGCGTCCGCGAAACTGCACCACCGCCTTCACGCGATTGCCCTCCTGCAGAAAGCGGATGGCGTGATTTTTCTTGAAGTCGTAATCGTGATCATCGGTGTTGGGACGGAATTTCAGCTCCTTCACCTGAATGACATGCTGTTTTCTTTTGGCTTCGTGCTGTTTCTTTTTGTTCTCGTATTGCCATTGCCCGTAATCCATCGCTTTGGCCACGGGCGGCTCCGCGGTGGGCGCGATCAGGATCAGGTCCAGACCCATTTCCTGGGCTTTGCGCACGGCCTGCGACGTCTGCATGACCTCGACGGTGCCGTCCGGAAATACGGCGCGTACCTCGCGGGCGCGAATCGCTTCATTTACGTTTTCCCGGATCCTCGGCCGGCGGGGTGGGTAGCCTCTGGGGGTCATTCAAATTTCGGCCGATGGGCCGGACGCGGGGCGGTCATGAACAAATAGTAGCAGATTTCCAGCCCGCGGGAGCCTCCTTTTCGCGATGAGCCTCGCGCGCGTTTTTCGGTGCGTTCTTAGACAAATCTTGAATCGATATGACACGCCGGGGGGCGCCGATGCACAGGAAGGGAGAAGAGTACTTCCGGCCTGGGTATTTTTTTACAGATTCCAGGGAATTTTGTCATTTACTTGAATGATAAAGTGCTGTAGCATTGATTTCCAAAAGCGCGCGAAAAAGACAAACGCCCGGGGGCGTCCCGGCCGTGTGTCCGTGCCTTTGTTGAAAGGAATAGAGGGCTTTTCAAAAGAGGGTGGAGTCATGCAAACTATGCTTTTTGCCGGTCCTGTTCTGGTGCTGATGGGCGCGCCTTTTCTCGCCCAGGCGCAGGACAAAGCTGCCATCGAGCAGAAACTTACCTCCGAGTACGCGGTGACGCAGCCGACCGCCGACAACACGGATATCGTCACGGCAGGCGCCATTCTGGTGCTCAAAAAGGACCGGATTATGATGGCGCCGGTGTCCAGCACCAACTTCTACCAGAACACTTATAAAGACGGCAAGATCACGCAGAACGCGGCCGGGAAAGTCAGCAACGCGCTGGGCCGGTTCAGCCATTTGCCGGGCGCATCGGCCCCCGCCGCGCCGGCGACGCGAACCTATGTGCCCGGGGAAAAAATGTGGGTGACCAAAATCGAGGTCAAGGGTGATGCCGTTATCTTCGAACTACTTACGGACGTGGTCGTGGATACGCGGTATAAAGCGGCGTTGAAATTCGAGTTTCCGAAAGGATCGCCACCGACCGTCGACGCGGCCGACAAGCTGGTTGCCGAGGTGTTCAAGGTCCAGCCTGCCGACGACGCCGGCGCCGGCGGCCAGCAGCAGGCTGCCGCGCCTGCCGCCACGCCCGCACCTGCTCCCGCTCCTGCTCCCGCCGAGACGGCTGCGCCTCCCGCGCCGATCCCGCCGCCGCCTCCGCCCGCGGATGAGCCGGCGGCGCCACCTAAGACCATCGCCTTGGGACAGACCACGGATCAGGTTGTCGCCAGCTTGGGTCAGCCGAGCAAAATCGTCAAGCTCGGCGCCAAGGAGATCTATTTTTACAAAGACCTGAAGGTCACCTTTACGGGCGGCAAGGTCAGCGACGTCCAATGATGATTTTTTGACCGGAAGCCGGCAACGGGCCGGCAAAAGGTCAGCAACAGAAAAGAGAAGCCCATGACTGAAGCTCGCAACATCTCGTCGATCCGGCGCATCGCGCCCATCGTTATGCCCATCGTGGTTGTACTTTTAGGAGCGGCCGCCGCCAGCGCTCAGGAGAAGAAGCCCTCCGCGCCGAAGGCCGCGCCCAAAGCCGCGCCTGCCGGCCACGGAGCCCCAGCCGCCAGAGGCGGGGCCGCCGGTCACGGTCCGACGACGGGCGGGCGAGGTCCCACGACCGCGGGTCATGGTCCGACGACAGCGGGTCGAGCTGGCGGCGCCAGAGCGGGCGCTGCCCGAGGCACCGCGGGCCGGGCCGGCGGCGGGGCACGCGCAGGAGCTGGGCGGAGCGCGATGCGCGGGCCCGAGCCGCGCGGATCGCATACCATGCAAGCCCGCAATGGCGCGGAAATACGAACCCGCGCCGACGGGAGCCGCGCCGACCTGCACGATCCCAGGCGCGGAATGGACGTTCATCACGGCCTGAACGGTGACCGCCGGGTCCGGGTGGAACGCGCCGATCATTCCCGTATCGTCGCCGAGCGCGGGGGGCATGGCTACGTGCAGCATCCGTACATGTACCACGGCCATGAATTCGCGCACCGGACCTATTACTATAACGGCCGGGCCTACGATCGGTTCTACCGCCGCTATCCGTACCGCGGCATGTACCTTGAAGGCTACGCTCCCGCGTTCTATTTCCGGCCGGCGTTTTATGGCTGGGCCTACAATCCGTGGGCGGTGCCGATCGCGTACAGCTGGGGCTTCGCGGCCAATCCCTGGTACGGATACTACGGCTTCTATTTCAATCCGTATCCGGTTTATCCGAGCGCGTCGCTGTGGCTGACGGACTACCTGATTTCGCAAAGTCTGGCAACGGCTTACGCCGCGCAGGTTCAGGCGAACGCGATCGCGGCGGCGCAGGCCCAGGCGGCGGCGGCTCCGCCTCCGGGCGCGGGCCCGCTGGACGACCAGACGAAACAACTGATCGCGGCGGAGGTGCAGCGCCAGATCGCCCTCGAAAACCAGGAAGCTCAGCTTCAGGCGCAGCATCAGGAGCCGGACCCGGCTTCGAGCGGCATCGCGCGCATGCTCAGCGATAATATTCAGCACGTCTTCGTTGCCGGCAGCAGCATCGACGTCGTCGATACCACCGGAACGGAATGCGCCGTCAGCGAAGGCGACGCACTCCAGCTTTCCGGGCCCCCGCCTCCCAGTTCGTCCACCGCCAATCTGGTGATGCTGTCGAGCAAAGGCGGAATCGAATGCCGCAGGGGAGCGGTAGTGGTAGTGACGCTCGACGATCTTCAGAACATGCAGAATCACATGCGCGAGACCATCAGCCAGGGGATGAGCAACCTGCAGAGCAATCAATCCCAGAACGGCTTGCCGGCGATTCCTCCGTCGGCCAATGCACCGCCGGCCAAGACCGAGTTCGCCGCCATCGCGCCGCCGCCCGATCCCAATGCGGAGACTCAGATCAATCAGCAATTGCAGGAAGCCGACAAGGCGGAACAGGAAGCCGGCGGCGGAGTGCAGTCGGGGCCGTCCGATTCGGCGGGCATGGCATCAGCCGCGCCGGCGGGTCCTCCCAAGACCATCGAACTCGGCCAGACCATCGACCAGGTGACTGCCATCCTTGGCCAGCCCAAGAATGTCGTTGATCTGGGGACCAAGAAAATCTACGTTTATCCGGACATGAAGATCACCTTCAACGCCGGAAAAGTGAGTGACGTTCAATAAGTCGCGCCAGTGTCTGAAATCCGTTGAATCGGAGGCGCGATTCATCGCGGGGAGGATTCCGAGTTATTCATTTATTCTTCCCGCAGCGTTTCCACCGGATCGATTCGCGTGGCGCGGCGCGCCGGCAGATAGCTGGCCGCCAGCGCCACACCGACAAAAATCGCGGCGGTGGCGAGGAACGTCAGCGGGTCCCACGGCGTCACTCCATAGAGAAACGACCCGATCAGCCGGGTGACCGCCAGCGCGGCCGGCAAGCCGATCAGGATTCCCAGCGCGGTGAGTTTCAATCCGTCGCCGAGCACCAGTTCGATCACCTGTCCGCGCCGCGCGCCCAGCGCCATGCGGATGCCGATCTCCTGGCGGCGCTCGGCCACGCCACAGGCGATCACGCCGTATAATCCGACCGAGGCCAGCACCAGCGCCAGCGCGGAAAAAACTCCCAGCAGCGAGACGCGCAGGCGTTGCTCCACCAGCGATTCGTCCACCTGCTGCTGCATGGTCCGGACGTTGTACACGGGAACGTCCTTGTCGATCGATTCCACCGCGCGGCGCACGGCCGCCACGTATCCAGCCGGATCGCCGGTGGTGCGGACCAGCAGCGTCTGCCCGGCGATGGTGGTTTGCGCGAGCGGCGTGAACAGCTCCCGCCGCGGCGGCTGGCCCAGGTTCGATTCGCGATAATCGCCGACCACTCCGATAATCTGCGCGGTCCACATGGAGCCGATGCCAACGTCCACGCTCACCTGGTGGCCTAGCGCGCCGCCGGGATAAAACTCGCGCGCGAACGCCTGGTTCACCAGCAGCACGTGCGGCGTATCGGTGCGGTCGTTTTCATCGAACGGCCGTCCGGCGATGAGGGGAATGCCCATGGCGCGGAAATAATTCGGCGTCACGATGCGGTTATCCAGGCGAATTTTGGTCTCTTCGTTGCGCACCGTCTGCGTATCGAGCCATAGCGAAGTGGAGTTGTTGCCGTGGTGCAGCGGCGCGAGATTGGTGGTGCCCGCTGCCTGGACGCCGGGAATGCGCTCGACCGCGGGAATCAGGCGGTCGAAGAATCCGCGCCAGTCCGCGGGGGTGCGATAGCGCGCGCCGAGCACGGCGATCTGCATGGTCAGCACGTTGCGCACGTCGTAGCCAGGCTGCACCTGGTTGAGAGCGCGAAAGGTGCGGGCGAACAATCCCGCGCCGGTCAGCAGCACCACCCCCAGCGCCACTTCGACGACCACCAAGGTGGCGCGAAAACGGTTGGTGCGCCGTCCCGCGCTTCCGGTTCTTCCGCCTTCCTTGATCGCGTCGGAAAGATTCACGCGCGAGCCGCGCAGCGCCGGCGCCGTCCCGAAAATCACGCCAGCCAGCAGCGAGGCGAAAAAGGAGAACCACAAAACGCCGCCGTCGATGTGAATTTCCGCCGCGCGCGGCAGCGCTTTGGGCGCCGACACGATCAGCAGGCGCAGCCCCGCCGACGCCAGCGCCAAACCCAGCGCTCCGCCGGCCAGCGCGAGCAGCGCGCTTTCGACCAGCATCTGCCGGATCAGCGCGCCGCGGCCGGCGCCCAGCGCGGCGCGAACCGCCATTTCCCGCACCCGCGCCGCCCCGCGCGCCAGCAAAAGGCTGGCCACGTTCGAACAGGCGATCAGCAATACGCAGGCGACCGCCGCGGCGAAAATCCATAAGGTCTTGCGCACGCCCCCGACGGCCCGGTCGAGAAACGTCGAAAGCCGAACGGTGAATCCCTGATCGTCGGGATGGGCGGCGGCGAAATCGGCGGCGAAGGTGTTCGCTTCCGCCTGCGCCTGGGGAAGCGTCACGCCGTCCTTCAGCCGGCCGAAGACGCGCAGGAAACGATAGCGGCGCCCCAGCAGCAGCGTACTGTCCATCTGGAGCGGCGCCCACATCTCGAACTCGTCCGCCGGCGGAAAATCCGGAGGCGCGACGCCGACCACTTCATAAGAGCGCCCGTCGAGCGTGACCTGTTTTCCGATTACCGCCGGATCGCCGCCGAATTTGCGCTGCCACAAACGGTAGCTGAAGATTACCTCCCATTCGTGGCCCAGCCGCTGCTCAGCGGGCAGAAATCCGCGCCCCAGAAGCGGCGTGACGCCGAGAGTTTCGAAATAACCGGGGCTGACGCGAGCGCCGGAAATGCTTTCCCCCTCGCCCACGCCGCTGAGGATCCACAGCCCCTCGACGTAGGCGGCCATTTTTTCAAAACTGCGATTGTGAGCGCGATAATCGAGAAAATCCGAACCGAAAATACCCATGCTTGCGGGGCCGGCCTGCGGCGCGACGCCCGCCAGAAAAATAAGCCGGCCGCTTTCCGGGTACGGCAGCGGTTCGAGCAAAACCGAATGAACCAGCGTGAAAATCGCGGTGGTCGCGCCGATTCCCAGGCCTAAAACGACCACCGCGGCCAGCGTAAACGCCGGGCTGCGAAACAGCGTCCGCAGCGCATAATTCCAGTACGGCATAAAAATAATTCGCAAAGAATTATCGCACAAACCGGCACTGCGTTCTTGAAAATCGCTGCCCGCCGGGACACCATCCGCCTCAACCCGCCGGCGTCTGCGAAAATAAGGGAAGATGTTTCCGACCGAATATCACGCTGGACGTGTGCGCATTGCGCCGGCCACGGTGCTCGCGCCCATGGCCGGAGTCACCGATACCGTCTTCCGGCGCCTGATCCGCGACCAGGGCGGCTGCGGCCTGATCATGACCGAATTCACCTCCAGCCACGGCGTGGTTGCTTCCGCGCACGCCACCAAGCCGACGCGCACCTTTCGCTACCTGTATTTCGAGCCGGACGAGCATCCCATCGCCGCGCAGCTTTTCGGCTCCGATCCGGCGGTGATGGCGGAGGCCGCGCGCTACTGCCAGGACCTGGGCTTCGACATGGTCGACATCAATTTCGGCTGTCCGGTGAAGAAAGTGGTGACGTGCAATGGAGGGTCCGGTTTGTTGCGCGATCTGCCGCTGGTCGAACGAATTTTGCGCGAGGTTCGCGCCGCAATCACAATTCCGTTGACCATGAAATTTCGCGCGGGATGGAACGATCGCGAGCTGGTGGCGGTGCGCATGGCGAAGCTCGCCGAAGATTGCGGATTGCAGACCGTCGCGCTGCACCCGCGCACGCGCGAGCAGGGCTACAGCGGCCACGCCGACTGGACGCGCATCGCCGAAGTGAAGGCCGCGGTGAACATTCCGGTGATCGGCAACGGTGACATTGTCACCCCGGAAGATGCGGTGCGGATGGTGCGCGAAACCGGCTGCGACGCGGTGATGATCGGCCGCGCGGCTTCGTCGAATCCCTGGATTTTCCGGCAGATTCGCGATTTTCTCGATCATGGCAGCTACGAAACGCCGCGCGAGGAGGAGCGCTACGCGCTGATGCGGCGCTACTACAAAATGCTGCACCAGCACGGCTCGCCCGACGCGACCGGAAAAATGAAGCAGTTCGCGACGTATTTCACGCACGGAGTGCGCAACGGATCGCGGCTGCGCGCGGAGATCTATCACGCCACCGATGCCGCGCGGATTCTCGAATGCGTGGACGCGTTTTTCGAACAGGAACTGAGCGCGGCATAGCCTGGTTTTGCGGCGCGCGCTGGACCATTTTCGGGGTTTCTATTGACCGCGGAGTGGCGTAAGCCGCCCGCCTTGCGCTCGACGTACTGTCGATTCGCCGGCCGCGAACAGCACAAGCCTGGCGGCTTATGCCACGGCTCGTGAAAATGCTTTAAACCGCGCCGCCTAATCCCCCCGCCGCGTACAATCGGGCGTCCATCGGAGCGATCCGCCGCTCCATTCCCCGGCGCAAAATGCGGGTGTGCGGAATCTCGCACAGATGATTCGGGATCTCCCACACGGAGTCTTCCCGCGCCATCCAGTTCGCGCGATCGAAGCGCCGCAAATTCACCGGACGCGAAAACGTCCGCAGCGTCTTTTCGCCGCGCGGATTGAAATAGTGCTCGAAGTACGACATGGCCAATTCGCGAATGGTGCGATACACCGGCTCGCGCGAGCGCAATCCGCTGTAATCCGATTTCGCCACCGCGCCCCAGAATCCGCCCACGCGATACACCGCCAGAACATGGTCGGTGTCGCGTACCGCTTCCAGATCCACCACCAGTGGCGGATGGCCCAACAGGCGCAACGCGACCGCGCCGAACATCGCGCCTTCCATGCAGTGCGCCACGCCTTCGCGCATGACCATCCGCGGCGAATAACAGGTGTGGCCGAGCGGCTCCAGATTGTAGGAGAGCGAATCGAGATACTCCTGAATGCGCGTGGGAGTGGTCAGACGGCGCAGAGTTTTGCTCTCGCGCGAATCGAACAGGTCGAGGATCATTGGACGCGCGCCGTCACGCGCCGCACCTCGGTGTCTCCACCCGCGCCGGTCGCGGTGACGGCGCAGGTGGTGCCGCGCGGCGGGTGATCGGCGGCGTAACCGACCTCCAAATCGTGCGGATCGAGCCAGACGCCCGGCCGGATGGATACATTTTTCGCATTTCTTGCTTTTGAGAGGGTGCTGAAAAGGGGACCTTTTTCAGCACCCTGTTAAAGCATACCGTGAACCAGCCGCCCGGCGGCACTTGCGCGGGGTTGATCGAGACTTTTCCGACGCGCCCTGTGCACAACACCGTTACGACTGCCGCGGCAGACCTTTTCTGGCGACTTTGTACCTGCCTGTTGTTATATACTCACGAATGCGCATGCCGGATTTGAGACTGGGAGACGTCATCGACGATTATTGCGTCAAATGCCGCCGGATCACCAATCATTCTGTGGTTTCGCTGATGAACGGGAGCGCGGCGAAAGTCCGCTGCCGCACCTGCTATAACGATCACGATTATCGCAATGAGCAGGCTCCGCCGACCAAGAAGGAGCTGGCCCGGCAGAAAGAGCTGTACAACGCGGTTCTTTCCGGAGTCGCGCCCGCGGCGGCTGCGGCGGCCGAACCCGCCCCCGTCGATCCGCCGGCCCAAAAAAAGAAAAAGTGACAGAGTAGCGTAAGCCTGACGGCCTACGTCACTCTTTCCGCAGCTCCCGCTCGATTTCGCGCATCACGCCGTCGCCATCGGCACGATTCAGGTCCTTCTGCAATCGCCTCAGCGCCACACCCACCACGTCGCGATGGTGCAAACGCGATCCCAATTTTTCGGAACGGCTTAGCTTCAGCCACAGCTCGTGCAACAGATCGACGTCCTCCGGCCATAATCGCGGCGGATGCGGACCCAGGTTCACGTAAATGGACGGACGGTCCGGGCTGATCACTTCGAGCGAAAACGGATGGCGCGGCTCCGGCAGCGCTTCCCAAGCCAGCCCGATGCGCCGCGCCAGCTCGTCCGATTCCATTCGCGCGCTCACCCCGGTCACCAGCCGCGACGCGCGCAGCGTGTTGGCCGCGTGCGCCAGGGCGTCGAAGGGGTTCACCGCGGGCACCACCAGAAGCTCTACCGGCTTACCTTGTTTTTCCGCCACTTCGACCACGTGGCTGAACAGCTCTTTTTCGTAATCGCTGAAAATCTGCTGATCGGAGAGCTCGTATTCGCCGGCGCCGGTCGAAATCGGACGCACCGTCATCACCACGATGTCGTGCTTCTTCAGATTGGTTTTTTCGAGCACTTTTTTCAAATGCTCCATGCGATGATAATCGCGCACCGCCACCAGCACGCAGCCCGGCCGGGCGTGGATGCTGGCGGGAATCTGTTCCTGGTGGACCAGGTTGAATTGTTCCAGCCCCTTTTTCTCGGCGCCTTTGCGCCGCAGGTTCACGCGCTCGGAAACGGTGAACAGAATAAACAGCACCACCGTGAAGGCGACGCCGTACTTGGTGGCGATCTGTTTCGTAAACAAATTCGCCACCGCGACCGCGCCCAGCACCAGCGTGGTCAGCGCCAGGCCGACCGGAATCTCGCGTCCGGCGAGGTGGAAATTGATCGGCACCTTGTATTCCTGGTCCGAGCGTTGGAAACGGAGCACCAGCACGCCGAGCGACTTCATGAAAAAACTCCAGACCACGCCGAACGCGTAGGCCTCGGCCAGGATGGTCATATCGCCGCGGCTGCCGATGATGGTCGCGATCTGCGAAATCGCGATCAGGTTGATGATGCGGGAAGTGGTGCCGAATTTGGAATGCGGTTTGCGGAACCACGGCAGCAGCACGCCGTCCTCGGCCACGCGATTCAACACGCCGTTGGCTCCGATGATGGAGGTGTTGGCCGCTCCCGACAGAATCAATCCACCGACGATCACCACGAAAATGTGAAAGCCCAGCCGCAGCAGGTACGGTCCGCTCAGGCTCATCGCCAGCCCGCCGATCAGGTTGTCGAAGTGGCGCGCGCGCTCCGCGTCGGGAATGATCATGCCGGCGAAGACGGTGATCACGCCGGTGCAGATCACCGCGTACCAGCACACCAGGTTGGCCGTGATGCGCAGATTCTTCAGCTTGGGATAAGCGATTTCGCGGTACACCTGCGCCAGCGTCTCGAATCCGCTCATCGACAGCAGCGAATGTCCGAACGCCACGATGATCGCGACCATCGGAATTTGCAGCCACATCGTTCCGGCCAGCCATCCCTGCGCGTCAGGAGCGAAATTCAAATTCGACGGCACCGGCGCGGGCGGCAGCTTCCAGCGATGGTCCAGGAAAATGGTCAGCGGGCACCAGATCAGCAGGACGGCTACCATCACCGTGGTGATCTGCATAATCCGCAGCGCCTTGCTGCTCGATTCGTGAACGCCTTTGATGTTGGTCCACCAGAAATAAATGGTCACCAGCACGGCGACAGCCGCCGCGAAGCTGTTGGTGTTGACGTGGACATTTTCGTGCAGCAGATCGCTGATTTCGTTGAGCAGCGCGGCCAGGTACTGCCCCGCGCTGACCACGCTGATCGGCCCGGTCAGAATGTAATCGAACACCAGGGACGAAACCGAAAATTTCGCGGCAACGGGCCCCATGCTGTCGTGCACCACCACGTACACGCCGCCGCGCACGAACATGCCGCAGCTTTCCATGTACACGCTGCGCACCGCGAAGCTGAACAGCATCACGCCCAGCACGAACCAGGGCGCGGATTTGCCGATGGCCTGTTCCGCCGCGCCACCGGCGTAAAACATCGAGGACGCCAGATCGCTGAGAACAATGGAAGCGCCGCGCCAGAAGCTGATGAAGGAAAGCGCCACCGTCGTCGCGACCACCACTCTGGGCGCGCGGGACGACAGACTGCCGTCTTGTGAAGACATCCGAAGCCTTCTATTCTACGACGCCGCCAGCCAAAACCGTAACTGCATCAGCGCCCCGGCTATGCTGGTCGTGTGGATTCCCTCCCGCGCGGCGCTGCCTGGCAGTCCTTCCGGCATGGCTTGTTCTGGCAAAGCTTATTCCGCTTTCAGAGCGAGAAAATGAACGCGTGGGTCGCGCTGCGCAATACCATCGGCGTGGCGATTCCGCTGTTGGCTGGGGCGCTATCCGGCTCCGTCACCGATGGCCTGATCGTTTCCACCGGGGCGCTGAATGTCGCGTTTCGCGATAGCGATTCGCCCTATCCGCAGCGCGCGCGGCACCTGTTTGCCGCCTGCGTTCTGGCGGGAATCTCCGTCTTTGCCGGCGCGCTTACGGGCAACCATCCCTTGATTTTTATCTTCATCGCCGGCGCCTGGGCCTTCGGTGCGGGCCTGCTGGTGGCGATCGGCCAGTCCGCCGCGGACCTGGGATTAATGAGCGTGGTGATGCTGGTGGTCTACGGCGCCAATCCCATGCAGCCGCACAACGCCTCCCTTTCCGGATTGGGCGCCTTCGCCGGCGGCCTGCTTCAGATGACCCTTTCGCTGCTGTTGTGGCCCTTTCGCCGCTATGCTCCGGAACGCCGCGCGCTGGGCGAGTTGTACCTGGCGCTTTCCCGCGCCGCCGCATCGCCACAGGAAACCGCCGCGCAATCCCCGCCGGCAACCGCGCAGAGCCTGGAAGCGCAAACTTCGCTCGCCGCGCTGGATCGCGATCGTTCGGCCGAAGGAAACCTGTATCGTTTCCTGTTGAGCCAGGCCGAGCGCATCCGTCTCGGCCTGATCACGCTGGGCCGCCTGCGCATGCGCCTGGAACGCGAGGCGCCCGATGCCGAAGAACTCGGCACGTGCAATCGTTTTTTGGAAATCTGCGGTCATGCGCTGGCCTCCATCGCCGCGACGATTCAATCGGGCGCGTCGTCGTTTCAATCGGGGACATCCGCCGCTTCCGCCGCTGATTTGCGCGATCTCGAAAATCTGGCGGAGCGCTTGCGCCAGTCTTCCGCCTCGGCCGCCATCGCCGCCATGGCTCATGACGCGCGATTTCAGATGGACGCGATCTCCGGGCAGCTGCGTTCCGCCCTGGACGTCGCGGCCGAGCCGCTGAAAGCTCCCGCCTCGCCGCGCGGCTCGCCACGCGCCGGTGGAACCTTCACCACTTTGCGCGCCAATTTGAATCTGGAATCGACCGCGTTCCGTCACGCGGTGCGGCTCTCGTTGGCGGTGCTGGCCGGCGAAGCGATCGGCCGCGCGCTGGGCTTTACGCGTCCCTACTGGATTCCGATGACCGTCGCGATCGTGTTGAAGCCCGATTTCAGCGCGACCTTCAACCGCGGCGTGCTGCGCCTGGCCGGCACGTTTCTCGGTTTGGTTTTCGCCACCGGACTATTTCACGCGCTGCCGCCGGGGGTGTGGCCGCGGATCGCCGGAATCGCCGGGTTGATGTTCGTGGTCCGCTGTTTCGGGCCGGCGCAATACGGGATTCTCGCCGGAGCGGTCGGTGCGCTGGTGGTGTTTCTGGTTTCGCTCACCGGCGTTGCGCCAAAAGAAGTGATCGCCGCGAGAGCGCTGGACACGGCCATCGGCGGCGCGCTCGCGCTGGGCGTCTATTGGTTCTGGCCGACCTGGGAACGGCGCCAGGTGGGCGAGGCCCTGGCGCGGATGCTCGATGCCTTTCGCGAATATTTTCACGCGGTGCGGGAACGCTACCGCGATCCGTCGCATCAGGCGGATGTCGACCGTCTACGCATCGCCGGCCGCCGCGTGCGCACCAATCTGGAAGCCTCGATCGAGCGCGCGTCCGCCGAGCCGGGCTCCGGCCGGTCCAGCGCGCTGCTCAGCGGCATTCTCGCCAGCACGCACCGGCTGGCGCAGGCATTGATTTCGCTCGAAGCCGCGATTGTTTCGAGCCCACCGGTTGCTCCGCGTCCCGCGTTTCTGCATTTCGCCGACGATCTGGAGCGCACGCTCGATCAGTTGGCGGGCCTGCTGCGCGGCTCGCCGGTCGACTCCAAGCTGCTGCCGGATTTGCGCGAAGATCATCACGCGCTGGTGCATTCGGCGCATTCCGGCGCGCAGCTTTACGCGCTGGTGAACGTGGAGACCGATCGCATCACCAACGCTGTGAACACGCTCGCATCGCAGGCGCTGCGCTGGACTCAAGCGGCCTGACTGGGTGCTGAAGCCGCCAGCGGTTGCGTTTCGGCGCGCGTCGATTCACGCGCCGCGGCGAGCACAAGCCTGGCGGCTTATGGCACGTGAGTACCGGCGCGATTACAGTGAGAAGATGGCTTCGTTTGCGAACTATTCCCGCCTGAAATTCGATCGCCCGCATGCGCGCGTGCTGCGCGTCACCATGGACCACGGAAAGGTCAACGCCGCCGATCACGCCATGCACGGCGAGCTGGTCCGCGTGTGGCGCGAGATTGACGCCGACCCGTCCATCAACTCGGCGATCATCACCGGGGCGGGCGCGGTGTTTTCCGCCGGCGGCGATTTCGGAATGATCCGCGACAACATCGCCGATTTCGAGGTCCGCAGCCGCATCTGGAAAGAAGCGCGGGATTTGGTTTACAACATCATCAATTGTTCGAAGCCGGTAGTCAGCTCGATGCGCGGCGTCGCGGTGGGCGCCGGTTTGGTTTGCGGCCTTCTCGCCGATATTTCGATCGCCAGCAAAGACTGCCGCATCATCGACGGCCACACGCGTCTGGGCGTCGCCGCGGGCGATCACGCCGCCATCATTTGGCCGCTGCTGTGCGGCATGGCCAAGGCGAAATATTACCTGCTGCTGTGCGACGCCGTATCGGGGCAGGAAGCCGAGCGCATCGGCCTGATCAGCCTGGCGGTGGAAGACGCGGAGCTGGACGCGAAAGCGGTCGAAATCGCCTCGCGTCTGGCCGAGGGCGCGCAGAGCGCGATCCGCTGGACAAAATATTCGCTGAACAACTGGCTGCGTCTGGCGGGTCCGATTTTCGATACCTCGCTGGCGATGGAATTTATGGGTTTCGCGGGGCCGGACGTACAGGAGGGCCTCGCGTCGCATTTAGAGAAACGCAAGCCGAAGTTCAAGCCCGATTCCGCGCTCTAACAGGGTGCTGAAAAAGGGGACAGACTACTCGGCGCTAATATACTTGATCCAACCAGCTGCTTCGGTCCGTTGGTGGCGCGCGCACTTCTGCGTGCCGCGTCGAGACTCTTCTCGACGCATGACTGATCGGGCGGAACCAGCGTCGGCAAGAGCGCCGACGCGGCACGCAGGAGTGCGTGCGCCACGCACCCATACTGACCAGGGTTGCTCGAGGTTGCGTCAACGATATCAATGCCGGGCGGTCTGTCCCGGCCTGCGGCGGGCGCGCCGCCCGCCTCTTGTTAAGCCGACCCACATTTGCGAAGACCATGGCTGAGGGACGCCACGCTAGAATTTATCCATCAAGGGATTCGGGAAAGCATCCGGGTTCGCCACCGGGTTCTGATGCAGGCATTGAAAATCCTTTTCAATCAGAATTTTCGGTGTCGCGTCCGGATTCTCGATACCGGGCTGATCGCTGGCGATCCAGGTGCGGCCCAAATCGGCGGGAACGGCGATCTCGATTCGTTCGCCGTCAAACGACGCCGCAATCTCTCGAGAAGGGCGAAGCTCGACCGCAAACGCCAAACTTCGACCCGCCGGAAATACGACCGTTTCTTCCACCCGTCCGGCTTCGCCCAGCCGCGCCACCTCCGACTGGCTGAGCCGGATTCGCAGCGTGTTCGAATGAAAGCGCAATTTCATAAGTCGCGATGGGCCGTTTCGGGCGCGAACGCAGGCAGGCAGACCGCAATGTATTCGGCGCCGCCCGGGGTGCTGTAGCGGACCCACTCGCCACGCTCGGTAATTACGGCTTGGCCGGCCGCCACTTCCATCATCCCGTTTTCATGCTCGACGGTTAAGGAACCGCTGAGCACGATGGTAAATTCGTCAAACTCGGGCCGCTGCCCCGGTTCGGACCATCCCGCGGGACTGCGCATGTGCGCGATCGACACGCGCGGATCCTGGGAATTGACGCGTCCGATGTATTCATCGATGAGTTTGCCGCCGGGAACTGGAATGCGCGACGGTTTGGCGATCAGCTTAGGCACGAATTCAGTGTAAGAGAAAAAGGGCCGGCGAAAACCGGCCCTGAAGCGAAAGCTGCGGTTTTTAGAAGCTGAATCGCGCCCCGAACTCGCCGGTGAACGACTTCGGAATAATCGAACTGGATGCGGCGATAAAGCTCGTCGGCGTCATGAACGTCGCCGTGCGGATGTTGACCCCGTACTGGTTCCCGAAATTGGCATGATTGGTCAGGTCGAAAGCCTGGAAGAAAATCTCCAGCTTGCCGCGCTCCTTGATATTGAAGAAGCGGCCGAAGCGGGTATCGAGCTGGAAAAAATCGGCGCCGCGCAGGTTGTCGTAGCCGACCTGTTCGCAGGTCCCGGCCGACAGGCACGCCTGCAACTGGCCGTCGGAATAGCTCTTGGTCGCCAGCAGATTACTTGGGTCGCTGGTCAGAACGACCGTGTGCGTAGTGCCCTGTCCGCCGCCGAATCCATATACGTCGGAGATGCCCTCGGTCGACGAATACGGCCGCCCGGTGGCCCACTGCATGATCGGCGAGAAGGTGATCTTCAAGGGCAGGTTGATCACGCCGCTGATAAAGATACGGTGCCGCTCGTCCGAGGGCGTCGGCCCCAGATCGGAGGGCATAAACCAGTTCAATTCGTTGGTGGGACCGTTCCCGAAAGCCGCCGAGTTGCCGTTGTAGGCCAATGCGCGCGACAGAACATAGCTGGCGTTGATGCTGATGTTCTTGCTCATGCGCCGCCGGTAGGAGAGATTCATCGCGTCGTAGCGGCTGCGGCCGATCGAGCTGTAATCCTGAATTTCACCGAGCACCGGCAGCCCCAGCGCCTGGAACGGCGCGGTGGTGTTGCGGACGCCGTTAATCTCCGGGTTGACCACCAGCGATTTGCTCTCATTGAGACCCAGCTCATGGACGTATTCCGCCTCGATCACGGAATCCGAGGTGACCTGCCAGCTATATCCGCCATTGAACTGCTCGCTATACGGATTGTGGTAATTCGGATCGATGATGCGGCCGGTCGCGCCGGTGGGCAACTGCGAGCCGCCGGGCAACTGCGGCGGAAGCGGATCGATGCCGAAGCGATAGTTCTGAAGCAGCTCGCCGCTCGGCAACGTGGCGGAGGTTCCGCTGGTGGTTCCCGGCGCAACGCTGTTGGTGTAGGTGACGGTGGAGAACAGACTGGCGTTGGCCTGCTGTTCCATGAACAACGTGATGTTCTGGAAAATCTGGCCGTAGTACAGCCCGTAGCCGCCGCGAATCACGTGCTTGCCAGATCCGGTGACATCCCAGGCAAAGCCGATGCGCGGGCTGAAATCCTTGTTTTCATTGGTCGGCGGGTGAGAAGCCCAGGGGCTGTGAATCATTTCCAGCTCCTGAAACGCTCGCGCGTTCGGTTCGATGTTTCCGCCATTCAGATTGATGTCCTTATCCCAGCGCAGGCCGAGATTCAGAGTCAGCCGCCGCGTCGCCTTCCAGTCGTCCTGGGCATAGATGCCGAACATTTTATTGTGCTCGGCGAAATAAGCGTCGCCGGTGGTGGCCTGGGTAATGGACTGGATCGCCCCCGGGGTCTGCAAGCCTTCCGGATACTCGGCTTGATTGCTCAGGATCGTAGTCGGATCGTCGAAGAAGGTCAGCACCGGCGTCGGATCGGTGACGAAGAATCCACCGACGATCGGTTCCCACAGGTAATCGACGCCGAACTTGAGCGAATGCGCACCTTTGTTCCAGGCGATGTCGTCCTTGAACTGCCACTTGCGCTGATAGCTCTGCTGCGGAACGTTGGGATTGGTTCCGGCCGACAGGTCGGGAAACGCCAGGTTGGGCACGAACTGGTTGGTGTCGATCAGGTTGTTCCAATACTGGAAACCGGCGGTAAACGAATTCACCAGCGTCGGAGTGACCACCGAATTCCAGGAAAAGCTGGAAAGAATGAGCTGATTGGTGGTGAAGTTGGTCTGCGAACCGTCGCTGGTCGAGCTGGCCTGATCGTTCAAACCATTATTGTTCTGGTTTGAATAGCTGAAGGAAATCGTATTTTTGTCGTTGATGCGATGGTCGATGCGGCCGTTGTAGCGCCAATCGTAGAAGGGTTGGGCGATGGTCTGAACCGGATCCACTTTCAGGCCGTAAGGCAGCGAAATAGCCGAAAGGGCCTCAGCATTGGTGTAAGACAGCCCGAGCGTATCGATGCTGGTTTGCACGCGTTCGCGTTCCAGCGCGAAAAAGACGAACGTCTTGTCTTTCTTGATCGGTCCGCCGACCGATCCGCCGAACTGCTGCCGGCTGAAAGGAGCTTTCTGGCCGTTACCGCCATGGGCCGTCTGCTCGAAATAGTTGAGGGTTTCGAAGGCCGAATCCTCATCCTGGAAGAACAACGAGCCATGAAGCTGGTTGGTGCCGCTCTTGGTGATCAGGTTGACCGCGGCGCCTTCGCTGCGTCCGTTGGCCGCGGAAAAGCGCTGCGTCGAAATGTTGAATTCCTCGACGGCTTCGAGGGGGAGCTGCATCACCGGTCCACCGACGGTGTTGTCCTTGTCGTCGATCCCGTTGACGGTCACGTTGACGTTGCGGCCGCTCGATCCGTTGGTGGCGAAAACGCCGATCCGCGCCTTGGTCGGATCGTAGGACGGAACCGGACGCGCGCCGGGCGCGAGGATCGCCAGGTTCACGAAATCGCGGCCGTTCAGCGGCATGTTTTCGACGTCGGTGGGCGTGATCGGCACGCTGACATCGCTTTTTTCCAGGTCGACCAGCGTTGCGCCGGAGGCCTCAACCGTCACCGTCTGCGACTGCTGGCTGGGCGCGAGCTGCGCGTCGATGGTGGTCGTGCGCGACACGAACAGCTCCACATTCGAATAGAGGCCGGTGGTGAAACCGGTCATGGCGACGTTGACATCGTAATGGCCGGCAGGCAGCAGATTAAACACGTAAACGCCGGCGGCGCTGGTGTTTGAAGTACGCGTCGCGCCGGTATCCTTGTTGGTGACACTCACCTTGGCGCCCGGAATCACCGCGCCCGATTTCCGTGACGGTGCCCTGTAAAGTCGCCGTCGCCGTGAGCTGACCGAATAAATCGCCGGTATTCAGGCACAGCAGCATACCGGCAGCCACAAGGCTGATCTGTTTTCGCATGCTCAAAAACCCTTTCCAAACTCTTGCGTTGAAATTTTCACCGCACAGCCCAAACCCGGGGCCGCGAAAAGTTACAAACCCGTTTGAACAAGAGTATGTTGAAAGGGTCGTTTTGTCAATATCGGGCATCCGCGGGAACCCGCGCTATAGAAAATTTCAATTCGAGTTATTAAAAGGTTTGACCGGTTGAGCCGCGTATCTGCACGTATACTGTAGGCTCGACCTGACGGAAGGCCGATTTATCATGCGCATGCTCGTTTTGTCTCTTCTCGCAGCCTCGACGCTTCTGGCGGATGCGCCGGCCGACCTCAACTCGCGCCTGGCCAATCTCGAAGCGGGCGTTAAATCCGCGCAGAGCGCCGGCGACAACGCCTGGATGCTGGTCAGCGCGGCGCTGGTGTTGATGATGACCGGTCCGGGACTGGCGCTGTTCTACGGCGGGCTGGTGCGGCGCAAGAACGTGCTGTCCACCATGATGCACAGCTTCATCCTGATGTCGGTCGTTACGGTGCTGTGGGCCGTCATCGGCTATAGCATTGCCTTCGGGGACTGGACACCATTTTTCGGCGGCGGGCAATTCGCGTTTTTGAACGGGGTCGGGTCGGCGCCCAATGCCGATTACGCGCCGACCATCCCGCAGCAGACCTTTATGGTCTATCAGCTGATGTTCGCGATCATCACGCCGGCGCTGATTTCGGGCGCCTTCGCCGAGCGCATGAAATTTTCCGGCATGCTGCTGTTCACCACGCTATGGAGCCTGTTCGTTTATTTCCCGCTGGCGCACATGGTGTGGGGCAAAGGCGGACTTTTTAACGCCACGCTCGGGGGAAAACTTCCGGCGTTCGATTTCGCGGGAGGAACGGTGGTGCATATCAGCTCCGGTGTTTCGGCGCTGGTGTGCGCGCTCTATTTAGGACGGCGCAAGGGCTACGGAGTCGAGCCGATGCGGCCGCACAACCTGGTTTTGTGCACCGTCGGCGCGTGCCTGCTGTGGGTGGGATGGTTCGGATTCAACGCCGGCAGCGCGCTGGCCGCATCGGGCCTGGCTTCGAGCGCGTTCGTGGCGACTCACTTTGGGGCGGCGGCGGCATCGCTCGCCTGGATGTTCGCCGAATGGCTGCATAACGGCAAACCAAGTATGCTCGGCGCGACGTCCGGCGCGGTTGCGGGACTGGTCGCGATCACGCCCGCCTCCGGTTTCGTCAAGCCGTTTCCGGCGATGTTGATCGGAGCGGCGGCGGGCGTCGTCTGTTATTTCATGGTCACCGCGGTCAAATCGAAGTTCAGCTATGACGATGCGCTGGACGCGTTCGGAGTGCATGGCATCGGCGGAACGCTCGGCGCGATCCTGACCGGGGTTTTCGCGACCAAAGCGGTGAACGATCTGTACAACGGCAAGCCGATGGGCGCGGTGGACGGCAATCCGGGGCAAATCCTGAATCAGCTCGGGGCGTGCGCGGTTTCCTGGACGCTGGCGATCGTCGGGACCTTGATTATCTTGAAAATTTGCGACGCGGTTACCGGCGTTCGCGCCACCGAGCCGCAGGAGCTTGAAGGACTGGATCTGAGCATGCACGGCGAAGAAGGGTACAATTTCGAAGCGTAGAGGACGCTTTTTCCATGAAGAAAATTGAAGCCGTGATCCAGCCCCACAAACTCGAAGAAGTGAAGGATGCCCTGAAAAATATCGGCATCGACGGCATGACCGTCAGCGAAGTGCGCGGCCACGGGCGGCAAAAAGGGCACAAGGAAATTTATCGCGGCATGGAGTATCAAGTCGATCTGCTGCCGAAGATAAAAATTGAAATGGTGATCGCCGAAGCTCGCGCGGAGGAGGCGATTCGCACCATCGTAGCCGCCGCGCGCACCGGCAAAATCGGTGACGGAAAGATTTTTGTCTACGACGTCGCCGAAGCGATCCGGATTCGCAACGACGATCGCGGGGAAGCGGCGTTGTGAGCCTCGGCGTGGTCCGCACAACGAGTCCGCATTCGGCCGGTGAATGAAGCGCTGCCCATGAGCCACGAAGCAGTACTTGTCCCGCGCGCGGCGGAAAATGTTGTGGGCGCGCTGGCGCAGCGCACGGCGGAATTGGAAACGCTGGTCCGCGACGCGTGGCCGGAACTTTCCGGCACGGCGCTCGCCGCGACTGGTGGATTCGGGCGGCGCGAGCTATTTCCGTATTCGGACCTTGACGTTTTACTGATCGTCGCGCCGGATCGCGAGTTGACGGCGATCAAAGAACCGTGGTCGGCGTTTCTGCAATCGCTGTGGGATCGCGGCTTGCGCCCCAGCCACTCCGTTCACACCGCGGCCGAATGCGCGGCTGAGCATGAAGGCAATCTGGAGCTGACCATCAGCCTGCTCGACCGGCGATTCCTGTTGGGCGATGCGGCGATTTTCGCGGATCTCGAGCAGCGCTTCAAAACGTTCCTGGCGCGGCGCGGCGGCGCGATCGCGCGGCGGCTGATGGAGGCCACCGAAGCGCGTCACGCGAAATTTCAGGACACCATTTATCACCTGGAACCGGATCTCAAAAACACGCCCGGCGCCTTGCGCGACCTGCAAACCGTTCGCTGGCTGGGGCAGCTTCATCCGGCGTTTGAACCGCCCGATCTGAGCGCGGCCTTTGAAACCTTGGCGTCGCTGCGCACGCGGCTGCATGAAATGGCCGGGCGCGACCGCAACGTTCTTTCCTTCGATGCGCAGGAAATGTTGAGCGCGAATCCGGCCGCGCTGATGCGAACCTATTACCGCCAGGCGCGAATCATCGAGCGCGCGCTGGTCCGCGCGATCGAAGCGGCGCCGCGGGAGAATGCGCTGCTCGGCCGCTTTTACGACTGGCGCTCGCGTCTTTCGACGGTCGAATATACGGTGCATCGCGATCGGGTGTGGATGCGCAATCCATCGCAGCTTCGCGATCTGGGAGTGTTCGAATTTGTGGCGCGGCATCAGTTGCGGCTCGCTTCCGACACCATCGACCGGCTGGCGGACGCTCCGGTTTCGGCGCGCTGGGAGGATTGGAAGCGTTTGCTCGCGCTGCCCAAACCCTCCGCCGGATTGCGGGCCATGCAGCAGACCGGCGTGGTGGCTACGGCGATTCCGGAATGGCGCAACATCGACTGCCTGGTGGTGCGCGATTTTTATCATCGCTACACCGTGGACGAGCATACGCTGGTGGCCATCGCGTCGCTCGAATCACTGCCGGACGGACGATTTTCCGATCTTGCCGGCGAGATTCCGGACGCGCACCTGCTGCGCTTCGCGCTGCTGCTGCACGATATCGGCAAAGGATCGGGGCAGGATCACGTGGCGGCTTCGCAGCGCATCGCGCGTGAGGTGCTGCTGCGGCTGGGCGCTCCGGAAGAAGATCGCGCCACCGTGGAATTTTTGATTGCGCATCATCTGGATCTTTCCGCGGTGATGACTTCGCGCGATCTTTATGACCGCGCCACGGCCAAATCCGTCGCGGCGCGGGTCGAAACCATCGAGCGGCTGAAACAGCTTACGCTGCTCACCTACGCCGACATCAGCGCGGTGAATCCGGAAGCGATGACGCCCTGGCGGCTGGAGCAGCTCTGGCAGGTTTATCTGCTCGCCTCGGCCGAGCTGACCAGCGAACTGTACTCGGAGCGCATTCACGACGCGCCGGCCGATCCCGCGCTGGCGCAATTTCTGGAGGGTCTGCCGGTCCGCTATCTGCGGACGCATTCGCCGGCGGCGATTCAGGCGCATTTCGATCTGGCGCGCGGCCTGGAATCGCGCGCGGCGTCCATCGAAATCACGCACGACGACAAGATTCACCGGCTGACTCTGCTGGCCCGCGATCAGCCCGGGTTGTTTGCGTCGGTCGCCGGCGCGATCGCGGCCTTTGGCCTGAGCATCGTCAAGGCCGAGGCGTTTTCGAACGCGCACGGCATCGTGGTCGACAGTTTCACCTTCGCCGATCCGCTACGCTCGCTGGAACTGAATCCGACCGAGAGCGAACGGCTGCGCAAGACCATCCGGCGCGTGGTCGAAGGTAAAGAAACGGCCGAGCAGCTTCTGCGCAGCCGGCCCAAGCCGCCGCGCGCGGCGGGGCTGAAGCCATCGGTGATGTTGAACGACGCGGCGTCGGACGGCGCAACGCTGATCGAGGTTGTCGCCGGCGACCGCCCCGGTTTGCTCTACGATCTGGCGGGGACCATCAGCGCGGCAGGCTGCAATATCGAAGTTGTATTGATCGATACCGAGGCTCACAAGGCGCTGGATGTTTTTTACGTCACCGCACGGGGCCGGAAGCTGGATGCGGTGCTCGCGGCGCGATTGAAGGAATCGCTGCTCGAAATCGTGGCGTAAGTTAACGCTCCACGCCGCAGCCGAGCGCCAGCCCGGAGGCGATCCGCTGAAGCTGCGCACTTTTCATTCCCGCACGCTGCTTGAAAAGAAACAGCTCGCTCTGAACGGCGCGGCCGGCTTCGATCGTCTCGCGTATCCGCTGCGCGAGCCGTCTCGTCGGCGGCTGCCGCGCCAGATCCCCAATCGCTGCGTGCCGCGCCTGAAGCGCCTTTTCGAGAGCGGCCATATCACCCGCGCGGGCCGCGGCGAGGGCTTCGGCATTGATTTGTTCGATAGTCATTTAGAAGGCCGTCGTGTCCTTTCCGTATAGCACCAGATTCAGTCCATCCAGGCTGGCGTTCAGCATGGATTGCTGATTCTGCAACTTCTCCTGCTGCGCGTCGGCCGCCTCGAGCTGGCTGGTCAGGCTGGTCTGCATGGTGCTCACCTGCGTTGTGAGCGTCGAAATCTGGCTCTGCAAATCGCTGTCGGTCTGCTGATCGCCGGTAATCTCGGACTGGATCAGACCCTCCACCGGGTCGCTGAGACCATCGAGCTGGGTATAAAACGCGCCGAAGCCGCTGGTCGTCGATCCTATAAAGCTAAAGGCATCCTGAATCTGGCTCGAACTGAGCGCGTCGAACGTGGTTTGATTGAAGGAGAGCTGGCCGGTGTCGTCATCGAACTCGACGCCCAGGTCGGACAGGCTCTGGATTCCGCCGCCGGCGTCGGTGTACGAACTGATCTGATTCAGCAGCGTCTGCAACTGATCGATCACCGGGTCACCGGCGAGCGGACCCGCGCTCTGACCCTCCTGCGCACTGACCGCCGTTTGCAATGCGTTGTAGTTGGTGACGAAGTCCTGCAACGCGGAGGAAAGCTGCGACGGATCGCTGGCCAGCGAAATGTTAGTCGCGGTGCTGCTGGTGCCGGTCAGCGTGAAGGTCACGCCGGGAATCACGTCGCTGATGGTGTTGTTCGGTTCGCTGATGGTGATCCCGTTCAATTGAAACTTCGCGTCGCTGCCCTGATTATTGGCGGTTAGCAGATCCGTTCCGCTGGCCTCGGTTCCGTCGTACAGCGCCAGCGTGGTCGCACCGGTCTGGTTGGCTGCGACCGAAAGATAATCGCCGCCCGGAGCGGTCAGAACCGAAGCGGTGACGCCGGCATTCTGGGCGTTGATCGCGCTGGCGAGCGACTGAAGATTGTTGCTGGAGAGTTGAAACGTATAGTTCTGCGATCCCACAGCTAGCGTCATGGTTCCGCTCGACACCGAAGTGGAAGCGGGATCGGCATAGTCCCCGGTGCTGGTTTCCGTGCCCGAACCGGTGCTGGTGATCAGGTCCGTTCCGGAGGTCGAGGCGCCGTCGTACAACTGAATCGAATCGGATCCTCCATTGGAGGTCACCGAAAGCTGGCTCGCGCCGCTCGACGTAGTGACCACCGAAGCCGTAACGCCCGCGTCCGACCCGTTGATCGCGGAAACCAGCGAGTTCAGATTATCGCTGGCGAGCTGCAAGGTGTGCGATTGTCCGCCGACCTCCAGTGTCATGGTGCCGTTCGAAACCGGCGTCGAAGTGGCGCTGGTGTAACCATTGGCGCTGACTTCAGACGCGGCCGCAGCGAGCGATGTCACCGAATTAATGGTGTAGGAAACCGGCGTAGTCGCGCCGGTCGCGGTCGCCGTCAGGACATCGGTATTGGAGCTGGTCGCGCTAAGCGCCTGTCCCTGAGCGAGCGTCGCCAGCGAATTCATGCTGCTGGTGAGATTGCCGACCGTGCTTTCGAGACTCCCGAGCGCGCTTTCCTGGGAAAGAATCGTCGAATCCTGGTTTTGGAGCTCCGTGATGGGGACGTCGGCGGTCTGGACGGCCGTGTCCAGCAACGACTCGAAAGTACTCGCGTATTGGCTGATTCCGGTGAACGGAATGCTGCCGGTGCTGGTGATGGGGGTGGTCGTGTTGGTGCTCACGCATTACTCATCGGCCGGGCACAGGACTTTTTTGATTCGGAATTTTCCGCCGATGCAGCGGAGGGCGGACTTTAGTCCGCGCGGGGCTTCAGCCCCGCCCATTCCGGGTTGGCGCTGGACCACGCGTACAGCCCTGGCGCGGCGCACAAACCGGCTTTTACGGGATTCATTTCAATATACGTTCGAACCCGCGCCGCCTCGTCCGAGGTCCGCACGGTGCGGTCGAAATACTCCTCCTGCCAGAAGCGCTGGCCGGTGGCTCCCAGTATCCGGTTGGCGTCCCGCGCCGTCGAACCGTTGACGGTACGCACCAGCGCGGCGAGGGACCCAGCCGGCACCCATAAGACGTGAACATGCTTGGGCATGACCACGAATGAATCGACCGCGCAGAGGCCACTCTGCCCGGCTTGCAGAATTCTTTGGGCAACCATTTCCGCAAGGGCTGGCTGAGCAAGATACTTCGGCCCAGCGCGCGCCGCGGCGAGCAACCCATCCCATGCAGCGAAAGCCTCGCCCGAGCTCAGGTGCTCGCGATGAAATACGCGCTCCGCAGGCAGACTGCGGTGAAGACACCAGGTCACGAACACCGGCACGCCTGCAACGTCGCGATGCGGGAGCCGTCTTCGATACGTCCGCATAGGGATATCGTGCGGTTCAGAAGACGAGATTCTCAGGGAGATGCGGAGCTAAAGCTCCGCGCGGGATGAATCCCGCCCTCCGGCTTTTCCGGCCGGGAAGAGATCGCGCAATTTTGCGCAAAACCCCTAAACCAACACGGTAAACGCATTTTCGACGCGCTGCACGGGACGATACAGCGTGTCCCGCTCCACCGGCTCGCGGCCGGCTTCTCGAATCAGGCGCAGCAATTCGCCGCGGCGAAGATTTTGGGACGTGGTCGCGCCGGCGTCATGATAAATTTTTTCCTCGACCACCGTGCCGTCGAGATCGTCCGAGCCGAAGCGCTGCGCGATCTGCGCGACTCTCGGCGTCATCATGATCCAGTAGGCTTTGATGTGCGGAATGTTGTCGAGCATCAGTCGCGAGACCGCGATCTGGCGAATATCGTCGAATCCGGTGGTGGTCGAAATGTGCTGCATCGCCGTATTTGCCGGATGAAACGCCAGTGGAATAAAAGTCACGAAGCCGTGCGTTTCGTCCTGCAATTGGCGCAGCTTGATCAGGTGATCCACGCGATCCTCTGCGGTTTCGATGTGGCCGTAGAGCATGGTGCAATTGGAATGAAGGCCGAGCTGGTGCGCGGTGCGCGCGACGTCGATCCACTGCTCGCCGGTGATTTTGTGATCGCAGATGACGCGGCGCACGCGGTCGTTAAAAATTTCCGCGCCGCCGCCGGGCAGCGAGTCCATACCAGCGTCTTTCAATTTCTGAAGCACCTCGCGCGGCGTAAGCTTCGCGCGCTGCGCCAGGTACCCGATTTCGACCATGGTGAATGCCTTCAAATGCACCTGCGGAAAGCGTTCCTTCAGGCCGCGCAGCATCTGGCAATACCAGTCGAGCGTCAATTCCGGATGCAGGCCGCCGACGATGTGAAATTCGGTGACCGCTTCGCTCCAGCCGTGGCCGGCGGTTTCCCACACTTGCTCGAGCGACATGGTGTACGCCTTGGGATCGCGCACGCGCTTGCCGAACGCGCACAGGCGGCAGCTGGCGACGCAGACGTCGGTCGGATTGATGTGGCGATTCACGTTGAAATAGGTGATATTGCCACTCATCCGTTCGCGGACGAGGTTCGCCATCCAGCCGACGCCGAGCAGATCGGGCGAACGGTACAGGGTGACTCCGTCATCGAAATTCAGGCGTTCGCCGGCTTCAACTTTTGTGCGAATCGGCTCCAGCCGCGCGTCTTCAAATCGTGGCGTCATTTGAGGAAGATATCGGTTGCCCAAAACACAAAGAATATCACGCTGACGTAGCCGTTCATGGTGAAGAACGCGGCGTCGATGCGCGAAAGATCGTCGGCGCGCACCAGGCGATGCTCCCAGGCGAGCAGCGCCGTCACGGCCACGATTCCGGCGATGGCGATGGCGCCGAGCGCGAAGGCGTGAACCAGCGCGACCAGGCACAGCAGCATGCCGATGTGCAGCGCGCGCGAGATCCATAACGAACCAGCGATGCCGAAGCGGCGCGGGATGCTGAACAGGCCGGTTTGAACGTCGAAGGCGTAATCCTGGCAGGAATAAATAATGTCGAATCCCGCGGTCCAGAGCGTGACGGCGGCGGTGAGCCACAAAATCCGCGGATCGAGCGAGCCGCGCATGGCGATCCACGCCGAGGCGGGTGCAATGCCGAGCGAAAATCCCAAAACGATGTGCGAGAGCGAGGTGAACCGCTTGGTGTAGGAATAAAACATCGGGATCGCCAGCGCGACCGCAGCCAGTTTGAAGCACAGCGGGTTCAATTCGCGCGCGGCGAAAATAAAAATGAACGCCCAGGCGGCGATGAATCCCCAGGCGAAGCGCTCGGTGAGCAGGCCGGCGGGCAGATGGCGCATTTTGGTGCGCGGATTACGCCCGTCGATTTCCGCGTCGAGCACGCGATTGAACGCCATGGCCACCGACCGCGCGGCGATCATGCAGACGACGATCCAGCCGAGGCGCCACAGTAATCCTTC
>DATJNW010000066.1:0-61945 GCA_035507655.1 Bryobacteraceae bacterium | reverse complement strand
ACAGCGGGGAAGTCCAGGTACTCGACGGTCGCGTGCGTGATTTTCGGCGGCTGAAAAATTTTCGCCAGCGCCTCCAGCCGCGCGTCGGGCACCTTGGTGACGCCCACGCGAGCCTCCAGAGTCCCCACGCGCGCCGCTTCGTGCACGCCGGTCAGGATTGTGAATAAACTTGTTTTGCCCACCATCGGCAGGCCAACGATTGCAGTTTTCATTCTTGATGAGTAGTAGGGAGTAGGAAGCAGGCCGGCTACCCGCTCCCCACTACCTTCTTATAGTGGCACGTCCACCAGCGTGAGAATTTCCGCGAGAATTTTCTCCGCCACTTCCGCCGACCGTTGCGCGATGGCCACGCGCGTGTTCACCACCACGCGATGCGCGAACACCGGCACCACCAGGCGCTTGACGTCGTCCGGCATGACGTAATCGCGGCCCTCCACCGCGGCCAGCCCCTGCGCCGCGCGATACAGAGCCTGGGCGCCGCGCGGGCTGACGCCCATCGCCAGCGATTCGTGCCGGCGCGTCTTCTCGACGATCGCGAGCATGTAATCGACCAGCGCCTCGTCCACCCGGACCTGCGCCGCCGCGTCCTGAAGCGCGATCAACTCCTCGCCCGAAATTACCGGGCGCACCGCATCGTTGTTCCCCGCCGACGCCTGGCGCAGAATCTGCCGTTCCGCGGCCGCATCCGGATAGCCGATGCGAATCCGCATGAGGAACCGGTCCAGCTGCGATTCCGGCAAGGGATAGGTGCCGTGATGCTCCACCGGATTCTGCGTGGCGATCACCATGAACGGCTGCGCCAGCGGCCAGCTTCGCCCATCGATGGTCACCTGCAATTCGTTCATGGCCTCGAGCAGCGCCGATTGCGTCTTGGGCGTCGCGCGATTGATCTCATCCGCCAGAAGAAAATTGGTGAAGACGGGACCCTGCTTGAACTCGAATTCCTGGCTGTGCGCATTGTAGATGGTGACGCCGAGCACGTCGCTCGGCAGCATGTCGGAGGTGAATTGCAGGCGGTGGAAATTGGACCGCACCGCGCGCGCCATGGCCTGCGCCAGCGTGGTTTTGCCGACGCCCGGCACATCCTCAATCAGCAGATGGCCGCGAGCCAGCAGACACGCCAGCGCCAGTCGCAAAACTTCGGCTTTGCCGCGAATCGCTTCGCCCAACGCCGATTCAATTTCGGATAATCTGGAGAGCGAAACTGGCGGGCTATAGTCCCGCTGAACCATCATGCCCATCATATCGAAAACAGCTCTGTTTTTCGCGGTGCTCGCCGCGGGTCCGCTGGCGGCGCAGACCCGGCCGCCGGCGAGCCCCCAATCGCAGATCCGCTCGGTTCTGTTTCGCCAGCAGGCCGCGTGGAACCGCGGCGACACCGATGGATTTCTGGCCGGCTATGCCTGGAACACCACCTTCGTCGGCGACAAAATCACGCGCGGGCTGAATGAGCTGCGGGTGCGCTACCAGTCGCATTACCCGACCCTTGCGTCCATGGGCCACCTGACGTTTTCCGATCTCGAAATTCACCCGCTGGGCGCGGATTACGCTTACGTGATCGGCCATTGGCGCCTGGAGCGAACGGCGCAAGGCGGAGGCGACAGCGGCGGCAATTTCAGCTTAATTTTCCACAAAACGGAAGCAGGCTGGAAAATTATCCTGGACCACACGACGTAACCTGTGAAGCAGGCCCTCGGCGTGGCGGACTTCCGTTCGCGCGGGGCTTTAAACCCGCTTCTGCGCGACATGTGGAGCTAAAGCTCCACGCGGGATGAATCCCGCCCTCCAAACGCGGATAAAAAACGTCCGGAAAGCGTCAGAGCGGGCTTCGTGTTACTCCAAACTCATGTTCACTACCTGCACCACAAACCGTTCCGGCGGAAACGCCGAGATCGGCGCGGGACTCAGGCCGGCCCAGGTCGAATAAGCCGTCGTCGCCACCGGCGAATTCAGATAGAACAGGAACTGATTCGAAAAGCAGCGCAGCGGCGGCGGCTGGCGAAACGTTAACCGCAACCCGACCGCTTTCTCAATCCCCACGCCGCCGGTTTCGACGTCCTTATCTTCGAGCAGCGTCACAAAGCTCGACCGTCCCGCATGCGGCCACAGGTCGGCGCGGAGCAGGTTGCGCAAGTCGATTCGGGTTCCGAAGGTCGTCTCGCACTGGCGGATCCATTCGAGAATGCTGTCGCCCCATTGCCAGTGCCGCACGAATTGCAGGTATTGGTCGACCAGGTTCAGCGCCAGATCCATCTTGCGCCGTTCGACGTCAATCTGCGCTTCGCCGCCAATCGCCTCGATCGGAATCATATCTTCCTGATCGATCAGGCTGTTGGCCATGCCCATCACCTTATCGAGCCGTTTCACATCGGGTGCCATGCGAACCAGCAGCGGCGGCAGTTCGTGGGTCCTAGACCCGGGCACCTCGACAAATTTCCGATCGCCCAGTATCTCCATACGCCTCTTCGTCTCTTATATCGGCTGACCAGCTACAAACTATGAGCCGTCATTATAACCGACGCCGCGGCGACATGGCGCGTTTCCGTACCCGGCGGAAGTCACAGAGGGGACAGCGTTTCCGCCGCCCCCCGCAACGTTTCTTAGAAGCCCAGCCGCAGGCCGAACTCCATCCAGCGCGACTGCGTACCGTTGCCGGCAGCGGCCTGATTGGTGACCACGCCCCAGGTGCTGAGCGATGACAGATACACGCTCGGGTCGGCCGGAACGAAATGGTTCAACAGGTTCACGAACTGGAACGTAAAGGTCGCGTGAATCCGTTCCGTGGCGATGATGTCCTTGGAAACCGTGGCATCCAGATTCCAGTACGGGAATCCGCGGATTACGCCGGCGCCGCCGGAATTCTGGTCGATGCCCAGGACGTTCGGCCGGAACTCAGCGGCGACGGCCGCCGGATTCTGGAAGATGTTGAGCCCTGACCCGCCCTTGCCCGGATTTTCCGAGGTCGCAATCGAACTGCTGGGATTCTGGTAGTTGTAGTAGCCGGTTTGCGAACCGCCGCCGGTGTAGGGCGACACTCCCGCGGCTTCTTCGTAGTTCGCCGATTGGCCGGAGTAAATCTCGCCGTAGGACTGCGCGATGTTCTCACCGCGTACACGGAGTGGCAGACCGGAGCGCGCCGTGAAGATCGGAGCGAAACCCCAACCGCCCAGCACCCGACCGATGAAACCCTTCTGCGACTTGTACCACGGCGTCTGATAGAGGCCCAGCAGGCTATAGGTGTACAAAACGTCGAACGGCTGCACGCCGTAGGTTCCGAAGTTGTTAAAGTTGAACGGATCCGGAACCGTGATCGAACTGCTCGCCTGCACCACGCTGCCGGTGCCGATCGCTCTGCCGTAAGTGAAGTTCGATTGCGCGGTCACGCCGTGCCAATCCGAACTCCGTAAGGTCACAAATCCCGCGTTGTAACTTCCGTGGCCGTAGGAGTTGATAAAGTCGAAAGCGCCCGTCAACTGCTGGTTCAAACCGGTACCCAGCGGCTGCTCCAGCATCGAGTGGGTCAACAAGCTCGAAGACTTGCCGAGGTCGAGCCAGATGGTGTTTACCGACGTCGTGCTAAAGTTTGCGCCTTCGTGTGAAATTACCGCGGCAGTGCAGCTCGAAAAGCCCGCACAATAGGCGGAGTTGGCGCCGCCCATGGCATTCTCAAAGAACGGCTGCGCGGTCACGGCCGAGGTGTTCTTGTTGCAGCTCACACCAGCGGACGAGGTTCCTTGCAGCCCGCAGTACTCGGTATAAACGGCCGCATAGGCCTGCGCGAAGCTCTGCCCGCCGGCGGTGAGCATATTGGGAGTGGCATCGAGGTTGATTTCCTGGAACTCATTGCCGATCTTGCGGCCGGTGTATCCGACTTCGAGCATGATTTTGGAATTGAGGGATCGCTGAACGGTGATGTCAACCTCATCCGAAACGTCGGGCCGGAGGTTGGGATCGAGCTGCGACCCGTCCGCCGCGCCGGCATTGACCACGCCGTTTTGCAGGGCGCCGGGGAAGAACGGCTGGGGCAGAGTCGGACTCGCCGACGGCAGCGGAGCCGCATTACCGTCAACGCCGATACGGAAGGCCGTCGCCGGCGTCGAGTTTGGACCGTTGGAGCAGGTTCCATTGCTCAGCGGGCCGACGCACTGTACGCCCTGGATCAAACCGGGGCCGAGCAGCGGCACCAGAAGCAGGTCGACGCCGTTCAGACGGCCATAGATGCGTCCATAACCGCCGCGAATCACGGTCTTGTTGCCGCCCAGCAGCTTGCCCAGCAGGCCATCGTTGACGGTCGGATTCCAGGCCAGCGAGGCGTGCGGGCTGAATCCGCCATAGAACGGGTTGTAAGGATACTTGTGCTCGCCGCCGCCGGCGTTGCCGATCAGCGCGAAACCGATCTCCGGCTGGTAGACCTGACCGGCCGCGGCCATCTTTGCACGATTGTTCAGGTAGCCTTTGATATCGATCGGGTTGCCGGAGTCGTCCACCATCTGCACCTGTTTGCCGTTGATTTCATAGGCCGGCATCGCCAGGTTGTAGCTGACGCCGTAGGTGAAAGTAAGGCTCGGCTTCAGGTGCCAGGTATCGCTCCAGTACGCGTCATAAGTCGGAATGATGCTCTGGTCGAACGCCTGGGTGCCGAGAGGATCCAGGTTCAGCGCCGCGCCGCTACGGGTGTAGGCGACCTGCGACGTCACGATGCTGCCCGTGGCCATGTCAAACAGCGTCGAATAATTCGTCAACGCGCTCGAAGTGACTCCGGGAGGCAAGGAGTAAGCCGACAGCGGAATGCCGGTGCCGTTCGCGGCCAGGTACATGATCGAGGTGTCGATGGTCACGCCGTTGTCGTTGCGCGAGTGATAATCGTAGTTTCTCAGATACGATCCGCCGTATTGGAACAGATGGTTGCCGTGCAGATGGCTGATATTGTCGCCGAAGAGCGTGTCGTGACCGTCCCAGAAACGGGTGCGGACGTCCTGCGAGTCAATATTATAGGGGATCAGCGCGTTGGCCGAATCGCCGCCCAGCTCCACGCCGCCGCCCAGGTTCGAAAATTGCGGCACGCCGGCGTCGGAGAACCACTGCCAGAAGTTACGCAGGAAACTGAAGGTGAACTGGTTGGTGATATTCGGGCTGATCGTCGTCGAAAGCCCGGCCACCCAGTAATCCGGCTTGATGATGCGCGGGGAAGTGGAACAATACGAGCCCGACTTTCCGCAGATCAACCCGCCCATGTCGGTCTGGCTGCTCACCACGATCGGGAAGTTGTAATAGCGGTAGCTGGTCATCAACCGCCACTTGTCGCCGAAGTCGTGGTCGATGCGGCCCACCACGAAGTCCGAATTCTGCGGAATCGCGAGGTTCGCCAGATAACCGCCGGAGTTGCCATAGCCGTCGCCGGGGGTCCCGGTAGTGTACGACAAGTCATTCGGAAGCGGCATGGTGTTCCAGATTTTCTGCACCGTCGGATTGACTCCCAAGCCGCGCGGATCGCAGGAATTGGTCTGGCCGCATCCCGGATAGGTGGTACCGTTCACCGTCACCGGCGCCGTGTTGATATTGAATCCCTGGTTCCCGTTCGCCGTCGGCAGCATGATGACGCCGGCGCGCATCGTCGCCGTGGGGGACGCACGCTCGAAGCTCTCCGAAAACGGATAGCGCATTCCTTCATAGTTCACGAAGAAATAGGTCTTGCCGCCCCAGAATTTGGGAAGCAGCGGACCGCCCAGCGCGCCGCCGAAGCGATTGCGGTGCGTCTTGGGCAGCGGCGTATAAGGAAGACCCAACGCCGGATCCTTGGTGTGATTGTTCAGCCACAGATTCGCCGCGCCGACGTTGTTGGCGAAGTAATATTCGTACAACGCGCCATGGAACTGGTTGGTGCCGCGCTTGGTCGCCATCTGCACCTGGCTGCCGGCGGCGGAGTTGAAATCCGCCGACTGGCCGGTGGTGCCCACCTTGAACTCTTCGACGCTCTCAATGGGCGTCGGCATCGCGCCGCTTGGCGTGCCGCCCGAGGAACCGGTACCCGCATAGCCGTTCGCCGGGGTGTAGGTGGCGTTGCTGCCAGCCATGTCATCGCTGTTGTAGCCGCCATCCAGCGAGAAGCTGTTCTGGTCGGTGGCCGCGCCCGCCACGTTGCCGGCCAGCGAAACACCCGGCTGGTACACCGATAGCGCCGAGGCGTCGCGCGCCAGGTTGGGCAGCAGGTTCAGCGACTCGTTGGTGATCGTGGTGCCGACGGTCGCGTTGAGCGTTTGCAGTTCCGCGCCGGCCGTCGCCTGCACTTCCACCGTCGTGGTGGTTGCGCCGACTTGCATGGACACATTCAGCGTCAGCACCTGGCCCACTTCCACCTTTTGCGCGCTGAATTTCGACGCCGTAAATCCGGTCTTGGTCACCGTCATGTCGTACGTTCCCGGCGGCACACTCGGAATCGTATAGCGGCCCACTTCATTCGACGTCGTGTTTCGAACGCCGCCGGTCGCCGTGTCCACCAGCGAAATATCCGCCCCCGCGATCGCGGCGTTCTGCTGATCCGTTACCTGCCCCACCACCGTTCCAGTGGCGGCCTGGCCCAACGCCGGCGTCGCGCTCAGGCCCAAATAGGCCGCCAGCGCGAGAGCAAAAATTACCGAGGAAATGCCCACATGATTGAGCTTGAAACCAGCTCCCATGACCCTACCTCCTCAATTCGTGTAGATAAACGAATAGCCCAAACAAACCCAACCCTGCCCCACAAACAATGAAGGTTACAATTGGCTATTCTAGGGCGTACTTCCGTTTTATGTCAAGAAGTATTTTAGTCGCATAGGGTTGCAGCGAATTTATCCATAAATCTGGAACCGGATTAAGGTAAATCCGGGAAATGGAAGAGACTGGATCGCCCGTTTGCTTTTGCGGATGCCCGCAGTTGCGGATTCCCAAGCACCACCGGCTTGTGGATTTCTACTGATTTACGGAAATGAGACGCGTCGACTCTTCCCGGACTCCGATGCGGCGCAGGCAGCGGTCAATCCACTGCTTGGTGAGCTTTTCGGTGGCGCCGTTCTGGGAAAGCCGGGTCCGGAGATTGGCCCAGTCGACCTGATCCAGGCTCTGATCCTGGTTAAAGCAGGAAAATACCACCGTTTCCTGCCCGGTCTCGGGATCTCTATGCAATTGCAGGCATTGCGCGCAAATCTCTTTCATCATGCATTGCATCGGCGAATTGATGCTGCCGATCGCCTTGTGATTCGGGTTTAAATAAGGAGCAAGCGAGCCGTGCCGCGCGCGCGCGACCGCGGCCATCATCGCATCCGAGCCGATCACCACCAGCCGGTCCACCGTATTCAGCGGAATTTCCGGATCGTCGAGATCCCCGCGCCCGTAGGCCATCATCGCTTCCACAATATTGCCGACGAAGGCTTTATCCTGCACGCGATTGGGCGTAAAGCCCGGCGCTTCGTCGCAGCACCAGATGACCACGTCGGCCGCTTTTTCGATCTCCTCTACCTTATATCGATCGATGATCTTCTTATATCCGGCGAAATAAATGGTTCGCGAACCTTCCGCACGCAGTTGCTGGCCGATGGAGAACAACACTGCGTTGCCCAATCCGCCGCCGGCCAGCAAAACCGTTTCCTGCGCCGGCGTCTCCGTGGGCGTGCCCGTGGGACCCATTAAAATAACCGGCTCGCCCGGTTTGAGCAAGGCGCATAAATCCGAGGATCCGCCCATTTCGAGCACGATGGTCGAAAGCAGCCCGTTTTGCCGGTCGACCGACGCGCCGGTCAACGCCAGCCCTTCCATCGCCAAAGTGGTTCCGTTGGCATGGGTGGCGAACTTTTCGTAATTTTGCAGCCGGTAAAATTGCCCCGGCCGGAACGCGCGCGCGGCCATCGGCGCTTTGACCACCACTTCGACGATGGTCGGCGTCAGCCGCACCACCTCGCGCACCACCGCCCGCAATTCTTCATTCAGATCGATCGAAACGCCGGACGGCGCGCGCCGCGCGAGCACTCGCGACACCACCGGATAACCTTGCTTGGCGCTGGCCATCGCCTTGACCACGTTTCCGGCAAAAGAAGGATGCAGGTCGCCGAAAAAGCTGATGGCGCGGCCGTCTTTTCTGAGCGACAGCAACACCCGCGGCGCGGACGGTTTTGCCACCCGCTCCGGCTTGACCACCTGGCCCTCTTCATCGACCGCCTGGAACCATTTCCCGTCAAGAAAAACGTTGTGCGGATCCTCGCGGCCCAACACCGTATTGGGCTGCGTTCCGGCCGCCACCAGAATCGCCCGCGCCGCCATTCGCAGCGATTCGCCGGCGCCGTTTTTCACGTCATTTCTAACAATAAGAGCCGCCGCGTGGCCATATTCGTCGACTTCGACCGATTCCGGCGTCAGGCATTCGGCGAAATGAATCCCTTCTTCCAGGGCTTTGGCGACCTCTTCGTGATTCAGCGTGTAGCTGGGCGAATCGATCAGACGGCGGCGGTAGGCGATGGTCACTCCACCCCAGGAATCGAGCAGCTTCAGCAGATCCGGCTCGCGGCCCTCGTTGGCCGCGCTTACGCGTTCGGCGCGAATGGCCCGCGCGTGGCGCAGAAAATCGGCCGCGGTCTCCGCTTCCTCTTTGCTCCAGTGCGCGCGCGGATCGACGCCTTCGCTGGCCAGCGCTTCGTACCGCTCCAGAAATTTTTCCACCTGAACGACGTAATAGGCGAGCGATTCGGTCGCCGTATCGATGGCCGTCAATCCTCCGCCGATCACCACGATGGGCATGCGCAGTTGCAGGTTGGCCACCGAATCGTGTTTGGCCGCGCCGGTCAATTGCAGCGCCATCAGAAAATCAGACGCCTGGCGAACGCCGCGAGCTAAACCGTTCTTCATCGGAATCACGGTAGGCCGTCCCGCGCCGGCGCACAGCGCGATGTGATCGAAGCCGATATCGAAGGCCGTGTCGACGGTCAACGTTCCGCCGAAACGTACTCCGCCGAACATCGAGAATTGCGCGCGGCGCTCCAATAGCAGCCGGATGATCTTCAGGAAATTTTTGTTCCAGCGGACGGTGATGCCGTATTCGGCGACGCCGCCGAAGCCGGCCATTACGCGATCGTCGAGCGATTCGAACAATTCGTTCACGTCGCGAATGGGGCGAAATTCAGCGCGTTCGCCCAGCGGCGTCACGCCCGAAATTTCCTGGTCGAGCGGCTCGATTTTCAATCCGTCGACCGCGACCACGCTGTGGCCGTCGTTCATCAGATGATGCGACAGCGTAAAGCCCGCCGGTCCCAGGCCGACGACGAGAATTTTATAACCGGAATCCGGTTTTGGGAGGGGACGCGCGAAATTCAGAGGGTTCCAGCGCGTCAGCAGGCTGTAAATCTCGAAGCCCCACGGCAGATCCAGAACATCTTTGAGCGTCCGTGTTTCAACCTGCGGAATGTCCACCGGGTCCTGCTTCTGGAAAATGCAGGATTTCATGCAGTCGTTGCAGATGCGGTGACCGGTGCCGGCGGCCATCGGATTATCGACGGTCACAATCGCCAGCGCGCCGATCGAATTGCCGCGCTGCTTGACCACATTCATCTCCGAAATTTTTTCATCAAGCGGGCAGCCGGCCAGCGTCACGCCGAAGGGGCTCGGCTTAAACCCGCCGTTTTTCTCTTTAAGGCCGGTGGAGCAGGAATCTTTCTGCTGGTTATGGCACTTGATGCAGTAATGCGCCTGATCGAGCGCGGCGGTCAGGTCCATGCCGGGATCGGTGAGCTTGAATCCCTCGCGATGGCGCAGCCGTTCGTGCGGCAGGCCGATTTTCGCGATGCCGCCGATTTCCGGGATGGTGATGTCGATCAAATGCTGCGGATCGAGCTTGTGCGGCACGCGAAACAAAACGCCGTGTTCATGTTTACGCCGTCCGGCGGGCGAAAGCGCGGCCCAGGCGGCGTACTGCTGCGCGGCGGAAAGCTGGCGCGCGTGTTCGGCCTCGGCCTCGAGCCAGCGCGAAACGTGGGTGAGGAAACTCGCTTCGCTGAGCGGCTCGCCGAATAAAGATTCGAGCTCAGCCGCGAGCGCCGGCCCGTCGAGCGCGGCGGCCTGTTCGGCGGTGACTCCGCTGATGGCTTTTTTCTGGACGAATTTGCGCTTCAGCGCGTACATCGGTTCGAGCGAGTTATGCCGCGCCTGCAAATCGCGGACTTCGCGCTCGATTCCGAACAATTCCCCGACAAAATCCTCGACATGCGGCGCCAGCGCGACCAGCAGGTCGGAGTTGTCCTTGCGCTCACGTAAGATAACGGCAGGATTTTCCCGCGCGGCGAGCAGGCGAACGGACAGCGCCGGATCGGTTTCCTGAAGAAATTCCAGGAAGCGCGCGTCCAGCCGCGCCAGCCCCGCACGGTCGTATAGATCGCGAAAAGAAAAACCCCACTTCAGCGTGAGCACACTTCTCATCAGATGCGTTCGAAGGAGAGAAAGGACCTGGAACACTTCAATTATAGCGAACAGGGGGAGAACGGTTCCGGCCGCGATTTCGCGAAATCCGTTTGGCGGGGCCTAGGACGCGCGTAGACGCGATTTCGGAATTTTCCGCACCCTTGGTATTGCCGCGACCTTTTCCGTTCGTCGATTTTGCCGATCCGAAGTCGTAAAAAATTGATTTTGCGCCGCTTGGCGAAAAAAGTGACTGACCCGCAGACGGTCTACTAAAATGAACGAGGAATGTCTAAATTTAAAGCCTTGATCGCCACGCAGGAAGACGGGAAATTTCACGCCTCGATTGAGGAGATCGAACCGGCGGCGCTTCCGCCGGGCGAAGTGCTGGTGCGCGTCGCCTATTCGAGCCTCAATTATAAGGACGGCCTCGCCGTTCTCGGGAAACCGGGCGTGATTCGGCGGTTTCCCATGGTCCCGGGCGTCGATTTCGCGGGAACGGTGGTCGAATCGCACAAGGAGGTTTTTCAGCCCGGCGACGAAGTGGTGGTCACGGGATGCGGAACGTCGGAAATTTATTGGGGTGGATACGCGCAATACGCGCGGCTCGATTCGGAATTTATCGTGCCGCTGCCCAAAGGAATGTCGCTCAAGCAGGCGATGGCTGTCGGCACCGCGGGAT
Organism: Bryobacteraceae bacterium; assembly: GCA_035507655.1. Taxonomy (GTDB): domain Bacteria; phylum Acidobacteriota; class Terriglobia; order Bryobacterales; family Bryobacteraceae; genus Palsa-187. The sequence goes on along the minus strand of DATJNW010000066.1, from coordinate 50,847 downwards.
TCACGGCGATGCAATCGGTGATGGAGCTGGAACGTCACGGATTGAAATCCGGCGGACGCGAAGTGGTGGTCAGCGGAGCCGCCGGCGGCGTCGGCAGCGTAGCCGTGGCGATTCTGGGCAAGCTTGGATATCGAGTGGTCGCTTCAACGGGACGGCCGCAGTTCGGGCTTTATCTGCGCGGGTTGGGAGCGAGCGACGTGATCGGCCGCGAGGTGCTGGCGACGCCGTCGAAAAAACCGCTGGAGGCGGAGCGATGGGCGGCCGGAATCGACAACGTCGGCGGCGAGACGCTGGCCGGAATGCTGCGCATGATGGCGATCGGCGGGAGCATCGCCTCCTGCGGCCTGGCCGGCGGAGCGGCGCTGAACACCACCGTTTTTCCGTTTATTCTGCGCGGGGTGAATTTATTGGGCATCGATTCGTCGCGAGTGCCCAACGCTCGGCGCCGCGAGATCTGGTCGCGGATTGTGCACGATCTGCCGCTCGATTTGCTGGATAGCCTGACGGTGACGGCGTCGCTTGAAAAAGTTTTTCCCCTGGGCGAGCAGATTTTAGCGGGCAAAATCCGCGGACGGGTAGTGGTCGACGTCAACGCGTGATTTTTTGTGGCGCACGCACTCCTGCGTGCCGCGTCTCGTCTCGACGCCTCGCCGGGCATCGACTAAAGTCGATGCGGCACGCAAAAGTGCGTGCGCCACGTTTTACGATCGCGCGCCGCCGCTGACGATCAGCACTTCGCCGCTCACGTAATCCGATAACGGCGAGCAGAAAAACAGCACCGGTCCCGCGGCTTCTTCCGGCGTCCCTAAACGCCCCAGCGGAGTCGTCGCTTTGGCCGCTTCGCGCATCGCCGGCTGCACCCCGACCTTGATCTGATGCCCCTTCATATCGATGGTCCCGCCGGCGTCGAGCGGCTGAATCAATCGCGTCTCGATCAACCCGAAACCCACCGAATTGACGTTGACGTTGTAGCGCCCCCACTCCTTGGCCATCACTTTGGTGAGTCCGTTGATCCCGGCTTTGGCCGATCCGTAACCCGCCTGCCCGGCGATCCCGTCGACGGCTGAAACGGAGGTGATATTCACCACCTTGCGCATCACCCGGCGGCCTTCGGCGATCTCGCGCTTGGCTGCTTCGCGAATAAATCCCGAGGCCGCGCGCAGAATGCGGAACGGCGCCACCAGGTGAATATCGAGCATGGCCTGAAACTGCTCATCCGTCATTTTTTGAATGACGTTGTCCCAGGTGTAGCCGGCGTTGTTCACGATGATGTCGATGGAGCCGAAGCCGTTCACGGTAAAGTCGACCAGTTTTTGCGGAAACTCGGGCTGCGTGAGATCGCCCGGCAGAGCCTTGGCCGTCCCGCCGGCGGAATCGATCAGCGCGCCGGTTTCAAACAGCGGCTCGCGGTCGATATCGGTGAGCATCACCGCCGCGCCGGCCTGGGCGAGCTGCGTGGCGATGGCGCGTCCGATTCCCCGCCCCGATCCGGTGACCAGCGCGGCTTTTCCTTTCAATGAAAAGGGCATAAAGAGCGGATTTTAGCACGCGAGCGAGCAGCGTAAGCCGGCGGCAGAATCACTCGTCCACAAACCCCGCGGGCCGAGCATTTTTCACTGGTGGCATAAGCCGCCAGGCTTGTGCTGTTCGCGGCCGACGAATCGACAGGCGCCGAGCGCAAGCCTGGCGGCTTACGCCACTCCGCTGCGAGTGATGCCGGGGTTTGTTCGGGTGCGGCCGCCTTACGTTTTCTTGATGCTGATTCCCAGTTCGCGCAACTGGCGATCCGGCACTTCCGACGGAGCGTCGCACATCAAGTCGGTGCCTCGGGCAGTCTTGGGAAATGGAATCACTTCGCGAATGGACGATTCGCCGGCCAGAATCATCACCAGACGATCCAGACCCAGCGCGATTCCGCCGTGCGGCGGCGCGCCGTATTCCAAAGCGTCGAGCAAAAATCCGAAGCGGCGCCGCGCTTCTTCGTCGCTGAATCCGAGCGCGGCGAAAACCTTCGACTGCACGTCGCGGCGGTGAATACGAATGGAGCCGGAACCGAGTTCCGTCCCGTTGAGCACAATGTCGTACGATTTGGCGCGGCAGCGCGCGGGGTCCGTCACCAGCTTTTCGAGATCTTCATCGTGAACCGAGGTGAAGGGATGGTGCGCCGCGTTCCAGCGCTGCTCTTCTTCGTCCCATTCAAACATCGGAAAATCGGTGACCCACAAAAATTGAAAATTCTTGGGATCGAGCAGCTTGTGTTTCTCGGCATACTTCTGCGCGGCGTGCAGGCGCAATTGCCCGGCGGCCTGCAAAACCGTTTCTTCCGGCCGATGACCCTTCGGCTCTCCGGCCCATGCGGCCAGCAGCAGAAGATCGTCTTCGGCCGAATGAATGCGCGCGCGAACCTGCGCCATCGCGTCGGGATGATCGCGATCCAGACGCTTGGGATCGTCGTAGACGCGCAGGCCGCGTTCTTTGCCGAAATCTTTGAGCGCATCGCGCTCGCTGCGGCTGATCGTACCGACGTTCGGAATGCGAATCGCCACCAGCGGCAGCCCGTGGCCGCGCAGATCGGGCAACAGATCCTCGACGCAATGAAACGGCGGGATGCGCATGTCCGGTTTATCGCTGCCGTAGGATCGCATCGCCTGCGCGTAGGTCAGGCGCGGAAACGGTTTTCTGATTTCGTAGCCGGCGACTTTCCACGCCGAGACCAGCAGCGGCTCGATTACGTTGAAGACGGTTTCCTGCTGCGGGAAGGACATCTCCAGATCGATCTGCGTGAACTCGGCCTGGCGATCGGCGCGAAAATCTTCGTCGCGGAAACAGCGCACGATCTGAAAATATTTGTCGAATCCGCTGACCATCAAAAGCTGCTTGAAAATCTGCGGAGATTGCGGCAGCGCGTAAAAATGTCCGGGATAAACGCGCGCCGGAACCAGGTAATCGCGCGCGCCTTCCGGAGTCGACCGGGTCATGAACGGCGTCTCGATTTCGAGAAAGCCCATGCTGTACAAAACTTCGCGAATCGCGAAAGCAACCTTCGAGCGCAGGATCACGTTGCGCTGCATGTGCGGGCGGCGCAGATCGACGTAGCGATATTTGAGCCGCACCTCTTCCTTGACGTCCACGGTTTCCTCCATGGGAAACGGCGGCGTGCGCGATTCGTTCAGAATCCAGAGTTTTTCCACCACCAGCTCCACTTCGCCGGTGGGGATGGCGGGGTTCACCGTCTCCGGCGTGCGCAGCGCGACCATCCCTTCGGCCGCGACCACGTATTCCGAGCTGAGTTCATTCACTTTGTCGTGCAATCCGCCGTCGTCGCCGGCGTGGAAAACCAGCTGCGCCACGCCGTCGCGGTCGCGCAGGTGAATGAAGATGACGCCGCCCAGGTCGCGGCGGCGATGCACCCAGCCCATGAGCAGCGCGCGTTGGCCCGCGTCGGCGGCACGAAGCTGGCCGCAGGAGTGGGTGCGCTGAAGGTCGCCTAAAAAATCGAGAGATACGGACATAATGTTATTGGTTGGTGGCGAGCGGCGAGCCGGCCAATTTTTCGACCAGCTCGCGTTGTGCAACCGAAATCTGTTCTCCGCTCGTCATGTTCTTCAATTGATAAGTTCCCGAGGCCAGCTCATTTTCTCCGACAATCACGGCGAATTTCGCGCCGATTTTGTTGGCGACTTCGAGCGCGCGTTTCAATTTGCGATCGGCCGAGCGCTCCACCACCAGACCGGCCGCGCGCAGTTCCGCCGCGATCGCGCCGGAGGCCAATTCCGCGGCTTCGCCGAGGGGCGCGAGAAAAACGTCGATCGACGGCTTAAATTCGTCCGGGTGCGCGGCTTCGACGCTCATGACTAATCGATCTTCGCCGATGGAAAATCCGATTCCCGGCGCGGGAACGCGCGAACCGACCGACTCGGCCAATCCGTCATAGCGCCCGCCGCCGAGCACCGAATTTTGCGCTCCCAATGCCCCGTGCGTAATCTCAAACGTGGTTCGCATGTAGTAATCAAGTCCGCGAACCAGCCGCGGCGTCACTTCATATTTAATGCCGCGGGCGTCGAGCTGCTTGCGCACCGTCGCGAAGTGTTCCTGGCACGGCGCGCACAGATGATCGACGATCGCGGGGAGCTCGGCGATGATCGGCTGATCTTCGGGTACCTTGCAATCGAGCACGCGCAGAGGATTGGTCACCGCGCGGCGCTGGCAATCGCCGCACATTTTCGGCGCGACGTCGCGCAGGCGATCTTTTAACAGCGCCAGATACGCGGGCCGGCAATTCGCGTCGCCGATGGAGTTGAGCAGCAGCGCGAATCCGCTGATGCCGGCGCGCGTGATCACTTCAATCACCAGCTCGATCACTTCGGCATCGACCAGCGGCGATTCCGAGCCGATCGCTTCCGCGCCGATCTGATAGAACTGGCGAAAACGGCCCTTTTGCGGCCGTTCGCGGCGGAACATGGGGCCGATGTAGTAATACTTCTTCACGCCGGGAAGCTGATCCAGGCGATGTTCGATGTAGGCGCGAATCACCGACGCGGTCGCTTCCGGACGCAGCGTAAGCGAAGCGCCGTCGCGATCTTCGAAGGTGTACATTTCTTTCGAAACGACGTCGGTATCGGAGCCGACGCCGCGCACGAACAGCGAAGTTTCCTCGAAAATCGGCGTGCGAATTTCCTGGTAATTGAAGACGCGAAAAACTTCGCGCGCGGCCGATTCGACGTGATTCCAGACGGAGGTCGCCGGCGGCAGAATGTCGCGCGTGCCTTTGACAGCTTGAATCACGAGAGTTCCTTCTTATAGATCTGCGCCTTCTCGACGTAGTGGCCGACGCCTTCGGCGAATCGCGCCTGCTCTTCCGGCGACACCGCGCGGCGAGGTTTCGCCGGGACGCCCATCACCAGCGTCGACGGCGGAACGTCCATCATTTCCGGAACCAGCGATCCGGCGGCGACCACCGATCCTTTGCCGATGCGCGCGCCGTTCAATATGGTCGCGCCGATGCCGATCAGCGCTTCGTCGTCGACGGTGCAGCCGTGCAGCGTGACGGAATGGCCGACGGTCACGCGATTGCCGACGGTCAGGGGAAAACCAACATCCAAATGCAGCGCGCAGTTGTCCTGAATGCTGGTTTCCGAGCCGATGATGATGGGTCCGGTGTCGCCGCGGATGGAGGTGTTGGGCCAGATGCTGGACCGCTCGCCGATGGTCACGTCGCCGATGACCTGCGCGCTGGGATCGACGTAGGCCGATGCGGCGACACGTGGCGCGATTCCTTTAAAAGACCGAATCATGTTTTTCTCGGGTGAAAATTTTATGCTATCAAAATGCTTGGGACGAGTTCTTCGTTCCGTGGCGCGCGCACTCCTGCGTGCAGCGTCGAGACTCCTCTCGACGCCTTTTCCCGCGCTTTCCGAAGGCATCGACAGGAGTGTCGATGCGGCACGCACGAGTGCGTGCGCCACAACGCCCGGCGCTATCGCGTGTTGCGATAAACTTTGCCGCCCTTCATCACGAACACTACGCGACGCACCGCGGTGATGTCGTCTAGCGGATTGCCGGCGACGGCCACCAGATCGGCTTCATAACCCGGAGCGATGGCGCCGATCTTATCGCCCATCCCCAGCGATTCCGCGGCCACCGACGTCCCGCTCAGCAGCGCGTCCATCGGTTTTTCGTGCGCTTCCTGGACGCGATAAATAAATTCCTCGGCATTGCGGCCGTGCGCGCCGGCAACGGCGTCGGTGCCGAGCACAATCTTCACGTGTTTGGCGCGGGCGCGGGCGAAAACTTCTTGGGTGGGCTTGAGCGCGTCTTCGAGCGGCTTGAAATCGTGAATACTCGGGAAACTGGCTTTCTGATCGATGTAATTGTGGATCACCAGCAGATTGGGATCGAAGAATGTTCCGCGCTGCGCCATCAGTTCCAGCGTGTCGTCCTTGACGTAATTGCCGTGCTCGATGGAAGTGCAGCCGGCGAGCACGCTGGCCTTCACGCCGGGGTCGCCGATGGCGTGAACAATCGCGCGCAGGCCGACGTTTTTCGCTTCACCGCACACGGCCTGGATCTGTTCGTCGGTCATGGTCTGCGCTCCGCCGGCGCCCATGCCGGAGGTCGCGAAAAGCTTGATCAGATCGGCGCCTTCGGCTTTGGTTTTGCGCACGTATTCGCGCAGCGCTTCGGGCGTGGCGGGACGATCGCCGTCGCGGGCGGTCAGGTTGGTGATCTGGTGCAGCGAGGTGAGAATGCGCGGGCCGGCGAGCGAACCTTGATTGATGCGATCGCGAACCTGGGCGTCCATCGGCGCGCCGACGCTTTGCACGGTGGTGAATCCGCCCATCAGCGTGATGTAGGCGTTTTCGGCGGTGTACAGAGCGGAACTGGCCGGATCTTCGCGGCCGTTCACCAGGATGTGCTGCGGGTTGAAATGCCAGGTGAGATGGACGTGCGTGTCGATCCAGCCGGGCATCAGCGTGAAGGCGCGCAGATCGTAGGTCGACTTGCCTTTGGCCGGGCGGATTTCGACGATTTTCGAGCCGTCGACGACGATCTGCTGGTTTTTGTGAACGCCGCCCTTGCCGTCGATCAGCGTGCCGGCATCGATGGTGATGCGGTTCTGCGCGCAGACGAACGCGGCGGCGAAGAGAAAACCGAAAATCCGAAAACGCATGTCCGTAGAGTAACGTAAGCTGTCACTTTAGAAAACACCACCACCCTGGTCTGCTGTCCCAATGATTCGTGCAATAAATCACGGCATACGCGGGTGGGGCAGGCCTCCGGCCTGCCTGGTCGGCTCAACGAGAGGCGGGCGGCGCGGCAGGCCGGGGGCCTGCCCCACTAGCGGGTGAACAGCGCGGGAGCGTAATAGCCCTGGCGGTTGTGCGCGCGCAATTCGGGCATTCCCGGCGGCGGCGTCACGGTCACTTTCACCTGGCGATAGGTGCCGTCCTGCGCGTCGTTCACGGGTGAGTAGCCGATCACGTATTCGTTGCGCAGTTCGTTGCCGATGCGCTCACAAACCGCGGGAAGATCGTCGAGATTTTTCACCGGATAGTGGCGGCCGCCGGTCTGCTCCGCCAGTTCGTCCAGAAGCTTGGGGCCGTTGCGTTCCTCGGGGGTTTGCTTGGGCTTGTTATCGGGATCATAAATGCCCATCGCGTAAACCTGCACGTCGGCTTCGCGCATGGCGTTCTTAATCTCGCTTTCGGTATAGCGGCTGCGATTGTCGCCGCCGTCGGAAACGATGACGATCGCTTTGCGCAGGTTTTTCGCGTATTTCATTTGCACCAGCGCCAGGTGGATCGCGTCGAGCAGCGACGTTCTTCCCTCGGCGTGCACGTGCGCGATGCGGCGGTAAATCGCTTGGGCGTTCTGTGTGAACGGAATTGCCAGATGCGGACGCTCATTAAACTCGATCAGGAAAAATTCGTCGCCGGAGTTGGCGGTGCGGAAAAAAGCTTCCGCCGCTTCCGACGATTTACGCAGCTTGTTGCGCATGCTGCCGCTGGCGTCAAACAGAAACCCGACGGAAAGGGGGGCATCGTCGGAGGAAAAATGGGTAATGCTCTGCTCCACGCCGTTTTCGTAGACGTGGAAATCAGGCTTTTCAAGAGTGGTGACGGAGGCGCCGAGCGGCGTGGTGACGTGCACCGGGATCAGCACCAGCGGAACGTCCACGGTCAGGTCCGCGCGCGGAATCGCTTCCGCTTTGGTGGACGCTGCAAGATGCGTTCGCGGCTCGATTGGTCCGGCGGTCTGGAACGCGAAGACGAGTAATAAAACTGAGGTCGCAACCATCGGGGCTCGCTAGGAAAAAAGTGGTGACCAGTATATCACCAGTCGCGCGGATTGTTAACTCTGCGAGTACTACTTCACAGACGGGAAGTGGCGTAAGCCGCCAGGCTTGCGTCTTCGCGGCCTGATTTCGGGCGGTCCGGAGCACAAGCCTGGCGGCTTATGCTACCGCGGGCTGATTTCGGGACGTCTGGAGCACAAGCCTGGCGGCTTATGCCACTGCGATTTCGGGACGTCCGGAGCACAAGCCTGGCGGCTTATGCCACTGCGATTTCCGGACGTCTGGAGCACAAGCCTGCTTATGCTACTGCGGGCTGGTTTCCGGCCGTCCGGAGCACAAGCCTGTGCTACTGCGCTTTTCTCACACTGATGGGGCGCGGCATTACTATTAAAAGATGCGAAGGGTTGTCGCCGTGCTGCTCGCGCTGGGGCCGCTTTTTGGCGGCGGGATCTCGCGCCAGGAGTATCAGTCGCGGCGAATGGAGCTGCGCCAGTCTCTCGATGGCGTACTGGTACTTTTCGGCGCGAATGAACCGGACGATCTGCACCTCAGCTTTTTTCAGGAGACGAATTTTCTGTATCTTTCCGGATGGCGCGAGCCGGGCGCGGCCATGATGCTCAGCAAAAATGAAGAGATCATTTTTCTTCCGGAGCGCGATTTGCGGATGGAAAATTTCACCGGCCGCAAGGTCGGTCCGGAGGATGCCGGCGCGAAGGAAAAAACGGGTTTCGAGAAGGTGATGCCGCGCAGTGCGCTGGAGCCGGAATTTTTGCGCCTGGCCCGGCAGTCCGAACATGTTTACGCGATCCCCTCCGATGCGCAGGCGCAGAAGCTGGCCGCGCTGGCGCCGCTGCACGAACAAAGATCGGCGCTGGAGCTGCTCGAACGGAGGCGCATGATCAAATCGCCGGCCGAGATCGAGCTGCTCACGCGGGCCGCCAATGCGAGCGTCGCCGCGCACCTGGCCGCCTGGAAACAGATTCGCCCCGGATTGTTCGAATACCAGATCGCGGCGACCATGGTCGACACCTATGAACAAATGGGCTGCGAGCGCAGCGCCTACTCGCCCATCGTCGGCAGCGGTCCGAACAGCACCATTCTGCATTACATGGCCAATCGCCGGCGCATGGATTCGGGCGAGGTGCTGCTGATGGACGTCGGCGCGGAATGCTCGGACTACGCGAGCGATGTGACCCGCACGGTTCCGGTGAACGGAAAATTCACACCGCGGCAGCGGGAGATTTATAACATTGTTCTGGGCGCGCAGAAGGCCGCCATCGCCGCGGTGAAACCGGGGATGAAAATTCGCGGCGAAAATTCGCTCTATACCATCGCCTACGATTACATCAATTCGCACGGCAAGGACCTGCATGGCGAGCCGCTGGGCAAATATTTCACGCACGGTTTAAGCCATCACGTCGGCCTGGACGTGCACGATTTGAGCGACGTGAACGCGCCGCTCCAGCCGGGGATGGTGATCACCATCGAGCCGGGAATTTATCTTCCGGAAGAAAACATCGGCGTGCGGATTGAAGATACCATCCTGGTGACGGAAACCGGGTCGAAAAATCTGAGCGGCGCGTTGCCGCGCGATGCGGACGAAATCGAACGCCTGGTAACGAAGTGACCGGCCGCGCCCAGACCGCCGCGTACATCGCCGTCCTTGCCGGGTGTTTCGCCGTCAGCATGGCCGTCGGATGGCTGCCGCCGGCCGAGCGCGTCGACAACATTTTTTATGACGCGATGGTGACGCGGCAGCCGGCCGAAATTTGGACGCCGCAGTCGGTGGTGGTGGGAATCGACGAGCAGACGCTCGGAAAGCGCGGCGGAATGCGTAATATCCGCTCGATTCTGGCGGAGACGATTACGCAGATCAATGCCGCCGGTCCCGCGGCCGTCGCCGACGATATTCTTCTCGCCGACGATAATTTGGATACGCAGGGCAACCAGGCGCTCGAAGCGGCGCTGCACGCGACCAAAAATCTGGTGCTGCCGTGCGACCTGATCAAGGTGAACGGAAAAGTCCGGTGGGAAGATCCGCTGCCGCGATTCGCCCGCGCCGCGGCGGGCCTGGGCCACGTTTATCGCGACGATAACGACGACGCCAATCGTCAGGTGCCGCTCGAAGAGATCGCCGACGGACAGCAGCGCTGGACGCTGGCGCTCAAAACCTTCAGCGTCGCGCACGGCGAAACCGAACCCCTTCAAAACGGGCCGGATGAGATCGACACCGGCGGCGTCGCGATTCCCGCGAAACCGGGCGAGAACGGCCGGTTGATGTACATTCGTTATCTCGCCTCCGGCATTCCCATCGTTTCCGCGCTGGAGGTGGCCGCGCATCGCGACCTGCTGCGCGGCAAAGCGGTATTCGTCGGCGTGACCGCGCAGGCGGCCAACGATCAGGCGGCGATTCCGTTCGGCGAAGACATTCCCGGCGTCGAAATGCACGCGCAGATTTATGAGACCATCGCGCGCGGGCGATTTCTCACGCCGCCGCGCAATGACCTGGAATTGTTGCTGTGCGCGATGTTCGCCGCCGCGGCCGGATTGATTTTCGCGCGGCGCTCGGGGTGGTCGGCGTACGCGCTGGCCGCGGTGGTGCTGGCGCTGGCGCTGTGGACGCCCGTCGAATTTTTCCATCATGACGTGGTATTTCCGTTTTTCGAGCCGGTCGCGGTGGCCTGGCTTTCGGTGGGCGGCGCGGCGAGCTTCCAGTATTTTTTCGTGCAGCGGCAATTGCGGCGCAGCGAATCGGAAAAATCGCGCTATCAGCAGGCAATCCACTGGGCCGCGCACGAAATGCGCACGCCGCTGACGGCGATTCAAGGGTCCAGCGAAATCATGACCCGCTACGCGCTGCCCGACGACAAGCGCCAGCAGTTGAGTGAAATGATCAACTCCGAATCGAAGCGGCTGGCGCGGATGATCCAGACGTTTTTAGACGTCGAACGGCTGGCCGACGGCCAGATGGAATTAAAGCGCGAAGCGTTCCCGATCGCGCAGGTGATCGAGACCTGTTTCGAGCGCGCGGCGCCCATTGCGGAACGAAAAAAAATCCGCTTATTTATGGACGAAATTGCCAGTGCGACGCTGACCGGCGATCGCGAATTGATGGAATATGCGCTGTATAATCTGCTCACCAATGCCGTCAAATATTCGCCGGCCGAAACCGAAGTGCATGTTTCGAGCGAGCTGGGCGGGGGCGAACTGCGCGTCCGGGTGCGCGATCAGGGCATCGGCATGGACGCGAAAGAGCTGAAAAGCATCTTCAAAAAGTTCTATCGCACCAAGCGCGCCGAAGCGTCCGGCGAAGTGGGAACGGGGATCGGCCTGTCCATCGTGGAACAGATTGTCGCCCATCACGGCGGGCGCATGGAAGTGACCAGCGAGCCGGGAAAAGGATCGTGTTTTACCATGATAGTGGCGGCCCAGGTTTCGCCCGCCGCGGTGAAGAATGCAGAAGCTTCTGATCGTCGAGGATGACCAATCGGTTCGCAATACGATGGTGATGTGCCTGGAGCTGGAAGGCTACGCGGTGGACGCGGTCGCTTCCACGCGCGAGGCCATCGACCGGCTGCGTTCCTCCGCGTACCCCATCGTCATCTCCGATATTTACCTGGATGAGCGCACCGGCATCGATGTGCTGCGCACCGCGCGCCAGCAGAATCCGGATTGCGCCGTGATCCTGATGACCGGGCGCGGCAGCATGGAAACGGTGATGCAGGCGACCGAGGGCGGCGCCTTCGAATATCTGGCCAAACCGTTCGAGATGGCGCAGATGATTGATACCATTAAACGCGCCGAAAAAACGCTGAATCCGGAAGAGGCGGAAGACGACGCCGCGTCGATTGACGATCTGCCGAACACGGAAATGATCGGCAGCTCGCCGCGCATGATTGATATTTATAAGACCCTGTCGAAAGTCGCGCCGACCGATGCGACGGTGCTGATCGAGGGCGAAACCGGAACCGGAAAAGAGCTGATCGCGCGCATGATTCATCGCAACTCGAAGCGCGCCGCGCAGCCGTTCGTGCCGGTCGATTGCGGATCGATCGCGGCCTCCCTGCTCGAAAGCGAATTGTTCGGCACGCTCAAGGGCGCCTACACCGGCGCGGATCGCGATCGCATGGGCGTGTTCGAAGCGGCCAACAATGGCACCGTATTTCTGGATGAAATCGGCGATATTGATCTGGGGTTTCAGCTAAAATTGCTGCGATTTTTGCAGGAACGGGAAATTCGTCCGCTGGGTTCGGCGCGCGCCAAAAAAGTGGACGTGCGGGTGATCGCGGCGACCAACAAAGACGTTCAGAAGATGGTGGACGAAGCGAAATTTCGCGAGGATCTGTGGTATCGCCTGAACGTGGTTCGGCTGACCGTTCCGCCGCTCTGCGAACGGCCGAGCGATATCCCGCTGCTGGTCCATTATTTTCTGAAGCGCTATAACCAGCGCTACGAGCTGGAAACGCGCCTCGCCGATTCCGGCTTGAAAACGATGTGCGAATACAGCTGGCCGGGCAACGTCCGCCAGCTTCAGCACATGATGGAGCGGCTGACGATTCTCGCGCCGGGCGGCCGCATCGACGATAAAGCGGTGCGCCAGGCAATCGAGCAGATGGATTCGCGCGACGCCGCGAGCGAAACGCTGGCCGACACGGAGACGGACCAGATCCGCAGAGTGCTCGCCGCGACCAATGGGAACAAGAGCCGCGCCGCGAAGATTCTGGGGATCGAGCGCAAGACGCTGTATCGCAAGCTGGAGCGAATGGGGCTGTAACAGCGGCGAGCAGCCCGCGCGCGGGTTCATACTTGATCCAACCAGTTGCTTCGGCCCGTTGGTGGCGCACGCACTCCTGCGTGCCGCGTCGAGACTCTTCTCGACGCATGGCTGATCGAGCGGAACCAGCGTCGGCAGGAGTGCCGGCGCGGCACGCAGAAGTGCGTGCGCCACGCACCCATACTGAAGGTTGCGTCAGCGATATCAATGCCCAAATAAGCGCGGGAATGTTTGACGACGCCGCGGGCTATCGCGCGTCGATCTGATAGGACGATTCATAGCGCGTCGCCAGATCCTGCGAATCGACGCGCAGCACCTCGCGCAGCGGCAGCAGCCGGCCGCCCGACGGCGCGAAATCGAGCAGCGCGGAAGTGTACCGCAGCGCAGTTCCCGGCGGAATCGCCGCCGCTTCCGCGAAGATGCGCAGCAGGCGATCCGTCTTGGGGTCGACATATAGGAAGCCGCGCTGCGCGGCCGCCACCGTCGAAAAGCCGCGCCGGATCAAGTAATGCGACGACGCCTGCGGCACCACAAAGAAATAAACCTCCACCGGGGCGCCGCGCAGCATGGCCCCGCGATACCAGCGAAACTCCGCCGGGGCGGAAGGCGCCAAAACGTTTTCGAGCAGCCGCGTGTATTCGAAATTCCACGCTGACGAATGGAGCGCCGTCTCGAAATGCGCCTGATCGGCGCGAGCCGCACGGTCCGGCGCGATCATGCGGAACGCTTCACCCGACGCCGAATGATCGGCGCGCGCGGTGAGCGAACCCACCGGCTCCCAGGATTCGCGCCGCGGCGGTTTGGTCGAAACGGTGAACGTCTCGGTATAAGAAAACGGCGCCAGGGATTCCAGATACGCCGACGCGAGCCGCCGTGCTTCCGCCACCGTTTGCGCCACGGCCGGCGCATCGGGTGGGGCCGGCGCCGGAATCAATTCCGATTCGTCGTGAAACTGGTTCAATTCCGCTGCCGCTCTGGCCGAGCGCTGCGGAACACCGCTTTCAAACTCCAGCCGCTCGATCGTCGCGGCCGGCACCCGCGCTTCGTTCGCGGCTGGGGACGCGTTCGCCGCGGCCATGCGCCCTTCGCCGCGCAGGGTCGCCGTGGCCTCGAATTTGCGGTAATGGAGAAACTCCATCTGGTTGCGAAAATCCTCTTTCACCGTGGCCACGCGCGTTTCGGCGTAAGCCGGCAGCAGATATTCGCGCCCGGCAATCGAGGCGAAATCGTAGCCCAACAGATGCGAGGTCTGGCGCACCGGAAAATGTTCGGGAATCCCTTCGGCCTGAATCCATACGCGCAGTACGCGCTGGCTCGCCTGGTCGATCCACACGTCACCGCTGTAGCCCACATGCGCCGAATGGTACAGGCCGCCGTCGCGATAATACAGGTGGTAATCCGATTTGGCGCTGCTGACGCGATAGGAGAACACCGCGGTGCTGCGCGCGCCGATCGGCTCGCTGCGCTCCCATCGAAATCCGGCGGCCGAGGCCGGATCGAAAATCGTATGGAGCCAGGCGCCGAATTCGCCATGCGTGATCGCGCCCGGCGTGGCGTCGTAGGATTGCAGCGCCGGCTGATCGTTGACCGAGATCAGCTCGTAATCGTCTTCGCCCTGGGAATAACTCAGCTCGATTTCGAGCGTGTCCTTGGCGCGCCAGTCCGCGGCGCCGGGGCGGCTTTCGAAGCGCCGCAGCGTTTCCGAGCAGAAGAAGTCGGGCAGGGAATGCGTGAAAGCCAGTGCGTTCCTGCGCGCCGCCTCGATCAGCCGGGCGTGTTCCTCCTCGGGAGTCTGCGCCGAAGCGAGGATTCCCGCGGCCAGCAGCAGGGCAGCGGCGGGAGACATGGCTTCCGCGATTCTAGCGAATTTCGAGATTTCTTTGGAGCGCGTCAGTCCGGGCGCGTCGTTGATGCGCGATGTGCCCCCGCCATGACTGGCGGGGCTGTAACGCGCACCTACAGCCCCGCCAGTCATGGCGGGGGCTCCCCATCCTTCGCAATCAACGCAGATTTCACGCTCCTACTTGTCACGAGAAGCCGCAGGCTGCTTCGGCGTGATGATGGTAAATCCGTCGTCCTTGAATTCGATCTCCCGCACCATGCCATGCGGACCGATCGGGCCGATCGGATGGCCGTTCAGCTTCACCAGCAATCCTCCGGCGTTGCCCGTCCGCAGCTTCGCCTCGCCGTCCACTTCCAGCGTCCGCGGCGCATCGGGCACCAGCAGACCCGCGAACAGCCGTTTGCCGGCGCCGTCCGTCATGGTGACCCAAGTCGGCTCGGATGCGGCCAGATCGATGTGCATTGGCTCGCGCGGCGCTGGAGTAGGCGCGGGCGACGGAGTGGGCACGGGGGGCGGCGTAGGCTGCGGTTCCACCACCGGCGCCGTCTTGGCGGCTACCGGCTCAGCCGGCCGCGCCGGCCATGCGTGCAAAGCCGCGAACAGAACCCCCGCGGCGACCAATCCGCCGATTCCCACCAGAATCCAGCCGCGCGGAATCGGGCGCGGCGCGCGCCGCGGAGCCGGCAGCGCGCCCGGCGTGATTCGTTCGATCTGCTGCGCGGCCTGATCGCAAAAACCCTCCACCGCCGATAGCAGATTGCGGAAACCTTCTTCGGCCGCCGCCGATTGCGAGCGCAAATCGCCGAGCTGCGTCGAATGCTCGTCTACTTTTTTTTCGACCCGCGCCAATCGCGCCGCCAGTCCGGGATCTTCTTCGCGGCGGCCGAACAGGCTCGCTTTGGCGTCGCTCACCGCCGGAAGATGCGACGCCTGGTCGCTGCTCCCGCCGATCAGAACCTGAATCTCTTCGGCGATCCGCAGCGCGTCGCGGCGCGAAAGGCAGCGCCATTCCGTCGGTTCCGCGTCGCGCTCGGATTGAAACAGCCCGAAGCCGACCAATTCGTCTTCCCCGATCGCCTCGGTGATTCGCGCAAACTGGCCGATGGTCGCGCGGCGCAGCGCGGTGGTGCCGTCGAAGGCCGCGTAAAACGCCTGCACCTGCGGCGCCGTCACCGTGCCGACGTACTCCGCCGTGAAATTCAGGCTCTGATTGTCGAAATCGAAACCCAGCCATTCGCCGCGCTGCGCTTCGATATGCACGTCTTCGGCGAGCATGTGAAAAAACTTCTGCGCCTCTTCGACAACGCTCGCCAGCTTGTGCAGCGGCACGCCGACTCCGCCGCGGCTCAGCTCAATACGAATCCGCAACCGCGCCATAAAAACTCCGCAGCCGTTCCACGGTCTCCCGGCTCAAACGATACTCTATCGCGTCGCCGTCCCCGTCTGCCAGCCTCGGCTCGGCGACGATTCGCCGGAAATACTGCGCCGCGGTTTCCAGCTGCCGCCGCTCCACCGCGACGATCACTAATCCCTGTAGCGCGGCCATCGACGCGGGATTCGCCGCCAGCAGCCGTTGCGAATACGATTCCACCCGGTCCAGGTCAAAGCGCTCCACGCTCATCGCCAGCAGATTCGCCAGCGCTTCTTCGTGCGCCGGGTGGGCCGCCAGCAGCCGTTCATAGCGGCTTTCCGCCTCCTCGAATCGCCCCAGCATCTGCCGCGCCACCGCCGATCCAAACAGCGCCCGCGGATCGTTCCCTTCGGCGGCGGCAAAACACTCCAGCGCTTCTTCGAATCGCGCCTGGTTGAGCAGCCGTTCACCGTCTCGAAGGCGATCCAAATCCATCCCGGAATCCAAATAACCAGCGGAAAAAACGAAGGAAGATCGAATCTGAGCGGGGCAGATTCGCAAACAGATCATTGCACTCCCGGAACTCCCGGTCGGTAGACGGCCGGTCAGGCGCAGCTGTCAACTTGGGAGGACGGACCATCCGGGGAACCACCATCTCCCACCGCTCGCCGTCCACCGACGAAGACAGGTGCTTCCAAGTCACTGGGAAACGGAACTTTATAGCCCCGTAAATCGCAGAGCTAGAGCTACTGATTAGCGGCAAGGTCGATTGTAACCGAGACATGGCCTAAGGTCAATGCCCTAGATTAGTATTACTAGCAGGGGTGCTGAAAAAGGGGACACCCTGCTGGAAGTAATCCTGTATAATCGCAAAGAAAGAGCGCTCCGTGGCACCGCGAAAACTCCCGGAAAGACCGGAACCCGGCCTCACCCAGGCGGCCGAGAAGGCCAGCATGGTGATTCGCGGACTGCAAGCCCGTCTGCAACAGCGTCCTCTCGAGCCATCCGAAGAAACGTCCGAGGACCTGGAGCGCCAGCTGGCGCACTATTTCAGCAAATCGATTCCGGCGGCCACTCAGGCGCAGTTGACCGATCTGCGCAGTCGCGTGGTGGACGGCGTCGCGGAACGGATTCTCCGGCATTGGGAACAAAACTCGCCGATTGAGGTCTCCGTAATCGAGCGCCTGATCGAACGGCTGCTGGCCCGCTTCGGTGAGCCAATTCTTTAATAAAATTTGCGATACAGAGACGACCCCATCCCTGAAACAAACGTCAGGACGGCGTCACTTTATTAGGAAGCGGGGAGTTTGAGGGAACTGCCCCGCCCACGGGGGATCTCTGAAAATGCCGACGATTAAAGAGGTTGCGCACAGGGCTCGAGTCTCGGTGGGTACCGTCTCGAACGTGATCAGCGGGTCGGTCCCTGTCAGTAAGCGATTGAAAGACCGTGTTTTAGAGGTGATCAAGCAGCTCGATTATCACCCCGATCATGTCGCCCGAAGCCTGAAAATCCGGCAAACCCGGACCATCGGACTGGTGATCAGCGATATGACCGATCCGTTCTTTCCACAGGTGATGCGGGGCGCCGAGGATGCCGCCTGGGGCGCCAATTATATTTTGATCACGCTCAACTCCGACGATCAGCCGGAGCGCGAACAGCAGGGTTTGGACGCGCTGCGCAGCCGCCGCGTGGACGGAATCCTGCTGGCCGGAGCCATGAGCGCGGACCCGGCGCGAATCCGCGCCATTCAATCTTCCGGAACGCCCATCGTCTGCCTGGACCGCGAAATCGCCGGAGCGGGCGTGGATTGCGTGGTCGTGAACAATTTTCACGGAGCGCAACAGTGTACCCTGCATCTGGCCGGCAATGGTCACCGGCAAATCGCCTTTTTGGACTCCGGCGTGTTGGACTCCGACCTGGCCCTGTCTCCGGCCAGCGAGCGTCTCGCCGGGTACCGGCAGGGCTTGCAGGATGCCGGGCTGGCTCACGACCAGAGCCTGGAGATCACCGCGGGTTCGCGGCCGGAGGACGCACTCTACGCCGTGCGCAAACTGCTGGCGACGTGTCCCCGGCCTTTCGCGGCGATCGCCGGCAGCATCAGGCTGGGAGTGGCGCTGCTGCGCGGGATCCGTGAAACGGGGCTGCGCTGCCCGCAGGACGTGGCGCTGGCGATTTTCGACGACCCTGTTTTCTCCGAAGCGGTCGATCCTCCGCTGACCGCCATCGCGCAGCCAGCCTATGAGCTGGGCCGGAAAGGCGTCGAGCTGTTGTTGCGGCGCATGCAGGAGCCGCAATGCCCGCCCACAAAACTGGTATTGGAGACCACCTTGCGCATCCGCGAATCGACCGCGGCCCTGCTCGCTCCAGTGGCCCACGCAGTCTAGCAGGGTACTGCTGAAAAAGGGGACAGACCGCTCTGTCCACGGCCATAGTCGCACGCGGCACGAATAACTGACAGGCGGGGACAGAGTAGTCTGTCCCCTTTTTCAGCAGCCTTTTTAAGAGCGCCCGGCTAGCCGAACAGCCGGTCGAATAGCGCTCGCGTCCGGGTGCGAATTTCCGCGAGAGCCTCCAGCGGCACCGGACTCCAGCGGACCAGCAGCGCCGCGAGCGTCGCAAGCTGCGCTTCCGAAGCCGGCAGCCGGCCTTCGGCATGTCCGGAAAGAACGCGCAACCCATGATCCAGCGCTCGATAGAAGGTCGCCGCTTCGTTCAGAAACCGCGCCTCCTCGCGATCCAGATGGCCCATGCTTTCGAGCACTTCGATGCGCGCCGGCGTGTTTAAAACCTTGAAAAAAATTCCCGCGCTTTTGAGGCGCAGATACATCAGCAGGAAATCGATGTCGTAATAGCCGCCGGTTCCGGCCTTTAACGGATGCGACGCGCCCTGTTCTTTTTCAAGGCGCATCCGCATCTGGCGCAGATCGGTGCGCGAGCGGCCGCTTTGCCCATAGCGGCGCCAGTCGGCTTTCTGAAGCTGGTGCAGAAACGATTCGGCGCGCGCGGTATCGCCCGCGACCACCCGCGATTTCATGTAAGTGATGCCTTCCCACGCCGCCGCCACGCGGCCGAAATAATCGAGGAACGCCGATTCGGTTTGCACCAGCGGTCCGCCGCTGCCATTGGGCCGCAGCCGCGTATCGACGGCGAAAATGACGCCGTCGCCGGTGTAGGCGGTAATCAGATTGATGATGCGCTCGGCGATTCGCGTCCAGAACGGCATTTCGCCCGCCGCGGAATCGTCCAGGACAAAAACCAGGTCGGCGTCGGAGGCCAGGTCGAATTCGCGCATGCCCAGCCGTCCCAGCGCGATGACCCACATCGATTGCGCCGGCGCCGCGGCGGCCAGCGCGATTTCGTAGGTCCGCGTGATCACCTGGTCGGCCAGCTCCGAGGTTTCGGCCAGCGTTTCGAAAATGGGCTGGCGGCGGCAGATGCTTTCCGCCTGAATGCGCAGCATTTCGCGGCGATACCAGCGGCGCAGTTCGCCCGCTTCGCGCGGCGCGGGTTCGACGCCGGCGGGCCGGCCGATTTCCTCCGCCAGCTCCGGCGTGCGAATTAATTCTTCCGCGAAATACGGGCTATGTTCGAACAGATCGAGCAGCGCGTGAGTGCGCGCGGGATCGGAGTCGAGACCTTCCAGGCGATCGGCGGGCAGGCGTTCCAGGAAATGCTCGAAGGCCTGCACGCCGCGATGCAGTTCGGCGCGCCCCAGGGCGGCCGAAACCGACGGCGCACGCTGATCCAGCGCGCGCACCACGTTGCTCGAAGTTTGCGGCGCTTCCGTGAAGCTGCGCGAATGCACCACGCGCTCGTAAATTTCGATGACGTGCGCGAAATGCGCGCGCATTTTTTCGGCGAGCGATGCGGCCGATTCGCCGCCCGGCATGCGCCGCGCCAGCAGCTCCAGCTCCCGCGGATCGCGCGGCAAGGTGTGCGTCTGGCGATCCTCGGCGAATTGCAGACGATGCTCCAGGTGGCGCAGGAACTGATAGGCCGACGCGAGCTGGCCGTATTCGGCGTCGGAGAGAAAATCCTTGTCGTGCAAACGCGCCAGCGCCAGCAGCGTGCCGCCGTGGCGAACCCACGGCTCGGCTCCGCCATGCAGCCGTTGCAGGCATTGCACCACGAATTCGATATCGCGGATGCCGCCGCGCTCCAGCTTCACGTCGATCTGTCCGGCGGGACGTTTTTTCGCCGCCAGTTTTTCATTGAGCCGTTCGCGCGTCACCGAAAGCGCTTCGACAGCCGAAAAATCGAGCGTGGTCGAATAAATCCGCGGCTCGACAAAATCGAGCAGCGCGCGTCCGGCGGCGCGGTCGCCCGCGGCCACGCGAGCCTTGATCAGCATCTGCAATTCCCAGTCCCGCGCGCGTTTCTCGTAATACTGGCGCGCTCCGTCGAGCGAAATGCAAACCTCGCCCAGCCGGCCGTCGGGACGCAGGCGCAGATCGACGCGATAGCACAGGCCTTCCGGCGTGTAGGTGGACAGCAGCGCCGTCAACTCATTCGCCGCGCGTTGAAAAAATTCCTTGCAGGTAACCGGCTGCGCTCCCGCGGTGCGGCCGTTGTCCGAATAGAGAAACATCAGGTCGATATCGGAGCTGTAATTGAGCTCGAATCCGCCGAGTTTGCCGAGCGCGATCACCGAAAATCCGGCCTCGGGCCGGCCGAATCGCGCCACCAGATCTTCGAAAATCCGCTGGTACGCAATTTCGAGAATGGCGTCGGCGAGCGCGGAAAGCTCGGCCGTAATTTCCGGCAGCGTCGCCAGACCGAGCACGTCGCGCACCACGATTCGCAGAAGCTGGCGCCGCCGGAACTTGGCCAGATCGAGCGGCCGCGGCAGCCCGGCGGTGAGCGCGGATTCCAGGCGTTCGCGATATTCCTCGGCTTCGAGCACGCGGTCCAGGTCGCGAATGTCGGCGGACCATTCCGGATGCTCGATCAGGTCTTCGGCCAGAAACTGGCTGTGCGTGAAGATAGCGATCAGCGGGCGCAGATTGTAGGCGTTGATGCGCTGCGCGGGGAATCGCGCGAAATAATGCAGACCCTGTTCAGGAGCGGGCGATGCGGCCAGCAGAAGCTCGAAATGTTCGCGCAGCGCGGGCGGAAGGGATTGGGCGAGAGCGCCGCTTTCGCGAACAGCGCGAGCGCGATCCTGCAAAGAAAGATCGAGAAGACGCTGCATGCGGTCGCGTCTTTATTCTACTGCCGGAAGTGGCATAAGCCGCCAGGCTTGTGCTCCCGGCCGCGAAGACGCAAGCCTGGCGGCTTACGCCACGACGCAGGTCCGAGGGCCGCGAAGACGCAAGCCTGGCGGCTTACGCCACGACACACGTCCAGCGGCCCTGTTCGTCGCGGAACCCGGAAAGGATCTGCCGGCGCGCGACGCGGGAAAATTCGGGGCGCAGTTCTTCGATCACCCAGTCGCTGATGTTGGCGACCACCACATCGAAGGAATGGGAACGCACCGCATCCACGCTGCCGACGAAAAACGGGACCAGCCTGGCCGCCTCCGGATCGATATCGCAGGCGACCACGCGACCGGCGCCGAGCAGTTTCGCGGCCAGCGCCAGAATGCCGGACCCGGTGCCGACGTCCAGCACCGAATCGCCGGGGCGCAGCACCCGCTCCATCGCTTCGAGACAGAGCTGCGTGCAGGGATGCTGGCCGGTTCCGCATTGCATCCCGGGGTTGATCTCCAGACGGAACCTTCCCGGCGGCGTGGGATCGCCGCGCCAGGGAGCCACCACGAAAAATTTTTCGCCGACCAGCAGCGGCGGCCACGCGTCGTAGGTGTGTTGCACCCAATCGGTGTGCTCGCATTCGACGGGATCGCCGAAGCGCGCCGCGGTTTCGCGATCGTCGAAGAAGGCTTCGAGCCAGCCGTCATGCTCAATAATGCCGGCGGTTCCGGCTTCGTACAGATCGGCGAGAAGATCGGGCGGGACGGCAACGCGGAACATTTCAAACATGATTGGGAGGTGTGATCATCGTCGGCCACCTGCGAAGCAGCCGCTTCCCACACCTTCCGCCCTAACCCTGCACTCGCTTCTCTTTTCCCGCCCAAAAGTTTTCCTTGAGCACCATCTTGCGGATTTTTCCCGTGCCGGTTTTGGGCAGCGATTCCTTGGAAAATTCGACGATCCGCGGCAGCTTGAATTTTCCCAGCCGCGCCGAAAGAAACGCGAGCAGTTCTTCCTGGGTCAGCGATGCGCCCGGCTTCAGCACTACGATGGCGGCCGGAACCTCGCCCCATTGATCGCTGGGCGCGGCGACCACGGCGCATTCGAGCACCGCCGGGTGCGCGAAAATTTCGCGCTCCACTTCGAGCGAGGAAATATTTTCACCGCCGGAAACGATGATCTCCTTCTTGCGATCGACAATGTGGATGTAGCCGTCCTCGTCCCAAACGGCCATGTCGCCGGTGTGGAACCACGGTCCGGTCATCACCGCCGCGGTCGCTTCGGGCTCCTGATAATAACCCTCCATGATGTGGTCACCCATGGCGACCACTTCGCCGATCGATTTCATATCGCGCGGCACGTCCTTCATTTCGTGATCGACCACGCGAATCCGCGCGCCGGGAACCGGCCATCCGGCCATGGCCTGGCGGCGCAGCCGCTCGGCATCGGAGGCGTAGTGCAGTCCTTTGGGACGCGACGTGGTCAGCACCGGCGAGGTTTCGGTGAGGCCGTAACCGGACATGCATTCGCAGCCGGGGATCGCTTTTTCCACGCGATCGACCAGCTCCGGCGACGACGCCGCGCCGCCGATCATCACGCGGCGCATGCTGGACAAATCGAATTTCCCGCGATCGGGTGCGTTGATCAAGGCGTTGGCCATGGTCGGCACCAGGCACATATCGGTAGCTCGGTGCTGCTGAATCAGCCCGAAGACGAAATTCGGCTCGAAGCGTCGCACCATCACCTGCGTGATTCCGAGCATGGTGGACGCCTGCGGACGGCCCCAGCCGTTGGCGTGAAACAGCGGAATGGTATGCAGGTCGACCGCGCTTTCGACGTCCTTATAAAGAGTCGCGACGTCCAGCGCGTGCAGGTACAAAGTGCGATGCGCCAGCGTCACTCCCTTGGGCGTTCCGGTGCTGCCGCTGGTGTAGAACAGCTCGGCGACGGCCGATTCGTCGTAGGAAAAAATATCGGCGCGCCCGGCATGGCCGGCGGCGAGCAGCTCTTCATAAGTGAGATCGGCCGCGGGAATTTTTTGGTCGAGCGTCACCCATCGTTCGACGTTGCGGCAGCTTTGCCGCAGCTTTTCGGCCATCGGCGCGAAATCGTTTTCAAACAGCAGCATCTTCGCGCCAGAATGGCACAGGATCGCGGTCAGCTCGGGTTCGGAAAGACGCACATTCAGCGGCATCACGATGGCGCGCGCCTGCACCACGCCGTAATAGCCTTCCAGCAACTGATGATTATTGAAGCTGAGATAAGCGACGCGGTCGCCCGCGCCGATTCCGAACTGGGGCAGCGCGCTGGCCAGGCGCTCGGCGCGCTGGCCGAACTCGGCGTAGGTGAATCGCCGGTCGCCCGAAACGACGCCCGTCTTCGAGCCAAAAAGATCCATGGCGCGGTGCAGGCACCGCAGCGGCGTGAGCGGAACAAACATAAATCAGTGGCGATGTTCCAAGCTGGCTGCCATCTGCTGATCGGCTTCGAAGCCGGCCTGGTCGCCCAGCTCGCGGCGGGAGAGCGATCGCGCGCGATAGACGTAAGGCGCATTGGGCAGTTCGTGGATGGCGCTGTTGTAGTCGTCGATGGCCTTCTGGTGCTCGCCCAGGTTTTCGTAGGTCTGGCCGCGCTCGAAGTAGGCGTCGACGTTGGGCGACACTTCGATGGATTTGCTGAACTGGGCGAGCGCGCCCTGGACGTCTCCACGCTCGCGGTAGATGAAACCGCGGGCGGTATAGGCGCGGGCCAGGCTGGGGTTCAACTGGACCGCCTGATCGAAATCGGCGAGCGCCAGATCATTCTGGTTCAAATAGCGACGGGAGACGCCGCGTTCCAGATACGCGCCGGCATGCTGCGGCCAGATTCCGACGGCGCGCGTGAATTCGGCGATGGCGTCCTGATATTTGCCGGTGGCCATCAGTGTCATGCCGGCCTGATATTCCTTGTCCGCGCGCTGCGGCGCGGAAGCGACATAGGCGTAGGCGGCCCAGCCTGCGCCGCCGGCGAGCAGAACGGCGGCGGTCGAATACAGCAGCCGTTTCTGGCGGGCGGTGAATTCTTTCTTAACGCTTCCCGGACGAGTCACCGCGGGCGGCGGCTTCACCGCATCCCACCAGTGTGAAAATACGGATCGGGCCATAGCGCACTCGATTATATCAGGACGGCGGGACGCGGCCATTGGCGCGTATTACACTGTTCAAATTGAGACGCACCTGCGCATGGATCGCTCTGGCCGCCGCCGCGGCATTCGCGATCCGGGCTGTTCTCGTCGAGGGAATGTTTCACGAACACCTGTGGAACGCGGATGCGGTCACGCGGCTGATCGCCTTTAGCGCGATCTATTGGGGGATCGCGGGAGCCATCTTGCGGATCCGTCCGGCGTGGTTCTATCCCGCCGCGATGATTTTCATCCTGGCCTACAGCGAGTGGTGGTGCGCACGGTTCTTTAGCGCCTGGGCGCCGGCGGCCGTCGTTTATTTTCTGGGGTCGTGCTTTTTGCTGGGACGCCGGCTGTTTCCGCGAAGCGACGCGGTGCGGGCCACACTCGCCGGGTTGTCGATCTGGATTTTTCTCATTTCGATCGCCGTGCATTTTCCGGTGAATTTCTGGTGGACCTACACGCTGGCGTTTGCGATCCCGTATTTCGCGCGGCTGGCGACGCCGGAAATTTCCTTCCCGCGCGCGACCGCCGGAGACGCGCTGCTGGTTTTCGTGCTGATGATGCACTGGCTGATCGCGCTCGAGCCCGAAGTGGGCTCCGATGCGCTGGCGATGCATCTGGCGGTTCCGTCGATGATCGCGCAGCAGGGGCGCTTTGCTTTCGATTTTCAGTCCTATTTATGGGCGCTGATGCCGATGGGCGGCGATTTCGCGTTCACCGGAGTTTATCTGGCCGGCGGCGAGGCCGCGGCGCGGCTGCTGAATTTCGCGATGATCGTTTTCCTTGCCGCGATGGTGTACCAAGCCTCGCGGCGCTGGCTGACGCCGGGGCGCGCGGCGGTGAGCGCCGCGCTGTTTGCGTCGACGCCGCTGGTGCAACTGGTCACCGGATCGTTATTCGTCGAAAATGTCTGGGCCGCGCTGATCGTGGCGGCGTGCCTGGCGCTGTGGACCGGCGAAACGGCCGCGGGCGCGATCCTGCTGGGCGCGGCGTTCTCCACCAAGCTGGGAACGGCGGCGTATCTGCTTCCGGCAATCGCGCTCGGCTGGCTCGCGCTGCGCAAAACGGAGCGGCGTTTTAGAACGGCGGCGAGCGCGGCGGTTTTGTTCCTGGTATTCGCCGCGCCGCCGTATTTATACGCGTGGATCCGGACGCGCAATCCGATTTTTCCCTTCGCCAATGCATGGTTCCGCTCGCCCTATTTCGATCCCACCGTGTCGCTGGCCGATTTGCGTTACCCGCCGGCGCACAAATGGAGCGCGCTTTACGATCTGACCTTCCACTCCGCGAATTTTATCGAGGGCCAGAACGGCGCGCTGGGATTTCAGTATTTTCTGCTGCTCCTGCCGCTCCTTTTATTGTTCCGGCGAAAAGCTCCGTGGGCGCCGGTGGCCTTCGGAGCGGCGGGCGCGGTGATCACATTTTGGTCCGTGCCCAACCTGCGCTATCTGTATCCCGCGCTGCCGCTGGTTTCGATCGGCCTGGGCTGGATGCTGAGCGAAATTCCGGCGCTGGTCTTCGCGATGGTGCCGGTCATGGCGCTGAATTTGTGGTTTCTCCCGTCCTCCGGCTGGAGCCATCGTGAATTCGCGCTGTTCTCGCGGCCGCAGGTGGAACAATACCTGCGCGCCTCCGCGCCGCAGCGCGGCCTGATCGAAATTTTGAACCGCGTTGCGCCGGGTGTGCCGGTGGCTTTTATACACGGCGATCCCATCGCGGGGCTGCATGCGAAAGCGTACTCGGATACCTGGCACACCTATCGATTTTCGCGGCAGATGATCGCCGCGCAGAACGCGGCGCAGATGGCGCAGGTGTTTCACCAGGCCGGCGTTCAATACGTGATCACGCCCGCGGCGCCGGATACGGGCGTGGTCCAACATTTTCTGGAAGAATGGACCGCGCCCACCATCTACGTCTCCGGCAACTGGGAGATTCGCAAAGTGGTGGACACGCGCATCGTCAAGCCGCCCAACCAGACGCCGCTTCCGCCCGGCAGCTACGACGATCTGGACGAGAGAATCCTGTACACCGGTTCGTGGCTGCACGACCGGCAGTTCGCCGAAACGGCCGGAAAATCGATCACTTATTCGAACCATCCAGGCGACGAGGTACAGTTCTTTTTCAGCGGCCGGTCGGTTACCTACGTGTATACCAAGGCGTTCAATCGCGGCGTAGCGGAGGTGGTAATCGACGGCCAGCGGCGGGCGCGCGTCGATCTTTATTCCAAGACGACGCTGTGGCAGCAAAAGAGAATTTTCGGCGGGCTTGCCGATGGTCCGCACGCTTTGGAGCTGCGTGTGACGAAGCGGAAGAATGCGAAATCGTCGGATTATTTCGTCGATTTGGATGAATTCATTGTTGAGTGAGTCTACAGCGTTTTCAGCCCGATTCGAGCCGCGTCCGTCAGGACGCGGGCAAAACGCGCGACGGCCGTCCGACAAAAAACTCTGAAAATGCTCTAGCAGGGTGCTGAAAAAGGGGACAGACAACTCTGTCCCCGCCGGTAAGTTATTCATGCCGCGTGCGACCATGGCCGTGGACAGAGCGGTCTGTCCCCTTTTTCAGCACCCTGCTAGAACTGGAAATAAACGAACGGGATTCGTTTGTCGGTCACGCCGATCAGTTCCACCACGAATAACAGAATGATCATGGCCGCCGCGTAGGCCCACGCCGGACCTTTCACCAGCCGCTCGAACAGGTCCCAGCTTTCTTCAAGGATCGCCACGGCCAACGACAGCACCGCCAGCCAGACCAGCCACGGCGCGATCACGATTTTATTCACCTCCGGCGCCTGCGAAAACAGTTGCGCGATCACGTAGCGGCTGTCCGCGAAGGTCGCGGCGCGGAAAAAAACCCAGCCGACGGTGACCAGGCCGACGGTCAGCACGATGCGAAACGGATAAATCCACCAGCGCGGACGTTGCTCGAACATTCGGCGTCCGGCCATTCGCTCCAGCGCCAGCAGCGCGCCGTGATAACCGCCCCACACCACGAAATTCCAGCTGGCGCCGTGCCACAATCCGCCGAGCAGCATGGTCAGCATCAGATTGCGATAGGTGGCCAGCGTGCCGTGACGGTTTCCGCCCAGCGGGATGTACAGATAATCGCGCAGCCAGCGCGACAGCGTCATGTGCCAGCGATGCCAGAAATCGGTGATGCTGAAGGCCAGATAAGGACGGCGGAAATTCGCGGGGAAATGAAAACCGAGCAGCAGCGCCATGCCGATGGCCATATCGGTGTAACCGGAAAAATCGAAAAAAATCTGCAAAGCGAAAGCGCCGGTGCCTTTCCATGCCGAAAGCGCGCCGGCGTGGGCCATCGGATGGGAAAAATAAATGTCGGCGATCTGCGCGAACTGATCGGCGAAAGCCATTTTTTTCGCCAGGCCTAACACCACCAGCAGAACGCCGCGAAGCTGTTCCAGATTTTCGGGCGCGCGCCAGGCGTAGAAATTGCCGAAAAATTCGCGGGCGCGAACGATGGGTCCGGCGACCAGCTGCGGGAAAAAGGCGATGAACAACGCGTAGTCCACCGGCGAGCGGATCGGTTTTTGCTCGCCGCGATACACGTCGATAATGTAGGACATGCTCTGGAAGGTGTGAAAACTGATGCCCAGCGGAAGAACGATCGCCAGCGCGAACGCGTGCGCCGGACGATGCAGCAGCAGCGCGAGATTATCGCCCAGAAAATTGTAGTATTTGAAAAATCCCAGAAAGCCGAGGTTGCCGCTGAGACCGACGATCAGAAAAAATCTGCGGCGCGCGCCCTCGCTTTTTTCGATATACAACGCGGCCGTGTAATCGATGGCCGTCAGCGTGAGCAGAAGCGGGATGAATTTCCAGTTCCAGCTCATGTAGAAAAAATAGCTGGCGGCGAGCAGAATCCAGCGCCGGAAGCGGTGCGGCGAGGCGTAGAACAGCACCAGCACGGTCAGCAGGAAGGCGAAAAATTGCGGGGTGTTAAAGAGCATGAGCGTCGAGCAGCTCCTGAACGTGCGCGGCCAGCGCCCGCGAAAATTCCGCGCACCCCGCAGCATTCATGTGCAGCGCCTCCAGAAAAAATTCGGGACGTTCCAGAAAATCGAAATCGTCTTCATTTTCGACGATCACGTTGGCATTCTTCGCCAGATCGCGCACCGAGCTGTGCGCGTTGAACGGCGGCGGATCGGGCCGCACAAACGGCCCGCGCGGCAGACGGAAGAAAATCAATCTGGTCCGCGACCCTCGATAGCGCTGCTCGATTTTGCCGAGCCAGTGGTGGAGGTATTCGCTGGCGCGGTGCTCATCGGGCGGGCGCGGGTCAAACAGGCGCGAACGGACCATGGCTTCCTTGTCGGGCGAGACGCCGGGCGGAACCGTCACCGTTTTTTTCGCCCAGTCGACTTTGGTTCCGGCCAGGCTGTCGCTGCTCCCCACGTAGTTGTAGAACCACTGCGCCGAATAGTTCCGCGCCAGATCCGCCAGTCTCAGCCGTTCCGGAACATTCAGCAACAAGTCCTGAAAGTCCGCTTTGTAGACGGTGCCCTTGAGCAGAATGCCGAGGGCCGCCCTGAACTTCAGCTCGCGCGATTGGTAGGATTCCGGAAATTCGAAAAGATCGCGCCAGTGGAGCACGGCAATCAGGTAATGCAAATCGGTTTCGCGATCCGCGCGATTTTCCAAAGTCTCCGCGTCGTCGTAATCGTCCATCGGAATCAGAATCGCGGCGTATCGATTGGCGCGCGGGTCAATGTCGCGCAGCAGGTAATACCAGTCGCGCGGCGTGCTGCCGGGAACGGCAATGGTCGCGAACTGCTCCTCGAGCGCGGGCTTCGTCTGATCGGCGTAGCGAACAAAGAATCCCATGCGCGAATCGCCGACGGCCACCACTTGCGGCCGGTGGTCGCGCGCGCGGCTTTTTTCGTTCCACAGAATCTGCTCCACATTTCCGGCGGAGGAATCCAGCTTGACGATCCTGGCGTACCGGCCGCTGTTGAAGATTGCGTTTTCCACCAGAACAAACGCGACCAGAGTCGCGGGCAGAAGGACGGAACTGCGCATTCTCTCGCCAGTTTAACGCGCGAACCCGCGCCGGCGTCTGCCGGTAGTGCGTGAAATCTGCGTTGATTCGCGAAAGATGGGGAGCCCCCGCCATGACTGGCGGGGCTGCGGTACGCGTTACAGCCCCGCCAGTCATGGCGGGGGCACATCGCGAATCACGCACTACCCGTCTGTCCACGGCCATGGTGTCTCACCGTGCTGTCCTGCAAGCGAACGGGCGGATTGCGAACCGCGGGCTGATCGAACCGTTAACGAGCGGGTTGGCCCCGGTCGAGCAATTCCTGAACACGCACCGCCAGCGCGCGCGAAAATTCGGCGCACCCGGGACCGTTCAAATGGGCGATATCCATGAACACTTCCGGCCGCTCCAGAAAATCGAAATCGTGTTCCTGATCGAGAATCACGCCGGGAAACCTGGAAAATTCCCGCACCGAGCTATGCGGGTTGAAGGGCGGCGGATCCGGACGAACATAGGGGCCGCGCGGCAGCCGAAAAAAAATAATTCGCGTCGCCGAGCCGCGGTAGTGATCGACAATTTTCCCAAGCCATTTTTTCAAATAGGCGCTCTGCCGGCCCCAGGACGGCGGACGCGGGTTGAACAGCGGGCCGCGAAAATCGGCGGCGAGCGAGGCCGGCATGCCCGGCGGAATCCCGATCGTTTGGGCCTTCCAATCGATGCGGATGCCGGCGACGTTATTCCTGGTTCCTTCGTAATCGTAAAACCAGCCGCGCGATCCGCGCCGCGCCAGATCGGCGTATTTCAGGCGCTGTTCGCGATGCGCCAGCAGATCCTGAAAATCGGACTGATAGATGGTGCCGCGCAGCAGGATGCCGAGCGCGGCGCGGAATTTCAGCGCGGGATCGTGATAGGAACCGGCGAATTCGAGCAGATCGCTCCAGCGCAGGCGGGCCACCAGGTAATGCAGATCCTGCTCGCGATTGGCCATGTCTTCCCAGGTTTCCTGGTCGTCGTAATCGTACATCGGAATGACAATGGCGGCGTAGCGGCTGGCGCGGGGATCGGCGTCGCGCAGCATATAATACCAGTCGCGCGGAGTGGTGCCGGGCGTGGCGATGGTGGCGAATTTATAATGCAGCGCGGGCTTCATTTGATCGGTGTAGCGCGGGAAAAATCCCATGCGCGAATCGCCGATGGCGAGCACTTCGGGTTGCTTCGAGCGCGGCCGCTGGAGCTCATTCCACAGCCGCAGCTCCAGGAATCCGGCCGAGGAATCGGGATTGATGATCTTCGCGTAGGGGCCGCTGTTGAAGGCAAGATTTTCGATCAGCACAAAAGCGGCCAGAGTCGCCGGGAGGACGATCGCGCTGCGCATGCTTCCCACAAGTCTAACGCGGAGGTCAACACTGGCATGGAT
This sequence comes from Bryobacteraceae bacterium, assembly GCA_035507655.1. GTDB lineage: Bacteria > Acidobacteriota > Terriglobia > Bryobacterales > Bryobacteraceae > Palsa-187. The sequence goes on along the minus strand of DATJNW010000066.1, from coordinate 20,316 downwards.
TGGCGAAGGTGAGGCAGGCTCCCGGCTGCTGCGCCGGTTATAGAATAATGTTGTGCGACAAGCTGTATTCTTTCTGCTGGCGGCCACGGCCGCATTCGCCCAGAAATATGACGGGCCTCGTCCGCCGAAGCCCGACATCCTGTACCTGGTTCATGCCGATAATCTGATTCCGACGGAAAGCACGGAAGCGCGCCAGGAAAAATCGACGTTCATCGTGACCGGCGACAGTTCGCCTTCGCGGACACCGCTGGCCGAGCCGATTTTTCTGATGCAGGCCGACAAGATCCAGCCGCAAAGCCTGGAGTTGTACAAGTTCGAGGTGAAGGGCGGCAAGCGCGAGGTGAACATTTCCTCGCACCGTTCCCGCGGGTCGAAGGTGCTGCGCTTAACCGTGACGCCGCTGGAGGGAAACCTGTACCGCATCGAGGCCGATGAGGAGCTGGAAAACGGCGAATACGTGCTTTCGCCGGAGGGCTCCAACGCCGTTTTCTGCTTCGAAGTCTACTGAGTCTGATAGAATCGACACTTATGTTTGAAGGCCTCGAACACACCGCGATCGCTTCCCCGGATCCGCGCAGACTCGCCGGCTGGTACGCCGATCATCTGGGGTTTCGCATCAATTTCGAGCACGACGGCGGATTTTTCATTCGCGCCGCCAACGGGGCGCTGCTGGAAATTATTCCGGCGGAGGGTCCGCGGACGGAGGCGAAAATGCGCGATCCGGGGTTGCGTCACCTGGCGATCGCGGTGACGGATTTCGATGGCGCGCACGCCTCGCTGGTGGAAAAGGGCGTGAATTTTGTGGGTGAGCCGTTCGTCACCATGGGCAATCGCCTGGTATTCTTCACCGACTGCGATGGAAATCTGGTGCACCTGATTCAAAGAGAGCGTCCACTGCCGTAGCTTCTAAAGCGTCTAATATAGATAGGGCGCCATTGCTTAATCGGGTTTTCAAAGCGTTCCGCTACCGCGACTTCCGTCTGATGTGGTTTGGCGCCTGCACCTCCACCATCGGAAGCTGGATGCAGATCGTGGCGCAGGCGTGGCTGGTTTACACGCTTTCGAACGATCCGTTTTATCTCGGCCTGGACGCGTTTTTAGGCCAGGCGCCGATCGTTCTTTTTTCTTTGGTCGGCGGCGTGATCGCCGACCGCCGCGACCGCCGCACCATGCTGCTGATGTCGCAGTACATTCAGATGTCCTGCGCATTCCTGCTGACCGCCTTGTTTTATTTCCACGCGGTGCACGTCTGGCAGATCCTGGCGCTGTCCTTCGTCACCGGAACCGCGCAATCCTTCGGCGGGCCGGCCTACGCGGCGCTGCTGCCGACGCTGGTGGGAAGCGAAGAAGAAGATTATTCCAACGCCATCGCCTGGAATTCGATTCAATTTAACCTGGCCCGCATCATCGGCCCCACGCTTGCCGGCGTGACGCTGGCGAAACTCAACGCGACGTGGTGTTTCGGGTTGAACGGCATCTCTTTCACCGCGGTAATCATTTCGCTGTACGTGATCAAAACCGGTTTCGTTCCGGCGCGCACCACGGCGCCCATTCTGAGCAGCATGAAGCAGGGCATCGGCTTCATACGGACCAAGGCCGGACTCGATTCGTTAATCGTGTTGGCGTTCTGCATGACGCTGTTCGCCAGTCCGCTGCTGACGTTTCTTCCCGTGTTCGCCAAGGAAGTGTTTCGCGGCGACGCGACCACGTTTACTCGTCTGCTGATCTGTTCCGGCGCGGGATCGGTGTGCGGCGCGCTGATCGTCGCCGGCGGAAAATCGCGCCGCCAGGGACGGATCGCGTTGATGGCCTTAATCCTGCTCGGCGGATTGATCGCGGCGTTTTCGGTTTCGAAATCGATGGTGGTTTCGTCGGTGCTGATTTTCTTTAGCGGCGGGGCGCTGATTTCGGTCTTCGCGATGATTCAATCGCTGGTCCAGGTCATCACCGCGGATGAAATGCGCGGACGGGTGCTGAGCGTCTACAACGTCGCGTTTCGCGGGGGTATGCCGATCGGAAGCTTGCTGCTGGGCAAATTGATCCCGGTGTTCACGGTTTCAAAAACGATGGCGGGTTCGGGTCTGGTGCTGACGGCGCTGGGGCTTTATTTTTTGTTGATCCATCGCCGGATCGCGGCGTTGTAAGCGCGCAAACGCCGCCTGTCGCGGCCACAGCAACGTCTTTCCGCCCGCGGCGAATCTGTTCATCCGCCGGTCTGATCATTTCAAAGAACGATTTATCGGGGGCCCCCTTTAGCCAGTTTTTATTTAGTCGCCTGGCGCGACCATCCGCTTGTTACTGCGCCGCAACGGATTGGCAGCGGTCGTGTACCGCCGGACAGCCAACGCACGCAGGCCCGCTGAGGACTTGTCTAGAATTGCCCCTCTTGGCCGAATCAGTTCTCCGCTGGTTGAGCACATGATCTCCTTGCCCACAAGTTAAATGGCAGAGGGCGGGGTTCGAGCGGGAAGCGAAGCGGCAGGTGATTGAGAAATCAGCGGGGTTTTTTATTTTATAGCGCTGTGAACCCGGTGTGTTCGACGGCTCGCCTTCTCGAAGATTTACCCCCGCCATAACTGGGCGGGGCTATATCGAATTGCGCAGATGAGTGCGGACGAACGCCAGGGCGAGCGCGTAGAGACGGCGATCGAGGTCCGGTGGGAGCGCGGCGAGCGGTTTTGAATACTCGATCACGCCGTGAGTTTGCGGGGCGTGCCGGCGCTCGAAAATATAAATGATGCGGAGGCTTTGATCATTTTCGGAGGCGACGGAAAATCGCACGGCATCGGAGCTTTCGGCGGGAAAACGATCGCACCGGCCGCGAGCGTAGCCGCAATTGCACAGCTCCCGCTGCGCGGATTCAGGCGGCGCAAACGGTTCCGGCGCGGTGTGACACAGTCCGCGGTACGCCTCGCCCAGCGGAAAACGCGGCGGGTGCAGCCACTGCTCCCGGCCGAGCGGCTGAACGGGCTCGAAAAAAGGACACGCCACAGCGGTATGCTAACACTTTGGACGGAAATTCCCGAATCGACGTTCTGCGCGATCTTCTGGCGCAAAACCCCGGCAATTCGTTTATGCGCTACGGGCTGGCGATGGAGTACGTCAAAGCGGGCGAACTTCAGCGCGCGGTGGAGGAGTTCTCCGCCATTCTAGCCGACGATGCTTCCTATTCGGCGGCGTATTTTCATGGCGGGCAGGCGCTCGAAAAGCTGGGGCGGATAGAGGACGCGCGCGATTATTACCGCCGCGGAATCGAGCACAGCGGCGACCCGCACGCGCGGAGCGAACTGCAAGGCGCTCTCGATATACTGGGGGAATAAAAGAGGTTTCCCGTGGGTCGCGTCCTCAGTTTGATCCTCGCCGCCGCGCTGACAATCGGCGCGCAAGCGCAGCAGCCTTTCGGCAATCGCACGCCGCCGCAGGGACAACTGGACGACAGTGAGGCGATGTTCACGGTGATGGCCGCGATCAACGCCGCCGGCTTCGATCAGGACGCCGATTCGCCCACCAACAACCCGCTTCGCCAGCAGGTTCGCAGTTATCTGAAAGGGCTGAATCTTAAAAGCGTCCCGCCGCTCGAGCAGTTCCTGCGCGAGCACCGGCCCGACAATCGGGCGAAGGAGCTGACGCAATACGTTTCCTTCGCGCTGACCATCAACGGTCCGCCGGATTTCAGCTATCACTATCCGGTAGATTCGCTGCCGCCGGACGTGACGGATCTGCACGGGCTGACGCCGCTGCTGGTGGCGTTTTATCGCGAAGCGCACCTGGGCGATCTGTGGACCAAGGTTCAGCCGGCTTACGATCAGGTGCTGGCGGAATATCAGGCGCCGATCGCGCGCGCGGTTCTGGTGGCCAACGCGTATCTGCGAAACGATACGGCGGGATATTTGGGAAAACGGTTTCAGATTTACATCGATCTGCTGGGTCCGCCGAACCAGGTGCAGATTCGAAATTACGCGGACGATTTTTACGTGGTGGTGACGCCCGCCGCGGACATCCCGATCAGCGAAATCCGGCACGCGTATCTGCTTTATCTGGTGGATCCGCTGACCACCAAGTTCGCCGCGGTGGTGAAGACGAAACATGCGGTGGGCGATTACGCGCTCGGGTCGCCGATTCTCGATGCGCAGTTTAAGAATGACTTCCAGCTGCTGACCACGGAATGTCTGATCCGGGCTATCGAGAGCCGTATCGATCACAATCCGGCGCTGGTGAATGAGGCGCTGCGCGAAGGGTTCGTGCTGACGCCGGCGTTGGCCGAACAGCTGGCCGGGTATGAGCAGCAGGAATCGGCGATGCGGCTGTATTTTCCGGATCTGATCAAGGGCATCGACATGGCGCGCGAGGAAAAACGGCTGGATCACATCGATTTTTACGAAACGCCGCCGGCGCTGCGCGCGCACGAGGTGACCAGGCAGGAGAAACCGCCGGAGGCGACGGGCGTCGCCAAGACGCTCGATGACGCGGAGAATGCGTATCTGAGCCGGGACCTGGCGCGCGCCAAGGACGGCTATCTGCAAGTGCTGAAACAGACGGCCGAACCTCCGCTTCACGCAAAGGCGTATTATGGTTTGGCGCGCATCGCGGTGCTGGAGCGCGATCCGGAACTGGGCGACCGGCTGTTTCGCAAAGTGCTGGAGCTTCAGCCGGACCCGGCAACGAAATCGTGGAGTCTTCTGTACCTGGGACGGCTGGCCGATTCGCAGGGCGATCGCGAGCACGCCAAGGAAAATTATCAAGCGGCGCTGGCCGTGGAGGGCGCACCGGATACGGTCCGGAAAGCGGCGGAAAAAGGTCTGAAGGAAGCTTTCACGAAGAAATAAGGAGCGGGAAAAATGAGGACTAGATTATTGGCTTGCGTGGCCGGATTTTTGATGGTCGCCGGGATCGCGACGGCGCAGAAGAAGGTTTCAAAGAAGGAATACGAGGCCTTCATGGCGATCCAGAACGCCACCACCGCGCAGGATCGAATCAAGGCGGTGGACACTTTCGTGACCAGCTTCGCCGATTCGCAGTTGAAATCGACGGCTCTGTACATCGCGGCCGACGCCGCCGAGCGGATGGGCGATTCGGCCAAGGCCGTGGCCTACGGCAACGACGCCATTGACGCCGATCCGAAGAATTTCGACGCCATGCTGCTGGTGGCCGGAGAGCTGGCGCGCGGGACCCGCGAAAACGATCTGGATAAAGACGAGAAACTGACGCGCGCGACGAAGTTGTCGACCGACGCCATCGGCATCATCGCCAAAGCACCGAAGCCGAATCCCAACCTGCCCGATGAGAAATGGGAGAGCTATAAGAAGGACGCCGTGGCGCAGGCGCACAGCAATCTCGGCCTGGTGGCGATGGTGCAGAAGAAATACGACGTGGCGGTAAACGAATTCAAGGCGTCGCTGGATAATTCGAGTACGCAGGACCCGGCGACCATGGTGCGTCTGGCGACGGCTTACGACGAATTGGGCAAACCGGACGATAGCATTGCGATGCTCGATAAAGTACTGGCGACTCCGAATCTCAACCCGGTGGTGCAACGGTTCGCCAACACGGAAAAGGCACGCGCCGAGCAACTGAAGAACGGGAAGAAATAGGCGATTTTCGCGGGTATCAGATCATTTCGCGGATCTTGTCCTTGCCCACGCTTGCGATGATCCGCATCTTGTGGGCCTGCCGCGCCGCGATCTTGGCCGGCAGCGGCGGCTTATACGGGTCGACCACGCAATCGACAATCACCGGTTCCGGCGTGCGCAGGGCCTGTGCTGATCGGGAACGTTCCTGGCCTGCCTGGCCGGGTATTGAAATGGGTTTGATCGTGAGGAGGGGAGAACCCCCGCCATTACTGGCGGGGCTGTGGGCGCTGGGTTCGACGGACCCCGTCTGATAACATGAATGGTTGTCAGGCTCCGGGCTTCGTGCAACGGGCGGCTGCAAACCCCGCCAGGTCCGGAAGGAAGCAACGGTAGCGGTTTAACTCGTGTGCCGCGGATCACCCGGGGTCTGGCATTTAACGTACTTCTTCCCGCCCCCATGTATCAAGTCATCGCGCGCAAATACCGACCGCAGACTTTTGCGGAATTGATCGGCCAGGAGCACGTCAAAACCACGCTCGAAAATGCGATCGCCCAGCGGCGCATTGCGCATGGCTACATTTTTTCGGGCCAGCGCGGCACTGGAAAAACCACCGTCGCGCGCATCATGGCGCGATGCCTGAATTGTGAACAAGGCCCCACCGCGACCCCTTGCGGAAAGTGCGCCAGCTGCCTGGAAATTTCCGCCGGATCGTCGATGGACGTGATCGAAATCGACGCGGCTTCCAATCGCGGCATCAACGAAATGCGGGAGCTGCGCGAAGCGGTCCGCTTCCGCCCGGCGCGCGACCGCTATAAAATTTTCATCATCGACGAAGCGCACCAGATCACCAGCGAAGCCTTCAACGCGCTTTTGAAAACGCTGGAAGAGCCTCCCGAATGGGTGGTTTTCATCCTGTGCACCACCGAAGCGCACAAAATTCCTTCGACGATCGCTTCGCGATGCCAGCAGTTCAGTTTCCGCTCGGTCGATTTTAGTGAGCTGGTTTCGCGCATCGAATGGATCGCAAAACAGGAAGGCATCGAAGCCGATGCCGACGTGCTCAGCGTGCTGGCGCGAAGCGGCGAAGGCAGCGTGCGCGATTCTCTATCGGCGCTGGATCAGGCCATCGCCTGCTGCGGAACGAAGCTGGAAGCGGCGGAAATTCGCGCGCTGCTCGGCGTTTTTTCGATGGAATCGCTGGAGCAGGTGACGGCCGCGCTGGCCGGCGGCGATTCGCACAAAATGATGGAGATCGTCGCGGAGCTCGAATCGAACGGCCGCAGTCTTCAGCACTTCGCGCGCGAACTGGCCCGCTATTTTCGCAATGTGCTGGTGGTGAAAATCGCCGGCGGACCCACGCGGCTGGTGGCTGCGTCCAGCAACGAACAGGAAAAGCTCGCGGCAACCGCGGCGAAATTCAGCGAAGAAGATTTGACGCGCTTCTTACAACTATCGCTCGATTTGTTTAGCGACCTGCAAAGCTCGCAGCAACCGCGCCTGCATCTGGAAATCGGCCTGCTACGGATGGTCCATGCGGGGCGCTTGCAGCCGATCGAAGAAGCGCTGGCGTCGCTCAAATCGGGCGGATCTTCGGCTCCGACAAAACCCACGCCGTCAAGACCCACGCCGCCGAAACCCGCTCCGGCCGTTTCTGCGCCGGCCGGCGGCGATGTGCGTTCGCGCCTGCACGCCGCGCTGGTTGATGCAAAACAGATGCACCTGGCCGATGCGATCGAGCATTCTGAGGTGGTCGAGTCGCCGACGGAGTTGGTGATCACCACTCCGAAAATCTACACGCTGTATCTGAAGCAGCCGGAATTCGAGGCGGTGGTGGGACGCGTCCTCAACCGTCCGGTGAAGATCGTCATCAAAACCGGCGAAGTGGCGAAAGCCGCGGTGGCCGCGCCCGCGCCGCGGGAAGACGAGGTTCGCGAGCGGGCTCTTTCCAACCCCGAAGTGCGGCGGTTCCAGGAAGAATTTCCGGAAAGCCAGGTGCGCGCGGTGCGCAATCTCAGGGAGAATGAATTATGAAGATGCCGGGAAACATGCAGCAGATGATGCAGCAGGCGCAGAAAATGCAGCAGAAGATGCAGGAAGAGATTGCGCTGATCCGCGTGGAAGCTTCGGCGGGCGGCGGCATGGTGACCGTCAAAATGGACGGCCACAAGAACGTCACCGGCGTCAAGATCGATCCGGAAGTGGCCGGCGACGTGGAGATGCTGCAAGACCTGTTCATGGCCGCCTGCAATGAAGCCACGAAAAAGGTGGACGAAGAGACGCAGAAAAAAGTCGGCGGAATGCTGGGCGGGATGGGCCTTCCGCCCGGGCTGATTTAACGTGCCTGATTTTGCCGAGCCGTTGCAGCGTCTCATCGACGAGTTCAAGCGCCTGCCCGGGGTCGGGCAAAAATCGGCGCAGCGGCTGGCGTTTCATGTTTTGCGGTCGCCGCGGGAAAACGCCGCGAAGCTTTCCGCCGCGCTGCTGGACGTAAAAGATCATTTGGGCATCTGCGCCGAATGCAATAACATCAGCGACGCCGAACTGTGCCCTTATTGCCGCGATCCGCATCGCGACCGCGCGTCGATCTGCGTGATCGAAGAGCCGCACAACATTCTGCCGATTGAAACCACGCGCACTTATGCCGGTCTCTATCACGTTTTGAATGGCGCAATCAGCCCGCTGCGCGGCATCGGACCGGAGCAGCTGAAAATCAAAGGCCTGCTCGATCGCATTTCGCAAGGCGAGGTGAAAGAGGTCATTCTGGCGACGAATCCGACGGTGGAAGGCGAAGCGACGGCGGTTTATTTATCGCGTCTGCTGAAGCCGCTGGGAATGAAAGTCACGCGCATCGCGATGGGCATTCCGGTGGGCAGCGATCTGGAATTCGCCGACGAGGTGACCATCTCGAAATCCTTAGAGAATCGGCGCGAAATGTGATAATGAAGGGTTATGGAGAACGGACATCCGGTTACGAAAGCGGAGCTGGAAGCTGTTTTGAAAGCCGCGCTGTCGGCGCAGGACGACAAAATCAAGGCCGCGCTGTCGGCGCAGGACGATAAATTGAGAGCCGCGCTGTCGGCGCAGGACGATAAATTCAAGGCCGGGCTGTCGGCGCAAGGCGACAAATTCAAAGCCGCGCTGTCGGCGCACGACGACAAATTCAAAGCCGCGCTGTCGGGGCAAGGCGATAAGTTCGAGGCCGCGCTGTCGGCGCAAAAAGACGAACTGACGGAGACAATCCGCGATGTTGAAACTCATCTGCTTACCGAGTTTCACCGCTATGCGAAAGGTCAACAGGCGCGACTCCACACGCAGGAAGTCTCCGTTTCCGATCTCATTCTGCGCATGGCGACGATTGAAGACCGCCTGCTAGCGCTCGAATCGCGCCGGCCGCCTACCGTCTGATGCTGCGCATCGGTGGAGCGGTTTTCCTTTTCGCGGCGTTTTGCCTGGCCCAATCGAATCCTGCGGCTCTCGCGGCGCGCCAATATCGCCAGCAACACGAACGCGCCATTGTCGATGAATTCACCGCGCTACTTTCCATCCCCAACATCGCCAGCGACCACGCCAATATCCAACGCAATGCCGAGTTAATCGCGAAGATGCTTGAAAAGCGCGGGATTGCGCCGCGGCTGGTTTCGATTCCAGGCTCGAATCCCGTGGTCTTTGGAGAAATCGAAACTCCCGGCGCCACGCGCACTCTTGTGTTCTACGCCCATTACGACGGCCAGCCGCTCGACGCGAAAGAATGGGTGACGCCGCCGTTTTCGCCGGTGCTGCGCGATAAATCGCTCGATCGCGACGGCCGCGTCATTCCGCTGCCGGCGTCGAATTTCGATCCGGAATCGCGAATCTATGCGCGCTCGGCGGGCGATGACAAGAACAACATCATGACGCTGCTGACCGCGCTGGACGCGATTCATTCGGTGGGGCTCAAGACGAAATCGAATATCAAATTTGTTTTCGAAGGCGAAGAAGAAGCCGGCTCGATTAATTTTGGAAACATTCTGGCCGCGAACAAACAACTTTTTTCCGGCGACATGTGGTTCATCTGCGACGGACCGGTGCACCAGACGCGCCGCCAGTTGATCACTTTCGGGGCGCGCGGCATCACCACCGTCGACATCACCACCTACGGCCCGCGGCGCGAGCTGCATAGCGGACACTACGGGAACTGGGCGCCGAATCCGGCGATGATGCTGGCGCAGCTGCTCGCGTCGATGAAGGACCAAAACGGCCACGTGCTGGTGGATCATTTTTACGACGGCATCGATCCGTTGAGCGAAACGGAAAAACGGGCCATCGCCGACGCGCCCGACGACGACGCGGAACTGATGCGCGAACTGTGGCTGGGCCGCACCGAAAACGCGCCGCGCAAACTGGCCGACGTGCTGAATGAGCCGTCGTTGAATATTCGCGGCATGGCCAGCTCGCGCGTGGGCGAGCACGCCTCGAACGTGATCCCCAGCACGGCAACCGTTTCCATCGACATGCGCCTGGTAAAAGGGATGGATCACGCGCAAACGGCCGAACGGCTGATCGAGCACATCCGCAGACAGGGCTATTTCGTGGTCGATCACGACCCCAGCCCGGCGGAACGCATGGCGCATCCGCGCGTGGCCAAAGTAATGGTCGAAGAGGGCGGGTACAACGCCGTGCGCACGTCGATGGATCTGCCGATATCGCAGGAAATCATTCGGACCATCATCAGCGCTCGCGGTCCGACGGTGTTAATGCCGACCAGCGGCGGCAGCGATCCGCGGGCGATTGTGGAACGCGTTCTCGGTTCGCGCACCATCGGCATTCCGACGGCGAATCACGACGACAATCAGCACACTTTCAACGAAAATCTGCGGATGCAAAATTTGTGGGACGGAATCGAGCTGATGTCCGCGCTGCTGACGATGTAGCTAATCTTCGGTGGTTGGAACCTGCCAGCGGCCGCTCTGCAATTCGAGCGTGTTGAAATTCTCGCCGAGATACACGCGGCGCACTTCGGGATCGTTGCCCAGCGCTTCCGGCGATCCGGCGCGGAAAATCCGGCCGTTATTAATGATGTACGCTCGATCCACCACGGCCAGCGTTTCGCGGACGTTGTGATCGGTCACCAGAATCCCGATGCCCGCCTGCTTCAGGTCGAAAATGATTTTTTGCAGCTCCAGCACCTGAATCGGATCGATGCCGGAAAACGGCTCGTCGAGCAGCAAGAAGCTCGGCTCGATCACCAGGCTGCGGGCGATCTCCACGCGCCGGCGCTCGCCGCCCGACAGGACATAGCCCTTGTTGTGGCGCACGGTTTCAAGACCCATCTGCTCGATCAGGCGGTTCATACGCTCCCGCCGTTCGCGCCGGCTCAGCGGCAGCGTCTGCAAAATCGCCATCAGGTTGTTTTCCACCGACAGCTTGCGGAACACCGACGCTTCCTGCGGCAGATAGCTGATTCCTTTGTGCGCGCGTTTGTACATGGGCAGCGGCGTGATATCGTCTTCGTTGAACATGACGCGGCCCGAATCCGGCGTGATCAGGCCGACGATCATGTAAAACGAGGTGGTTTTCCCGGCGCCGTTCGGCCCCAGCAATCCCACCACTTCACCCTGCTTCACCCACACCGACACGTTATCGACAACCTTGCGGCCGCGATAGGCTTTGGTCAACTCATGGGTGCGCAGCGTATGCACGGGAAACCGTTATTTCTTTTTGTGAACGACGCTCTTGGCGGGATTCTTCCTGTCCGTTCCGTCTACGATGAGCCTATCATCGTTGGCGAACCAGGTCAATTGTTTGCCGCGCGTGCGGTTCAGATTATCCACCAGCAGCGGCTCGCCGCCGGTGAGGATCACCTTTTCTTCGTCCGCGTAATATTCGGCATGTTCGGAAGTCGCCACGCGAGTCCGTTTAAGCTTTTGAGACGTGCTCACGATCTTTACCGTTCCATCGGCGAAGGCTTTGTCGAGCGACGAATCCTGGGAGGCGTCCTTTAAAAACGCGCGCAGCCGCTGCGCGGTAATGGTCATGTCCGGGCGCTTCATCACCACGCCGCCGGAGTATTCCACCACGCGATTTTCTTCGTGATAAACCATATCGGGCGCGGTGACCACGGTAAAAACCGGAGGACCCTGCGGGGCGGCCTCGCCGTCCGTCTCATCGTCGCTTTTCTTGGCTTTATCGACGAACTGGCTGTTCACGTGGCCGTGCGCTTCCATGATCTGCGCGTCGCGATCGATCTCCAGCCGATCGGCCTGCACGCGATTCGCACCCTGCCAGGCGACGGCGTTGCCTTCGTAATGCACCTTCTGATTATCGTCGGTCGAGGTCATTTTCTGCGCCCGCGCCTGCATCACCTGGTCGGTCGAAAGCATCGCCGACGATTTACCGTTCTTATCCGGCTGATGCGTCGACATCACGTGGCCGAGGGCCTCGAAATCGCCGGTTTTTTGATTGGTGATAATGCGATCCGCCGCGGCCGATCCGGTGGAATCCCACATCCGCGCGGAGCCCAGCAGCGTCATCACGCCTTTCTCCTGCTGAAGATCGGCCTGGTCGGCGCGCGCGTGCCGGTCGCCTTCGTCGTAATGGAAATTGGTTTTCTGCTCCATCGTGGCCAGGTCGCTGGTCTTCGGATCAAAGGTCGCCAGCAGATCCTTGCTTTCGGTGATCGAAGGAGCCGGCGCGGGCTTGCCCGGCTCAGCCGGCTTATCGGTGCGCGTGGTCACGTTCACCGACCGCAAACTCTGAATGCGATTATCCGCGCCATAGGTGATCCAGATGTGATCGCCTTTCAAAAACCGTTTCGGCTGGCCTGGAGCGTTCGGCAGAAAATCGAGCGTCCCGGCGCCGCCCGTTTCCGCGCTGGCGATCTCTTTTCCGGCGTTGCGCATTTTGAGCGTGATGGTATCGCTCTTGAGAATTTTCGTTTCTTTGGTTTCCGCGTTCGGCCTGGCGATCGGCACCGCTTCGGCCACGCTGTTTCCACTGGCGATCACCTGCTGAAGCTCGCTCGCTTTATTTTGCGGATTGAAGGTCATATCGAGATGCGCCGCGGTCACCGTGGTGCGCATCGTCGCCGCGGTGGAAATCAGGCGCCCGTTCTGATCGCCGTAAATATGATCGACGATCATTCCGTCGGCGAAGTGCAGCCACATGCGGTCCGATTGAAATTCGATTTTCCGGTCCGGCTCATCGCGCTCGCCGTGGCCGTTGACCACGTAGGCCTCGCGCACGTCGCCCTGGTCGAGCGTGATCATCGCGTTTCCGCCTTCCATGTGCAACGTGTCGCGCGTCAGCCTGGACCACGGCATCAGCCAGACCTTCGATTCGCGCTCTTTATACCACGCCTCGCCCGATTCGATGTGCATCGGCACGAAGCCTTCGGTTCGGCCCAGCCAGTCGAGCGAAACCTCGCTTTTCAGGTGCAATTCGCGGGTCTGCGGATCGTATTCGACTCCGACGGCCGTTCCGCCGCCCTCTTTTTTTCCGTCCGCGCCGAACTCGAACCAGGCGCGGCGATCGGTGGTCGCCCTGCCGGTTTCGCTCTGAAAGGTGATTCCCGAGGATTTAATCCCGACGATACGGCCATGCGGCGGACCATCCACCGGCACATCCATGGTGATCTGCACGTCGCCATCGGAGTACAGCTGTTTGGCGCTTTCGTTGAAGCTCGCATTGGCGCACAGCACGCGATCGTACTCGGTGCCGTCCTTGTGAAACAGATGCAGCTCGACGCCTTGCAGAATAATGATGGAGGAATCCTTGTTTTCGCGCATCTCGGCGGCGCTGATGGAAAAAACCGGGGTGGTGCCGTTGCTTTTGGTATAGCTCCAGCGCTGCGACCGCGCGTCGATTCCCGCTTCGAGCGGATTCGGCGGCTTGATCGCGTTGCGGTCGACGCTGGCTTTCGATTTGACGTAGACCGCGCTCACCCAGATGACGATTCCAAGGATGGCGGCCAGAAAAAGCCACCGGGTGCGGCGCATAACAGTGTGCTTTCAGCATATCATCTGCCGGCGCTTAGCCCGTAGTAAACTCTTGCTAGCTGGCGCCGATGAGACTTGTAACCAGGTTGAGCCTCGCACCCGCGCTGCTGGCGGGTCTGGCGGCGCAAGGTCCCCCGGCGGGCGATCACGGACCCAAATTTTCGGTGCGCTCCAATCTGGTGTTCCTTCCCACCCGCGTCCAGCGCAAGAACGGCGACACGATTTATGGACTTACAGCGGACCAGTTCGTCGTCGAGGATAACGGCGTACGGCAGACGGTGCAAGTGGAAGAAGAACCGGACACGTTAGGATTGTCGCTCGCCGTGGTGGTGCAATGCGGGCGAACCGCGCCCGCGGAATTTCACAAGCTGCGCGGGCTGCCGGCGATGATCGACGCGATCACCGGGGCCGCACCGCACGAAGTGGCCGTGATCAGCTACGGCGAACAGGCGTACGTGCTCGGCGATTTCTCCAGAAGCTCCGGCGCAATGCGCGGCGCTTTGTTGAAACTGAAGCCGTGCGGCGATTATCATGCCGCGGCGATTGATGCCGTCGAGTACGCGACCGGGCTGCTTCGCGCGCGTCCGCGGCGTTATCGCCGCGCGATTCTACTGGTGGGTGAAGCGCGCGACCACGGCAGCCGCGCGAGGCTGGACGATGTGGCCGCCGAGCTGGGCGTCACCGATACCGTCATCTACACCGTCGCGTTTTCGCCCACGCGCGATGAGTTCATCGACGGCTTTCGCAATCATCCTCCGAAAGCGCCGCCCGCCGCGCCGGCGGCCGCGAGTGAAACCAACTACACCGACCATCCGCCCTCGTTCGAATTGCCGCCGGAGTTCCTGATGCTGGTGAATGCGCTGCGCCGCAACACCGCCTTTGAGCTGGCTTCGCTTTCCGGCGGCGAATACATCAACTTCACCACGCAGCGCGGCTTCGATGACGCGCTCGATCGCATCTCGAATCAGATTCACAATTATTACCTGCTCAGCTTCGCGCTGCCGCCCGGCGCCAAACCGAGCCTGCACATGTTGAAGGTTCGCGTGCCCGGTCATCCGGACGCCGTCATTCAGACGCGGCGCAATTACTGGTCCGGCATCCTCGGCCGGTAATACGCGACTGGCCGATTCTCATCCTCCATTCGCCGGTTCGCGCTGTGCCGCGGCGGATCGCGCCCTTACGCTGGAATCGAACGGAGCGCTTATGAATCACACAACAGTTCCAAGAGCAACCAGGGGCCGAGGCATGGAAGGCGCGACGGCGCGCTGGTACGCGTCGCTGACGCACAAATCGCTGGATCGATTCCAGACGCTGGCGCGGCGCGTGGCCGGCGAGGTTCCGCGCGGCAGCCGCGTCCTCGAAGTGGCGCCGGGGCCTGGTTATTTCGCCGTCGAATTAGCGAAAATCGGCGGCTATGAAATCACCGGCCTCGATATCAGCCGGACGTTCGTCGAAATCGCGCAGCGCAACGCCGCGGAGGCCGGCGTGGCGATCGATTTTCGTCAGGGCAATGCCGCGAGCATGCTGTTTCGCGATGAATCCTTCGATTTTCTGGTTTGTTCGGCCGCGTTCAAAAATTTCGCGCAGCCGGTGGAGGCGTTGCGGGAGATGTATCGGGTCCTCAAACCCGGCGGACGCGCGCTGATCATCGATTTGCGGAGGGATGCCACGCGAAAATCGATTGATGAAGCCGTCGATCAGATGCACGCCGGCCCGATCGACCGGGTTATCACCAAGCTGACGTTCCGATTTATGCTGTTGAAGCGCGCGTACACGAAAAGCGAGTTCGAGAATCTGGTGGGGCAAACGAAATTCCGTTCGTGCGAGATTTCCGAGGATTGCATCGCGCTCGAGGTGTCGCTCCGGAAGTAGACGTGCCCGGTGGCATAGGCCGCCAGGATTTGTGCTCCGGACGGCCTGAGATCAAACCGCGAAGAAGCGCAAGCCTGGCGGCTTACGCCACTGCTAATAGAACAAGTATTTCCGCCATTGGTCGTCGCTCTTGCCGAGCAGTCGCATCAAATGACGGCTGGTGTGCAGACTGAAGGGCCGCGGGGCGCGAACCAGACGCATTCCCGCTTCTTCCGGCGTGCGGTTGCCCTTGCGATTGTTGCAGGGATGGCAGCACGCCACCAGATTTTCCCAGGTGGTTTCGCCGGCGCGCGAGCGCGGGATCACGTGATCGAGCGTCAGCTCGCCCGAATTCAAAGTGCGCTGGCAATACTGGCAGGTGTAACGGTCCCGCATCAAAATGTTTTTTCGCGACAGCGCCCGTGTCTGGTGCGGGATGCGGCGGTATTCGAGCAGACGGATCACGCTCGGCACCCGCATGGACTGGCGCGCGGAATGGACCTGAAGGCTGGCGTGCTCCTCCGCCGCGGCGACGCCTTTCAGCACCAGAATCAACGCGCGGCGCGCGGCGCAGACGTTGATCGGCTCGTAGCTCGAATTGAGCACGAGCACCGGTCGATGCAGGCGTTCCTGATGGGCGATCATGATGAAAAACTCCCGGCCGAGGCGCTGGCGGCTTCGGCCGCGTAAAAAATACCCGTGCGCCGGTCGGTGCGGGCCAGCGCCAAAACCGTGACGAAGCGCGCTCCGGCGCGTTTCAAGGCCCGCGCACAGGCGGATGCGGAAGCGCCCGTGGTCAGAACATCGTCGACCAGAAGGACGTGCAGCCCGGTCAGTTTCCGGGTGGCGCGAAACGCGCCGGAAACATTTTCCCGGCGCTGCGCATTCGATAGTCCGGCCTGTGGCGTGGTGGCGCGGCGGCGCTTTACAACATTTCTCAGCGGAACGTTCCAGCGCTTCGAAACTTCACGCGCGAGTAGCGCGGCCTGGTTGTAGCGGCGGCGCCAGCGCCGCGTCCAGTGCAGCGGCATCGGCACGATCAGGTCGAAACGCAGCTCCCGCGGGAGCGCGGCCGCGAGAAAATTTCCAAAGACTCGCGCCAGCGGCTGCACTCCACCGTACTTGAAGAGATGAATCATTTTGCGCAGCGAGCCTTCGTAAGATCCGTACGAATACACCGCGTCAAAACCGTTCAACCCCAGCCGGCACAGCGCGCACTGCCCCGATTCATCGAGCGGAAACCGGTTCAGAAACGGCGTCCGGCAGGACACGCAGAAGTAGTCGGCCACCAGCGGCGCGGCATCTTTTAAACAACGGCGGCAAACCGGGATGCGGGAAATTTCGTGAAGCGGCTCCCCACAGACGCGGCAATCATCGGGGAAGACCAGCTCAAACAGACCGCACAACGCCCTTTCTACGACGCTCATCGCGCCGACGGGCGACCAAAATGAACTGCCGGTACGGGGCAGCAGTCTACTCGAGAAGACCCACCTCCGCTCAGTTCCAGTTTACATCCTGGAATCCTGGGCGATCAAATGAATCGTCTGTTAACTTTGGCATGTTAAGGTAGGCCTAATCCCGGTTATGACGCTGAACGCCGAAAAACTGCACGCGCTCACTTCCCAACGCCGTTGGGAGCAGGCATCGGCATTACTGAAACAGTTCGATTCGGCCTCGGCCGCCGACACGTTTTTGGAGATTCCTTTCGACGAGCAGGAAGCGCTGTTCCGCCATCTTTCGCCCGATGCGGCGGCGCTGCTGACGGCTAATCTGCCGTACTATCACGCCTACGTTCTGCTGCACACCCGTCCGCTCGAAAACATGCGGGCGATTATCGACCAGATGGCGTCGGCCTCGCGTGTTCAGTTCTTCGAGGAACTGCCGGAAGAAGCCTGGCAGCAGTTGATGGACGAGATCGCCGAGCACGGCGCGCCGGAGCCGGCTGTCGCCGTCGAAGAGCCGCCGGTGGCGGCGCCCGCGCCGGTCGAGCCGATCATTGAAGCGCGCGGCGTCGAAAAAAGCTTCGCGCGCCCCGATGGAGGTTTGGTGCAGGTGATCGCGCCGACGGATCTATCGATAGAGCCAGGAATGATCGTCGCGCTGCTGGGGCCGTCGGGTTCGGGCAAATCGACGCTGCTGCGCATGCTCACCGGGCTGACCGCGCCGTCGGTGGGCGAGGTTCTGTGGCACGGTAAACCGGTGGCGCAGTGCGCGCCGAACGTGGCCATCGTGTTCCAGAGTTTCGCGCTATTTCCGTGGCTGACGGTGATCGATAACGTGGAAGCTCCGCTGCTGGCGCGCGGGATGGGGCACGTGGAGCGGCACCGGCGGGCGTTGAAGGCGCTGACCGTGGTCGGATTGAAGGGATTCGAAAACGCCTACCCGAAGGAGCTTTCCGGAGGGATGAAACAGCGCGTCGGCTTCGCGCGGGCGCTGGCGGTGGAGCCGGAAATTCTGTTCATGGATGAACCATTTTCCGCGCTGGATGTTCTAACCGCCGAAAATCTGCGCGGCGAGCTGCTGGACCTGTGGCTGGGAAAGAAAATCCCCACGCGCGGAATTTTCATCGTGACCCACAACATCGAAGAAGCGGTTCTGCTGGCCGACCGGGTGATTGTTTTGGGGCGGAATCCGGCGAAAATTCGCGCCGATTTTGACGTGCCGCTGGACCATCCACGGGACCGTAGCGCGCCCGAATTTCTGCTTTATGTCGATTACATCTACAAGATGATCACGCAGCCGGAGCTGGAAGCCGCGGCTCCGGCGGCGCGCGCCAAGGCGCGATTTCAGATGCTGCCGCATGCGCGGCCGGGCGGAATCGCGGGGTTGCTCGAATTGCTGAATGAGCGTGCAGGCAAACAGGATTTGTACCGTGTCGCCGAGGAGCTGGCGCTCGAAGCCGACGATTTGCTGCCGATCGTCGAAGCGGCGGCGCTGCTGGGGTTCGTGAAAATCGAGCGCGGCGATGTCGAAATCACCGCGCAGGGAAAAGCGTTCGCCGAAGCGGACGTCACTACGCAGAAAAATTTATTTCGCCAGGCGGCTCTGAAACACGTCGCTTTGCTCCAGCAGATGAATAGCGCGCTTTCGGCGAAATCGGACCACACTTTGCCGCTGGAATTTTTCCGGGACGTTCTGGAGGAACATTTTTCGGAGGCCGAAGCGCAGCGGCAGATTGAAACCGCGCTGATTTGGGGCCGTTACGGCGATCTGTTCGATTACGATTCGGAGGCGGAACGGGTTTCGCTGTATAGCTCATGAATCGGGCAAAACAATTCGCGGGAAACCTGGCTACCGACCTTCCGATTCTGTTCGCCGGCCTGGCTTTGTTTTACGGCCTGCTGGCGCTGGCGCGATATTGGACCAGTCCCATTCAAACGCACGCCGAAATCCGGCTGGACGTGGGGACGCTGCCGGTTTATGCGGCTTATTCCGTGGCGCGAATCGCGGTCGCATACCTGCTGAGCCTGGCGGTGGCGATCGCGTACGGATACATCGCGGCGCGGCACGCGGCGGCGGAGCGGCTGATGATTCCGCTGCTCGACACGCTGCAATCGATTCCGGTATTGTGCTTTTTGCCGGGCGTGATGGTCTCGATGGTGGCGCTGTTTCCGACGCGGCAGCTGGGGCTCGAATTCGGGTCGATTTTGCTGATTTTCACCGGCCAGGTGTGGAATATGGCGTTCAGTTTTTACTCGTCCCTCAAAAATATTCCGCGGGAAATGAGCGAAGCAGCAGAGCTTTACCGGCTGAGCTGGTGGCAGAAATTCACGCAGGTGGAATTGCCGTCGTCGGCGATCGGGCTGGTGTGGAACTCGATGATGTCGGTGGCCGGCGGATGGTTTTCGCTGATGGTCTGCGAAATGTTCGTGCTGGGCAATCGCGATTTCCGGCTGCCGGGATTGGGATCGTACCTGCAAACCGCGTCGAACGAGGGCAACACGCGCGCGATTCTGTGGGGACTGGCGGCGATGATCGGCGTGATTGTGCTGATCGATCAACTGGTGTGGCGGCCGGTGATCGCGTGGAGCGAAAAATTCAAGGTCGAACAGGTGGAAGCCGCCAGCACGGCGCGGTCGCCGGTGCTCGATTTTCTGCGGCGGTCGCGGGTGCTGGCGCAGGCATCGCAGAAAACGGTCGCGCCGCTGCGGGAAAAGATTGCGTTGCATTTCGCGCGTGAGCCGCACAGGATTTCGCGGCCGTCGCCGCTGCGAACCTGGATCGGGTGGGCGATCGCCGCGGGATCGGCTGGAGCGATTTTGTACGCGATGGCGCGAATGGTGGTGATGTTGAGCGCCATTTCGCGGCCGGAGCTGGGCGGGATCTTTATCGGCGCGGGCGCGACGTTTTTGCGCGTCGAGTTGACGCTGGTGCTGGCCGGATTGTGGACCATTCCGGTGGGCGTTTATATCGGCCTGCGTCCGAAGCTGGCGGAATTCGCGCAGCCGCTGGCGCAGGTGGCCGCGTCGGTGCCGGCGACGGCGCTGTTTCCGATCGTGCTGCTGCTGCTGATCCGGTTGGGCGGCGGATTGGGGATCGCGTCGATTGTGCTGCTGCTACTGGGCACGCAATGGTACATTTTGTTCAACGTGATCGCCGGCGCGATGGCGATTCCGACGGATTTGAAAGAAGTCTGCGACGTGTTTCACTTCGGCCGCGCGGCGCGCTGGCGCCGTTTGATTCTGCCGGGGATTTTCCCGTTTTTGGTCACCGGATTTGTCACCGCGTCGGGCGGCGCATGGAACGCGAGCATTATCGCCGAATATTTCAAATTTCAGAATCAGACGTTCACGGTGACGGGTTTAGGCGCGGTGATCAGCCGCGCGACCGACAGCGGCAATTTCCCGGTGCTGCTGGGCGCGACGGTGGTGATTTCGGCGATGGTGGTGACGGTAAACCGGCTGCTGTGGCGGAGATTGTA
>DATJNW010000065.1:0-47594 GCA_035507655.1 Bryobacteraceae bacterium | reverse complement strand
TCCGAAGAAAATAAGAGTGTATAAACCGAGGAAGGTACCTTCGTCAACTGCTTTTCCGTTGTGATCGATAAGAGACGAAATTGCCTCAAGCGATGGAACTTGAGATCCGGTCATAGGAACCTCAATTCGAAGTCATGAGTCCCTGTGGGTGGGCACTGGAGCGCCAATCCATCGCCGTCGGTTCGGATATACGAGGCCGCAGACTCAGTTACTAGCAGTCCGTTGCCGCGCGCGCCGTCGCGGCCATCGCACCGAAGGACCCACGGCCCTCGCTTCTCGATTCGTCCGATCAGTACCTCGCTGTTGCCGCATGCGTCGGGATAGCGACCGAGCGTGAACCGCAAAACGCCTAATCGAAACACGGCGCGCAGTACGGCGACGTTTCCCCCAACGCGAGTCAGCGCCGGGTCCTCGAAGAAGCTACGATTTAAGGGCTTGTTATAGAGCTCCCATAATCCGTCGGGTACGTTGAGGCGAGCATATCCGAGCAACACGTTACCGCTGTGCGGCTCAAGAAGCGTACGATTTCCGAATTCGTCCTCCGGTTCATCGTTTCTTGGATAGTACAGGCCACTTTTTCTCCAGGTCGGCCGCATGAAATGATCCGCGTGCCGCAACAGACCATCCAACACGGCCGTGTCCCCCATCTCGGATGCCCACGCCGTCACCCAGCCGAAGTCACAATCGTCGCTGACGATCTTCTCGCCCATAACCTCAGGCCTCGGGGGCGTTCGCACTGAAAACGTACCTGCCGCGCCTTCTACAGCCAGATCGCGAATCTGCGAAGGGTAATGAGCATGGACGAAGTCGCGGTTCCACATATTCATCAGGGCGCCGCACCAGGCATCCACCCATGGAGCTTTCAAGGCGTTTTGCCTGACCTTCCGCGAGTCGGCGGAGATCATGACGTTGTAGTGGCCGTTGTCGCCGAGCCGCCCGAAATCCCGCCATGCTGCCTCATATGCTTGAACGACATCGCTTGCGCGTGAGCCCCCGTTGAGAAGATCGTGCAGGCGAAAGCCGAAGATCGCGGGCTGATTACAAATCTGAAAGATACAATTGGGTTCGCAGGCAACGCCGAGGTAGCCACTCTGCACCATCAGCCAGTAAATGTGTTCATTCAGCGAATTCTGGTCGTACGCGAATATCTTGGGTTCACCGCCCCAGAAGTACGACCAGAATTTGAACGTGATTGCGCCGGGATGTGCATAGCGGTCATCGGCGAACAGGTAGTTGTAGAGCAGGGCCATGGACTGCACATAGGCGCTGTACATGATGTTGTCCCGCCCGACCGGATCCCATTCTTCTTTGTAGCTGTCCGAAAGATGGCGGTTCCATACCGTCCCGCCACGGCTGGCGTCGTGCCAGTAGATCCACACCTCCGGCAGCAACATTTTCTCGAATAGGCGCTCGAATATCGGCTTAAACAAGCCTGGCGCCGCGGGAAGTCGATGGACGTGGGCGAGCGCCAGAGCGTAAGTCATGTATGCGAGCTGAAAACGATAACCTCCGAAATCGTCCTGGCCGAACGACCTTCCCTTCATCAGCGACCAGTCATTCGCCGGTTGTCGCGAGAGATTGTCGAAATGGCGAAGATGCCCGCTCTGCAGAACGTCCACTCCCGCGCTTTGCGTCTCGAAACTCATCGTTTTGGCAACCTGAAGATAGTAACCGTCGGATTACCGCCACCGATTTCAGGAGCGATCGCATTGTAGGCCCCGACGTACCCGGAGACCGCGGCAACGTTCTGCATGCCGTGACTTTCATAAGTGATCACGCCACCAGCGACCGGACCGCCGGTCTGGCCGCGAAAAAGAATCTTTCCTGATCTCGCATCGAACGCGATGAGATCGCCACTGAGCTCCCCCGTAAACCCCAGGTCACCTGCGGTCAGAGCTAGCCCGGCGATCATCGGCTTCGGCGCGGAATATCGCCATTTAACGGCGCCGGTTGTAGAGTCGAATGCCGTCAGCCACCCGTGCGCATCGGACCACCTATCGAATTCGAGTTCTCCTCCAAAAAAGAAAAAGTCGTGCGTATCCTTTTCGAGGTGCGGAGGGCTGGCACCCTTCTTCTCTTTGGCGCACCAGTCTGTTGCCGGCACGATGACCAGTTTCAGCGCCGGACTAAACGCCGGGCCATTCCATTCGTTTCCGCCTAACGGCCCCGGGCAGACTCTTATTTGCGTGTCCGCTGCCGGAACGCTGTCAGTGTTGCGCCGCGTTGTGAACGGAACACTATAAACGATATTGTGCGAGTCGCGATCCAGAACTCTGAGAAGTCCATCCTTGCCGGTGGTTGCAATCAGGGTGTGCGCCCTTGTCCGGAAGATCGGACTCACGTGGGTGACATCATAGTCGTGCAGGTCGTGCGGAACGAATTGTTGATACCACACCATTCGCCCAGTTTTGCCGTCGAGCGCGATGATAGAGTTCGTGTAGAGATCAGCCCCCGGTCTCCCGTCGCCGTACAAATCCGGGGCGGCGTTTCCGCCGGGAACGTAAAGCAGATTTTTCTCGACATCGTAGGATAAAGGAGTCCAGAGGTTTCCACCGCCATGCTGCCTGGTTTCCGGACTCGGCCCCCAGCTTTCCGCGCCGGGTTCACCGTCGCCTGGGACGATGTTAAATCTCCAGACCTGCTTCCCGTCCGCTAGTCTGAATGCGCCGACCCAGCCCCGAGCGGCCCACTCGGCTCCCGCCGGGCCGATATAAATCAAGTCACCATGGATTAGGGGTGGCATGCTAATGAAATTGCCGTCATCTGGATTCGCGATTTGTTTTAGCCAAACCAGTCGACCGTTTTTGGCATTGAGCGCCAATAGAAAGCCGTCGGCGGTGCCGCGAATTATTCTTCCATCACCGAACGCCGCACCGCGATTCGAATTGAACGTCTCGAACCCGCGCGGCTGCCACCTATATGTCCATAAGACGCCGCAATCGAAGCCATCGAGCGCGGTTGTATAGTGCGCCGTCGTGACATACATAACACCGGCTACGACGATCGGCGCGGTCTGGGCTGGTTCCTTCTCGGGGAAGGAATACGAACACACCTTTTCGAGTCCGGCGACGTTCTTAGTGTTTATCTGATTCAGCGGGCTAAACCGGGTTCCGGCGAGGTCGTGGTCGACCGATAGCCACTCGCCCTCAGAGGATCCTGCCGTGGCGGATCTGGCAAGTGGTTGGGCAGCGACCGTCGCCAACGAGATGGCGGCGGTGAAGAGAGCGACTCGACATAGCCCTGCTCGGGCCGCTTGCAGTATTCGAAGGTGCTTCACGGAATTGTTTCCTCGTCGTATCAGTCGGCCTTCACGCGTCAAAGGAACTTCAATAGCGCGTTAGTTGTTTCCCCTGGCTGCTCCTCCATCACCCAGTGGCCGGAGTTACGAATTACGACGACCGTTACGTTCGAGGCAACCAGTTTCATTTGCTGGCCGAGGGCCTCTCCCAGCGACTTGTCGCCGCCGATGCTCAAGACGGGCATTGTCAACTTGTGTTGCGCAAATCGTGGGAAATCCTTTGCCGCCTGCGGAAAAGACACAAAGTACCCCCAGCCCGCGCGCATGCGTCCCGGGCGCGAGTAGGCGGCGATGTAGGCCTGCCGTTCGGCGACCGGAATCGAGTGGTTCTTATCAGCCGCAAAGCTATTCCAGAAATAATCAAAGTAAATCTTCTCGCGCCCACGAACCAGCTCTTCGGGGGTCGGGCCGTTGAAGCGGAAGTGCCAGTAGTTCGGGCTGTCGTAAGCAGCTTCCCATCCGCCAATACCGGGAAGGAAGGCGTCCATGACGACGAGCTTTGCGACCTCATCCGGAAACTGCGCCGCATATGCGTATGCCACCATCAATCCGATGTCATGTCCGACCAGTTCGACTTTCTGAAAACCAAGCGCCCGCGCCAAGCCGTGGATGCGAATGGCGGCCGTCGTCAAATCCAAGCCGTTGGAAGGAATGGAAGAATCCCCGATGCCCGGGAGGTCGGGGGCGACCACAGTGAACCGTTCAGAAAGAGTGGGGAGGATCGGTTTCCACATCAGGCTGGTCTGCGTGTAACCGTGCAGCAAAATCAATGCCGCACCGCGACCGGAGGTAAGGTAGTGCAACGAGACGCCGTCAATTTCCATGTTTCGTGAAGAGATGACGTCTGCCCCAACGAGGATGCTCGAACACGCTGCCGTCGAGAAAAGAAGTGCGAAGAGTGTCGATTTGTTCATAATCACTACTGAAAGTGTGAACGCCCGGCACGCTGAAATCGATCCCGAAAGGGTGGTGTTGTGAGATGCCAGGATCAGGGGATGCTCCACAAAGCCACAGAATTCTGACCAACTTCACTGTTGACGGTGCCTACTTTCACGAATAGAAGAAATAAGGTGGTGGTTCAGGTGGTCCTTGGCGAGACATTTCCTCGCTCCGGCTCGCAATGCCTCACTGGACGATTCATCAGATTCGTACGTAAACAACCCGAACAGGCACGCGGTCGGGTCAATCATGCGAATCTCGCGAATCGCGCGGATTCCATCTGCACGCGGAAGATCGAGGTCTATCAAAGCGACGTTCGGCTGGTGCTGGATAAAGCACTGGACTGCTTGGTCAGCAAATGCGGCTTCTGCTACTACTTGCATGTCCGGTTCAAGATTGATCAGCAAGCACAAACCTTCACGCAGCATTGAATTGTGATCGACGACAAGGATCGAAATCTTTTCCGACGCCACGCCTTTCGATCTTCGCAAGGGGAGCCCCAACAAAGATATGCCAGAAGAACGGGCAGTCCACACCCCCGATTTCGGGGGTGGTGAGCGCAACTTTTCGGGGTGTACAATTGGACTGTCTCAAAAGGCGGCCCGCGGAGCCGGGGTCCTACCCGGAGACTCCACGAGAAACTGCTTTGCGGCTCTATATGCCCGAAACGATCCGCGTCCTGGTGATTGATGACCACCCAATGATTCGAGCCGGTGTGGCAGCGACCATCGACGCGGAACCGGATGTCGAGGTGGTTGCTTCCGCTTCGAATGGGAGGGAGGGCCTAGAGTTATTCCGGAAACACCAGCCGGACATCACACTCATAGACCTCAAAATGCCCGAGATGGGCGGAATTGACACAATTCGAGCGATTCGCGCAGAGTTCCCGTCGGCGAACATCGTCGTGCTGTCCACCTATAAGGGAGACGAAGAAATTTATCGCGCGATGGAAGCTGGTGCGGTTACTTATCTCCTAAAGGATACGCTCGCTGACAGCATGATTCGAACCATTCGCGAGGTGGCCGCCGGCGAGCGTCCGATCCCGCCCGAGATTGCTCAAAGCCTCACGAATCGAATGTTCCAGCCTGCACTGACGAACCGGGAGCTTGAAGTGCTGCGCCTGATTGCGCGTGGCATGCGGAATAAAGAAATCGCTGCCCAGCTCAACATCAGCGAAGAGACTGCTCAGGGCCACGTGAAAAACATCTTCGCGAAACTATCCGTCCACGATCGGACGGAGGCCGTCGCTGTGGCCGTTCGCCGCGGAATGGCTCACCTGGACTGATCGATGAGCGACGGGGGTTCCATCCCCCAACTTTTGGGTATCGCTGATAACCGAAGCGGAGTGATCCCACAATCGTCGGAGTTCGGGATATCCATAAAATGCGTACGAGCGTATTCTGTCCTTGACCGTGAATGTCGATTGCTTCCACCGTTCGACCGCTGATTCGGAATGTGACCATCGCCATTGTGATAACTCATCGGTCGCGGGATCAGTCATTCTGGACACGCCCACGTCAAACGTTGCGGAAAGGTAAACTAATGACGACATTAAATCGTTCTGAGAACGGCATCAGCAGCAGAGATTTGGATAGAGCGTATCTGACAGCGCTGCTTCTCACCGGCAGTGGCGAAAACGCCGAAAAGGCGGTCTCGGCTGGGATAGCGGCGATGGATGAAAACCAACTTTCGGGTGAAAGCCTTCTTCGGGAGTCGATACGGATCGCGGTCGCACATAATGCTGTCGAAATTAAAAAGATAGAACTACCGCTCGAACTCTGGCGCGTCTGTTGTCTCCCGTGGTGTCTTCGAGATGCATTTGTGTTGCGCATTCTCGTCAATCTTCCGCGCGCTGTGTGCGCTTGCATGCTCCAGTGCGATCAGAACCAGCTTGACGAGCGAGTTCGGGCTGCCGCGCGACTTCTGGCGTTGGGCGCTCCGGTCTCCGGAGCTCGCGAGCGTTAGGGGATAGAGAACCTCGGTAAGAGCGGCTGGCGGACCGACGTCATGCCGTTTTACGAATGTTTTCGAATCTGGTTATTGCGCGATACCCCAGCGCGATAAATATCACGAGGACCGCGAGCTGAGCGAATTGAAACGGTGGTTCAGATTGGGTAGGCGCAAGCCTTTTCAAGGCCTGGACCTTTTGAAACAATTGCACGATCAATACAAACACGTTGAGATATAGTGCTGTGATGGCCGTGACGACATAAGTTCTTCGCCAGCCACCGCCGAGGTGAAAACGATAGCGTGCCAGCGCCGCTACGACAAGGACGAAAAGCGACGACAGTCCCACCACATGGGCGGGTTCGAGGCCATGAAACGGAAAGAGAAAGCCGGTTAGGCTTGTAGCGGCCGTGGTTGCCAAGAAAAACGTAGTCCAGCCTTCGAGTCTCCGAGAACAGAGAAGGCCATATAAGATTACGAACCCCGAACCTATGCCAAGTAGTGAAATAGCTACGTGAAAAATGGTCAATAGTGTCATGGCAGGTTACCTCTCCTAGATGGTCTTAGTTTCAGACGGCGCCGTGTCCTCTGAAATATCGTCGCAATCGGACAGCAGTTCCCGTTGCGCCTGTACCCAATCAGTTTCGGGGGAGCCGATCGGACACCCTCTCGCTTGCCACAAACTATAAGCGCGAACCTCGATTTGATCGTGTGTGGGCATCTTAGACTTGCTCATCAGAGTGTATTGTGATCGCTCCTTTCTTTCTTCAACTATGCGAATAGCGAGCAACAGAAGCAATCCCCTAATTCAGTTGTTGTTCGATACCACTTGTGTCTTACCAATAAAAAAACGTGGAAATAAGTGTGCGAGTGAATCCTGTGCGCAGTCCCGGCATCCAACCGACATGGCGAAATACAAAATCGACTCTGCGCATTCGGCTGTGACTTTTAAGATTCGGCATATGATGATTGCGCATGTCAAAGGTGAGTTCACGGATGTCACGGGCACAGTGGATTTCGACCCGGCGGACACGTCTGCCGCGTCGATCGAGGTGATCATCGCCGCGACTAGCATTCATACCCGAGAGCCTCAGCGCGACGGCCATCTGCGCAGCGCAGACTTCCTGGATGTCTCAACGTTTCCTGAAATCTCTTTCCGAGCAACCGGGGTTCTTGCCGTCGGAAGCGATGCATACCAGGTCATCGGAGATTTGACCATTCACGGCATTACGAAAAAGGTCGCACTGAAGATTGAAGATGTTACACCTGAAGCGAAGGATCCGTGGGGCGGTTTCCGCCGCGGCGCGTCGGCCAGCACGACCATAAACCGGAAGGATTTCGGCCTAACCTGGAACGCCGCGCTCGAAGCAGGCGGTTGGCTCGTCGGCGACGACATACAAATTAACATTGACGTCGAGCTCGTGAGGCCTGTGGGCTGATGGGAAACTTTACGCAGAAGATCTCGCGCGCTCGTGCGGTTCGTTTTGGAAAGGAAAGGAATAGGCGGTGGAAAACGGCTTAGTCTCGGAAAACGCCGACCTGGAACTAATCGCGCGGGCGAGAGTTGGCGACGCGGATGCCATGGCCGAATTGTTCCGGCGCCATTATGCGTCTTCCCTCGCGATCGCGCGCCGGCTTCTTCGAGAGGAAGACTCCTTGGACGCGGTTCAGTCGGCTTATCTTTCGGCATTTCAAAAGTTTGAGTCTTATCGCGGGGAATCGAGTTTCAAGACGTGGCTAACGCGTATCGTTATTAATGAGTGCCTCCAGCACCTTCGAAGTCCGGCTTGCCGCGGGCGGATGCCGAGATTGCATGATCTGGAATCCGGCGAAACTCCGCGGGTCTTTGTCGACCGCGATCTCGGTCCAGAGGAGCTTGCTGTCCGCGCCGAGGTCCGCGGAGCGTTACTCGACGCCCTGTCCGCGCTTCCGACGCGATATCGGGAGGTTGTCAATCTGTACAACGTCGCTGGCCTATCGATCCACGACACAGCGGCCAGACTTGGAATCACAGTGGCGGCGACGAAGACGCGCTTACACCGTGCCAGATCGAGAGTACGTTACGCTCTGCGGGGCTTCATGAAAAGTTCGTCGATCCTTCGTTGTTAAGCTTTGAGAAGTTGAACTAATATTTCCTCCGGTCCGGATCGGCTTTCAAAAGCGATGCATTCCGGCAACGGGGCGGGTCGGGCGGAGAATGTAAAGTGGCCGGTTTTGCGAAACCTCCCTGCGACGAAGCAGCCGTTCTCGCGGCGCCCTGCACGACGCCGGTTCATGAGGACGAGTCCTGGATTTTGGCAGCGACCATTCTTGGTTCGAGCATGGCGTTCATTGATGGCACGGTCGTAAACGTAGCACTGCCGGCTCTCCAGGCGGCGCTGCAAGCGACTTTGGCGGAGGTCCAATGGGTGGTGGAATCATATGCCCTTCCACTGGCGGCGCTTCTGCTTCTTGGCGGGGCACTCGGGGACCGCTACGGTCGCCGTAAGATCTTCGTGGCCGGGGTCGTCGTGTTCTTTGCGGCATCGGCATGGTGCGGGCTAGCTCATGGGATTCGTGAACTCGTCGCGGCGAGAAGTGTTCAGGGCGTGGGCGCCGCCATGCTCGTCCCCGGCAGCCTCGCTCTGATCAGCGCGAACTTCCCTCAACAAGAACGTGGTCGCGCAATTCGCACCTGGTCAGGGTTCACGGCGATTACGGCGGCCATCGGACCGGTGCTCGGTGGTGGTTCATCCAGCACGGCTCGTGGAGGTGGGCATTCTTCATCAACGTGCCTGTCGGGCTCGCGGTGCTCGTGCTCACTTTGTGGAAGATTCCGGAAAGCAAGTCGAGCCAACAGGCGCCCGGTTTCGACTGGCTCGGGGCGTTGCTGGCCACGCTCGCCTTCGGCGGAATCGTTGTCGGTTTGATCGAATCGAAGACCCTTGCCCTCGTCGCCGGAGTCGCCGCGCTTTTCGGGTTGTGGTACCGCGAAGCTCATTCAAACTTACCTATGGTGCCGCTCGGCCTGTTCCGATCCCGAAATTTCACTGGCGCTAACTTGCTGACGCTGTTTCTATACTCCGCACTGAGCGGAGTCCTCTTTTTCTTTCCACTCAATTTGATTCAGGTGCAAGGCTACTCGCCGACCGAAGCGGGAGCCGCGATATTGCCCTTCATTCTCCTGATGTTCCTGCTCTCGCGCTGGTCTGGAGGACTGGTCGATCTCTACGGCGCCAAACTACCGTTGATCGCTGGATCCTTCATCGCGGCCGGCGGATTTGCGCTCTTCGCCAGGCCGGGCATCGGCGGCGAATACTGGACGACATTCTTCCCGGCAGTGCTCGTGCTGGGGCTGGGAATGGCAATCTGCGTGGCGCCCCTTACCACGACGGTCATGAATGCGGTCGATCGAATCTATGCGGGCACGGCATCCGGCATCAACAACGCCGTCTTGCGGATCGCCAGCGTCCTGGCGATTGCAGTATTCGGCGCACTTCTGAGTGGAGTTTTCCGAACCGCCGTAGAGCAGCGCTTGACCAGCGTCGATCTGTCGCCCGCCGTCCGATCGCAAATCGAGTCGCAGCTATCCAATCTCGCCGCGGCAAAGACAGATGACGAACGCGGCCAGCCCGCTATCAAAGAAGCATTTGTGGCCGGCTTTCGCTCAGTATTGTGGTTGTCCGCTGGTCTGGCAATCGTCAGTTCAATCAGTGCAGCCACTCTCATCCGTGATCCCCGACGCGCTAGGCCTCGATCGGGTGCCGTGTAACACGACTGACCACAATACCCACCGGGACGCGAACGGATTCTTCTTCGAGCGCCGCTCTCGGCGCCTCGGCAAGCTCATCGCGAGTCCGCCGCCGCGACGGAAACGCGTATGCACGATAGAGTGCGAGGACATTTGACGAGGCCGCGAATTACCATCTAAAATATAGATGGTAGATTAAAAATGCAGGCCGTGGAACTCAAGCTAAAACAGGCGAGCGCGGTCTTGGGTGTTGATCCCAAGGACCTGCAGAATCTTGTCCAGTTCAAGGTCTTGAGGCCGCGACGGCGCGACAGCCTCTACTTGTTCGACAATCGAGTCCTCCTTCAGGCGAAGGTGGCCTTCTACCTGAAAGAGTCGCTCGGCACCTCAACAGAGTTGCTCGCTCTCTTCACCCGAGCTCTATCAAGAAACCTCATAGGGGACGAGGATGTTGCTGCGCGACGCTATGTGTGGCTACAGTCTCGACCCGCCGCAAGCCGGGAGCCGATAGAGGTGCGCATTCCCCTCCGGGACCTTGCGAAGGAACTTGAGGAGCAGCTCCCTCGGGCAGAAGTTTACCGGGATTTGCCGCGTGGCAGAAAGAGATCTGAATGGAAGCTGGATTTCGTGCGGAGCCTCCAAACTGCAGCAGGCGAACTGGGTGGCATCACCGAATCGCAGATTGTCGACGCGGTTCGCGGCTACCGAGCCGCAAAGAAGCGACCGCCGGAGATTACCGTTGGCGCGGCCCGAAAGTGAGCCTCGAGGCGTCATCGATACGTCAGTTCTCGTGGCCGGGATTGCCGGTTTCAAATCTCGCGGTACGGTTGCGAACCCCAGTGCTAGATTTCTTCGTGATTGGCTCGAAGAGTCAACGTTCACTTGGCTTGTGACGGAAGAGATTCTTTCCGAATACAAAGAGGTCCTCATGAGACTGGGTGTCCGGCGCCCCTTAGTCGGCCGGATTATTAACCTCCTCCGGGAAGAGGCGGAGTTCGTGGAGGTTCGTATCGCGAGCGAGGCGTCTCCTGATCCGAAGGATAATGCATTCTGCGGATGCGCGGAGGCCGGGAGGGCCAGCTTCATTGCCACTCTGAATCGAAGCGATTTCCCGCAATCGAAGTTGAAGGCAAAGGTTGTCTTCCCGAGCGACCCGATCCCGACCACGCGACGAACACGGTTCCGCTAACAAACGGTCTTGCCGGCGGGCAGTCGCGCCCCCTTCGGCGGCAAGTAGGAATTTCGCGTGCTCTGTATCGGGCGTCCTGGTCAAATGTGTAAACCTGAAGGACCGCCCGGCTTGGGTCACAATGTCACAATCACCCGTCCCCGCCGCACGGGATGCTCTACGAGTTCGTGTGCCCGTGCAATGTCTTCCAGAGGAATTCGCTCGCCAATTTCGCAGCCCTGCCACCCCGCCCGCAGCGCAGCATTCAGATCTCGCGCCGCCGTCACCTTGGCCTCCGCCGGGAAATCGTCGCTTCCCAGGAAGAAAATGCGGATATTTTTGAACACCATGAGCCAGAACGGGATCTTCGGAGTCGCGGTGTCGGTGGCGTAAGCACCGATCGATCCGTCCATCTTCAACATCTCTACATCCGCGTCGATATTGGCTCCAAACGCGACCTCGACAATATGGTCAATACCGTCGGGAGCCACGGTTTTCACACGGCTCACCAACTCCTGGTCATTAAGAACCACTAGGTCCGCTCCCGCCGTCTGCGCCGCCGATTCCTCGCTCGACGAGCGCACGGTGCCAATTACGCGGGCACCGGCATAGTGCGCAAGCGCGACTGCGCACATTCCGACAGCGCCGCCAGCCCCTTGTACCAAAACAGTCCGCCCGGAGACGTCGCCCGCGACATGTACGGCTCGATGCGCCGTAATTCCCGGTATTCCAAGGCAAGCGCCCTCTTCGGGCGACACGTTCTCAGGGAGAGCAGCGAGATGATCCAGCGGCACAACGGTGAACTCTGCGGCGGTGCCGAAGGGGCGGTAGGATTGTGCGCCGTAACACCAAACCGGCCGGCCAATCCAATCCGGGGAAACTCCGTCGCCCACCTGATCGACCTCTCCGGCGCCATCGCTGTGCGGAATCATCCGGGGGTATGCCATTCCATAACCGAACGCGTCCTCACGCTTCTTAATATCGCCCGGGTTAATGCCGGACGCCGCGATCCGAATTCGGACCTCGCCGGCTCCGGGACGTGGGTCGGGCATCTCGCCGACGATTAACACGTCCCGCGCCGGACCCTGCTTCTCGTACCAGGCCGCCCTCATCGAAGAATCACCACTCTCTTAATGTTGCTCCCAGCGTTTAGGGGAGCGCACCTGCTTTTCGACCGTATCAAAACTGTATCAAAACCTCATCTCAACTACCCACTGGGGTTGTCCGTCGAGCGAAGAGCAGATTCCCCAGGTTATTGGAAAGACTGAGAAAACGTGAAACGGAATGGACGGTTTGGAAGGGAACTTCACGCGCCCAAGGCAGGTGCGCTACCAGGCTGCGCTACGCCCCGACAGATGACTCTTCCTTGATCTTAAACCACTTCTCGCCCAACATCCATCCCGAAAAACCCGTCCTCAGCCTAAAGAACTCATCAAAACTGTGCGAAAAACGGGTTATTGGCCGCACCAAAATCATTCACTTCCTTGGCCTGCCAATTGATCTTTTCCAGGGCTCGCGTTTCATCTGCAACTTCATCTGCGAGTTTCTTTGCAGGCCTTCGCATCGCCTTGACGACATGCTGAAAACCCGTCGCAGATGTGAGCGACCAGACCTCTCGCCCGCAGGCGGTCTATGCCTCCCGTTATCGAGCGCATTCCTCTCCACCCGCGCGCCCTCCATCCACCGCCGGTTGGCGTACACGGGCCGATTGCTCCGCCGCCCGACCTTTCGTGGCCGGGCCGCCCGGTCCGGCTACGCAATATAAGTTCGTAGACCCCACTCGGCCAGCTCTCGCAGCACCCTCCACACCCGCTTCGCGCACCGGATACTTTCCGGCGCATGTGGCTTCGGCAATCTTGCTCAGCCACTGCTTCTCCCGCGCCACAACCTTCTCGCCGATCGATTCCGTGTCGCCCGTCTCGCCCCCATGCGTGGTGACCGCCACGTCGATCAGCTATCCGTATGCACCGGTTGTTCGGCCTTGTGGGCCAGCGCCGCGCGCCCGTCTTTCAAGCGCGTGATTTGTCCGAATTCACTCACTCTTCGCACCCGCCGGTGCACCGCATAGGTCTTCGTCGAACCGTCGATTCCCGGTCCGTTTCGTTGAAGTCGTACTCCGGATACGCCTTTCGATCCGCATCCGTTACCTGCGCGGATTTCTGGACGAACTCGCCGACGCTTGGTGCGCGGTTGGTGCCGGCGGCTGGCGCGAAGCAGAGTATGGCGGACATAATGATTCCAGGAGCCATCGTTCCTCTCGCTTTCTCGGCCGGCACTCCTCCCCTAAGTGGACGCGCGTTTAGCACCGCCTGTTTTCGACGGAGTACGTCGCTGACTGATAAGCGCCCACGCAGTTCACAACGTTAAAATAGATCGCCGGCGAAAACGGCTTGCCAGCATACGCGATGGAACGAAGCGTCAGGCTGGTCGATTCGTCCGGAACCTGAAACTGCAGCGAGCTTTCCGCGGTATGCGCCGCGCCGAGGTACGCCGCGACCACCCACTCAGCCTGCACCGGCGGCGGCGAAAACAAAAGAACCGCGAAACATGTGCAAACCAGACGCCATTCGCCTATGGTTTTACGTCTCTCGCCATTCTGGTTCTAATTAGTGCCTGCTGCGTTCGCTCTCAGACGGCCCGTGAGGAGGAAAGCCAGCTCTTCTATTTCGTATTCGGATAACTGATCGATTTCATTGCGAAGAGTTTTGTCAAACTCGCCGGCTTCGAGCCTCCGAATAAACTCAGCAGCGTTGAACTCCAAGTGGGAAAATATACATCTTTTCAAAGCAGACGTCAATGTTGTACGCGTTACAGATTCCAAACCTGTCCGGCTCCTTCGGTCTGGCGCCTCACTGGATTCCTCCGATCGCGTGGGTAACTGTTCAGGCTAAAGGAGGAGCCACGGCGAACGCGTTTTGTTGATCCTGGTCGCGCTGATTCTTGGCGGGCTTACCGCCATCATCAGGCACAGCCGGTAACAAAGGGTCTCTAAACAGTAACTCCCCGAGCCCCGGCGGTGAGTTAAATCTGTGCGCGATGATGAGCGCGAGAACACCTGACCTCATTGGGAACTGTCGCCGTCGCCCACGTCCAGCGCCTGGATGGATGTCCCGGCGAGCACGGAATCACCCCAGACAACGCTGTTTCCGGTGATCACAGTATCACCCCAAACCACCGAATCGCCCCACACAACCGATGCGCCGTTCATCACGG
This sequence comes from Bryobacteraceae bacterium, assembly GCA_035507655.1. GTDB lineage: Bacteria > Acidobacteriota > Terriglobia > Bryobacterales > Bryobacteraceae > Palsa-187. Next base: position 33,299 of record DATJNW010000065.1, on the reverse strand, counting down.
CTTTGAAAACCTGGGCGCCATAAACGGCGGTGTCTCCCCACACCACAGAGCTGCCCCAGACAAGGGAGAAATTGCGATTCATGGTCACGTCGAAGGACGCGACGAAGGTTGCCAACGGCGACATCGCCGGCAGAGTGGCCACATCGGTGTTGAGCGTGGCGGCCTGCGCGTTCAGATAGCCTGCGCCGACGGTGAAAATATCGGACTGGTTCTGAAAGGCGGCTTGGGTAAACGAATCATAAGCGGTACTGTAGAGCGAAAAATTCTTGACTGCGGTTTTCATGAGCCGCGCTTTTACCTGGTCCGGGTTGAGCGAGGGATTTTGCTCGAGCATGAGCGCGACCGTCCCGGAAACGACTGGCGTGGCCATGCTAGTGCCGCTGAGCTTCATGTAGGTTGACGACATTCCGGTCGCGCCGGGCTCATAGTCGGATGCGGGAACCAACACGCTGGGATATTGCGTCGCCAGCGTGGAGTTCGGAGCCATGAGCGAAACCACACCATTGCCGGGCGCGACCAGGTCGGGTTTCACCAGGTGATCAAAAGCCGTCGGGCCCTTCGAACTATAGCTGGCCACGATGTCATCGGAAATGGAGGGCGTTCCCATCGCGTTCATGGCGCCGACCGTGATTACGTAGGGATCGTTTCCCGGAGCGACGATGGTCCCATAGCCGTTGGTGTTCTGGCTGGTAGTGCGGCCGTAGTTGCCCGCCGCGGCGACCACGACAATTCCGGCCTTCCACGCCGCTTCCACGGCCTGGCACAGCGGATCGAGGGTATAACTTTCATACACCGGCCGGCCGAGCGACAGATTGATCACGCGAATGTTGTAGGTATTCTTCAACGCGATCGCCTCATCGATGGCCGCGATGACGCCGCTATCGGTGCCGTCCCCGTTTGCATCCAGAACGCGCAGGTTGATGATGTTGGCGTTCGGCGCCACGCCCTTATAGGAACGCGAAAATTCCGGACCGGTGGAATCGGTCGCATTGCTCGCCACGATGCCGGCGACGTGCGTTCCATGGCCATATTGATCGGACGCGTTCAGTCCGGTAAGGAAACTTTGCGAATACACGATGCGCGAACCTGTCCCGTTCCTTGTGGATAAATCCGGGTGCTGATAGACGCCGCTGTCAATCACCGCCACGCCGATTCCCGAGCCGTCATAGCCGGACGCCCACACCTCGTTGGCATTCACCGAAGCCGTGGTGATGTCGAGCATTCGCGAGTTCACGCGATTGAGCGACACGTATTTCACAAACGGCAGAGCCTCGATAAACGGAATAAACGCGGCCGGGATGGTGGCGTGAATCGCGTTGACGTGCACGAATTGATGTTGAACCTGCCCGTATGACGAGAAAGTTTGGAACTGGCTGTTGGACGGGGGCGTGTTGAATTGAATAATCACATCGACCGGCGTCATCGAGCCGCTCGAGGGAAGGTCGGGAGATCCCTTGTATTTCGCGCTTGACGACCCTTGAGCGAGAAGCGAAGGCGCCGTGGTGAGTCCGACCACGGCAAAGCTGAATAATGTGACGGCTCGGAAGAAGTTTTTCATGTTCAATCACCCCAAACCGCGTTTTCGTGCAGCGTAGTCGATTCCAGTTCGTGCTTCATTTGCTGGTCACAGGAGCACGCACTTTGCCGTTCTCGCCTGCTTGAAAATAAATTGGTTATTCGCGGAAGACGGATGACAAACTGTCGTCGGTGTCGCTCGCGGCGACGCTTTGTCATCGTACTAGAAGCGGGAAAGTTCTAGTGGCCGATGGCAGAAGTCCTGTGAGTAAGGTTTGATGCAAATGTGCTGGGGCGAAGCCACGCTGGTGTCCGCCGACTTCTGCGCGACTTGCGGAGCTAAGGTTCCGCGCGGGATAAATCCCGCCCTGCCAAACGCGCGGATACCCGGTTCCGACGGGCGAAGCCCTGCGGGTTGTCCTGAGTCACTAGACTATTTTCGCGTTTTCTATAGACCGCCAGAGGAGTGGCGTAAGCCGCCAGGCTTGCGCTCGATGCCTGTCGATTGATTCGGCCGCGAACAGCACAAGCCTGGCGGCTTATGCCACTGCTCCGGTCTGCGAAAAGAGCAAAATGCTACGGGATTCGGTGGGCTACGAAGAAGGTGAAAATGCTCTGCTGAATGCCGCAGAATATAGAGGAGACGGTGCGCCCGTCGAAGTACGGCGAAATCGCGCTTTGAGAGATGGGGATTGTCCGCTATATTCCGCGACGCTCAGTAATTTCTGCGAGCAGCTCGCGCGGCGGATTAAAAAAATCCGCGGCAGGCTGACAGCCTGACCCACAAAGGGCTCGACTCAGGATTCTTAAAGATTCACGGCTGCGGCGGTCGAAGCGGCGGGCAAGCCGTGGCTTGCGAGGTTCAGAATGCCGCGCGTGGCGGAGCGGCGCTTGTGCTCTTCCTTGTTTTTGTACATGCAGCGATCGGCTTCGGCGAGCAGCCCTTCGGCGTCGCCGCCATCGGCGGGATAAGAGGCTTGACCAATGCTGAGCGAAAGGAGATTCTCTCCGATCACCTGGTTGCCGGCGATGCGCCCCGCGCTCTGAAGCGCGGCGACCTTCTCGACCAGGACGTCGGTGGGATAACCCGGCAGGATGATGACAAATTCATCGCCGCCCATGCGCGCCACGTAGTCGTATTCGCGACAGGTCTTGCGCAGCGCCTGCGCGACTTCCCGCAGAACCTTGTTTCCTTCAAGATGACCGAAACGATCGTTCACCTGCTTGAAGCCATCGAGATCGCAGACCAGAACCGATAACGGCTCAGAAGAGCGCTTGCAGCGCGCCAGCTCAGCATCCAGGTGCAGGAACAAGGAACGTGCGTTGGGCAGATCGGTCAGAGCGTCGGTGGTCGCCGAGCTTTCGGCCTGGCGATACTTTAACGCGTTTTCGATCGAAAACGCGATCTTGCCGGTGACGGCGGAGAGCACTCGCAGGTGATCCGGCGTGAACGCCTCCGAACGCTTGGAATAAAGCGTCAGCACGCCGACCACGCCGTTCAGCCCTTCAAGGGGAACGGCCATGGCGGAACGAAGCGTGCTGAATCGCGTGGGATCGTCCAGGTAGCCCGGTTCGACCGAGGGATTGCCGTTTACGATGGGGCGCTTGGTCTGCGCCACCCATCCCGACAATCCTTCTCCTAAGGGAATCTTCAATCCGGCGAATAAACTGAAGTTTTCGCCGTTGACGTACTGCGGGGACAAGATCTGGTCGTGAAGAACGTAAATCGCAATGCAGTCGTAATGGCAGATTCGCTTCAGGCGCAGCGCGAGTACGGAAAGGGTTTCATCCAGGCTGAGCGAGGTTCCCAGGTCGTGCGTCAGTTCGAAAAGCTGCTGCGCTTCCTGACGCGCCGCGGCGATCGAGGTGAGAAATTCCGGATCGTCCACGCTGGTCTTATGTTCCGGAGCTTCAAATCCGGCGGCCGGAGCATCGCCGCGAATGACTTTCACGTCCCGCGAAAGGCACGCGCCGCGAATCGGCTCGAGAGCCAGAACGGCCTCCAGTTCCACCTGTTTCGACGCCAGGATCTCGACCACCGAGGGGTCAAAACTTTTTCCCGCCTGCGCGACGATATAGTCGATTGCATCGCGGGGCGAAACGGCGCGGCGATACTGACGGTCCGAGGTCATCGCGTCGAAACAATCGACCACGCTGAGAATGCGCGCTCCAATTGGGATCTGCTCCCCTTTGAGGCCGTCGGGATAACCGCTCCCATCCCATTTTTCATGGTGCGCGCGCACGATCGGCACCACGGGATACGGAAACTCGACGCGTTCCAGAATTTCCGCTCCGATCAACGGATGAATCTTGATCTTGTCAAATTCGACCGGCTTCAGCGGGCCGGGCTTGGAAAGAATGTGCTCGGGAACGGCCAGCTTGCCGATATCGTGGAGCAGTGATGCGGCCTGAAGCGCCTGAAGCTGGTCTTCGGGAAGCTCCAGCCGTTGCCCGATCTCGCGTGCGTAGACGCCCACGCGGCGCAGGTGGTCGTAAGTGTTAAAATCCTTGGCTTCGATGGCGAGTGCGAGCGCCTCGATCGTACGCAAGTGAAGCTTGGCGATATCCTCCGCATGTCTTTTTTCTGTTTCGAGGCGATCCAGATAAAGGCTATAGGAGCGGTAGGTCCAGAACAGAATGGGGAACATCAGAAGTGCGGTTTCCCACCCAAGCAAGCGGTTCAGCGTGGGCATAAACCCGGCGATCGCCGCCCCGACAAGATAATACGGGAAGGACCAGAAATAACATTCGCGCCAGACTTTGACCAACGTTTTGCGTTCGGTTAAAGACACAATGACGGCGACGGGCCAGGTATTGGCGAAGAAGTAAACACAGGCGGCGATCAGCAGAATTACCGGCTGGCGGACGCCGAAACGCGAGAGAACCTGGGAATGATACCAATAGGAGGTGGCCGCCACAGCCAGCGAAATACTGGCGACGTTGAAGACGATTTTCACCAGCGACGGTTTGCTCCGGGCTCGCCACAGGCACTGAAGAATGGTTCCGAAACAGGCGATGGTCAGCGTCTCGGAGGGCTGGAGCGTCGTAATGCAGATCAATACGAAAAAGAAATTCGTCGACATGGTGCCGGTAATGCCCGGCAAACGCACTTTGAATCCGGAAACGAGATTGGAAATCAGGAAATAGCAGATAAATCGAGGTAGATCGTCGGAGCGGAAGGGTACTAGTCCATACGCCAACGCAAAAGCTCCCGCGACGACAGTGGCCCAAATGTAGAGTCTGGCGCTCCTGGACATGACGCGGGAGCTTGCAAATGGCATGCCAACCGAAACTCCATTATTTCAACACGCTAGCAATAAATGGAACGGGCGCATGGGACAAGATGGCGCTTCGATGCCACCTTGTCGCGGATAGACCATGCTTTTATCCAGCACCTGTTAGAGGATTGCGAAGCCGCTGCCGCAAGCCGTCAGTCTCTGACTCCTGCCGAACCATGCAACGTTTTCTTAAAATCCGTAAATCTTTCTTGGCTTCGCCCAAATTCACAGGGTAAGTGAGGCACCTGCGAATGGCCCGCCACATGCAACATTTGAGTTTCAGGTCTTCGGCCATGCGTTTAAGCGTCCGCCTGAATCTTTCTCTCGTCGCCGGAGTCACTCTGGTCACCCTCGGCATCGCTCTCTATCAAACGCAGAGCGAAACCACCTCCCTCAAGCGCGATCTGGATCGCCAGGCCGCGATCCTCGCCGAAAGCCTGGAAAAATCCGCGACACCGCTGATCACCGATCCCTCGGCATTGCAGCTTCTCGTCAACGCGTTTCAAAATCGCCAGCGCCTGGCTGGCGTCGCCGTGTACAACTCCGCAGGCCAACCCGTCGCCATCAGCTCCGATCTTGCCGCGCGGCTGGGAGGCCCCCCGCACCCGTTCCTGCACTCGAAATTCTTCCGCGCGCGGGGCCAATTGATGCATGTCTTCGAGCTGCCCATTACCTTTAATGGAACAGCGGGTGGAACGCTGGACATTTTCCATGACGCGCAGTACATCGAATCGCGCCAGCGCACGCTCTGGAAAAACGCGCTCACCGGACTCGCCGTGCAAGCCGCGCTGATCATCTGCGTCACGCTGCTCATCCTGCAGTGGAGCTTGCGCCGCCCCTTGAAACGTCTCACCGAGTGGATGTGTGAGGTGCGCCGCGGGTCGGCCTCGGCCACGCCCGAACTGCCGCCTGAGGATTCCTTCGGGCCGCTGAGCCGCGAAGTCGCGCAGCTCGCGACCACTCTGAACGCCGCTCGCGCCGCCGCCGAAGAGGAAGCGCGTCTGCGCGACGCCGGCGAATCGTTGTGGACCGCCGAGCGCCTGCGCGTATTCGTGGAAGGCAAAGTCGGCCGCTCCCGCATGTTTGCCATTTCCAACCGCGAACCCTACGAACACATCCGCAACAACGCCGACTTGAAATGTTCCATCCCGGCGAGCGGCCTGGTCACCGCGCTCGAACCCATTCTTCGCTCCACCGACGGCACCTGGATCGCGCAAGCCACCGGCAATGCCGACCGCGAAACCGTCGACGGGAACGATCGGCTTCGCGTTCCGCCGGACCATCCGCAGTACACCTTGCGCCGCGTCTGGCTCACGCCCGAAGAGGAGCAGGGCTTTTATTTCGGATTCGCCAACGAAGGTTTGTGGCCGCTGTGCCACATCGCCCACACGCGTCCCATTTTCCGCGCGCAGGATTGGGAAAATTATCGCGCCGTCAATCGCCGCTTCGCCGACGCGTTTTTAAAAGAAGCGCAAGGCCAAGCGAACCCGCTGGTGCTCGTTCAGGATTACCATTTCGCGCTGGCCCCGCGCATGATCAAGGAAGCGCGCCCCGACGCGCGCGTCGCTATTTTCTGGCACATTCCGTGGCCCAATCCGGAAGCCTTCGGCATCTGCCCCTGGCAGCGCGAATTGCTCGACGGCCTGCTGGGCGCCGATCTGATCGGGTTCCACATCCAGTCACACTGCAATAATTTTTTAGAGACGGTCGACCGCGCCCTCGAATCGCGCATCGACCGCGAGCATTTCGCGGTCAATCGCCGCGGCCATTTCACCAGCGTCCGTGCGTTTCCCATCAGCGTGAAATTTCCCTGCACCGACCCCGCGTCCGATTTTCCAGACCGTTTAAATATCTTCCGCAACCTCGGCGTGGACGCGACCATGCTGGGCGTCGGCGTCGATCGCGTCGATTACACCAAAGGTATCCCGGAACGTTTCCGCGCCATCGAAATGTTCTTCGAAAAATTCCCGGCGTATCGAAGACAATTCACCTTCGTGCAGATCGGCGCGCCCAGCCGCACGCACATTCGCCGCTATCACGATCTGCTCGAAGAAGTGGAGCTGGAAGCCGCGCGCATCAATCGCCGTTTTGAAGCCGGCGCGTGGCGGCCGATTGTTTTTTTGCCGCGCCATCACAGCCACAACGAAATTCTGCCGTACTATCGCGCCGCCGACGTCTGCATGGTCACTTCGCTGCATGATGGAATGAATCTGGTCGCCAAGGAGTTCGTCGCCGCGCGAGCCGACGAGCAGGGCTCGCTGATTCTTTCGCGCTTCGCCGGCGCCAGTCACGAACTGGCCGACGCGCTGGTGGTGAATCCCTACGACACCGAAGAACTGGCCGACGCGATTCATCGCGCGCTGGCGATGTCGCCCGAAGAAAAGCGCGCGCGCATGGCGAGAATGCGAACCTACGTGCGGGAGCACAACATTTACCGCTGGGCGGGAGCTTTAATCCAGGAACTGGTCTCGGTGCGCCTCGACGCTCCCGAAGAACGTCCGCTGCGGCCGGCGCACGCAAGACTGCTCGCGCGAGTCGGGTGATTCGGAGATCCCCTCGGGAGGAATTGTAGAGATGATGGTCTACTCGCCCGATCGTGGCGCGATGTCAAACACCGCCGAGAGCGGAATCTCGATCCGTGGATCTTCCGTCCTCAACACCTCGCAAAGCGAGCCGCCCGGGGCTTCACGCGTGAAGCAGAGAGCATTTTTCTCCTGTGGATCGACGACCCAGACGTACTCGACTCCGATGCCGAGATACTCCTGAATTTTCGGCACCATCCGCGTCATCCGGTCGTCTGGCGACAGAATCTCGACGGCGATGAACGGCGCGACAGTGGGGATCGCGCCGCCGACGGTATCATCGCGCCAAACGGAAATATCCGGAATCCGATATCGCTGTGGACTGACGCGAATCCGTACTTCCAATGCTACGCAGATCCCCGTCTGCGCTTCGAATTGCCCTAACAGGCGTCCTAAATGGAACTGCAACCTGCCATGCCCGTATTCGCCCATGTTCCGTTCCACGACCTCGCCGTCAAGGTATTCGCAGTCCGCGCCGTCGAAGCTGGTCCGGAGGTACTCGTCCACGCTCATCAGCACCTTGGTGCTCATGCCTGTATTATGGCGCAATAATTTAAGAATCATGTCCGACTTTTTCCCACCCCCCGCCGTCTTTATGAACGGAGCCGAGAGTTGATCTTCCGGGAAGTCGAGGATCGCGATCTGATCGCCAAGGCCAGGCGCGGCGACGTGGAGGCTTATAACCTTCTCGTTTCGCGCTGGGAAAGACGCGTCTTTTCGTACCTGGTCCGGCTGGTCAATCATCGCGAGGACGCTATGGATCTTAGCCAGGACGTGTTCCTGAAAGCCTACCAAAACCTGAACAAGCTCGACGACCCGGCGCGATTTTCCTCCTGGCTGTTTCGCATCGCCCACAATGAGGCGTTTTCGCTGCTGCGCAAACGGCGTCCGGAAAGCGAATTGAGCGAACCCGCGCAAGCCGACCGCGGCCCCGCTCTGTTGCCGATGGAATTGTCGCTGGCCGTCGAAAGCGCGCTGAAGCGTCTTTCTGAAGACCAGCGCGAAGCGGTCCTGCTGAAGGTTTATCAGGGATTCAAATTCGAAGAAATGGCCGAAGTGCTCGGCTGCCCGGTTTCGACCGTCAAATCGCGCCTGTACAGCGCGCTCGATCTTCTAAAAACGACACTAGCCCCCGCGCTCTTGCGAGGTGAATCATGAGCTGCTCGAATTACGATTGGAATGCTTACGCGCTCGGCGAGCTGGACGCCGCCGCGCGCCTCCAGGCCGAAGCGCACGCGTCTGCATGTCCCGATTGCCGCCAGGAGCTGGCCGGCACCCGGCTGACGCTGGACGCGCTTTCGGTGTTACACGATGTGGACCCTCCGCGGCGCATCGCTTTTGTTTCCGATAAAGTTTTCGAGCCGCATTGGTGGCAGAGATGTTGGGAATTTTTCCGCACGCCGTCCTTTGCCGGCGCGCTGCTCATCGCGATCGCGATTCTGGTGCACGCGTTCGCGCATCCCGCGGGTGTCGATCAAAAACAAATTCAGACGATTGTCGCGCGCGCCGTGGCCGACGCGCAGCAGCATTATCAACAGCAGCTTCTCGCCGATTACGAGGAATTGCAAAAACAGAACCGGCTCGAATACATCAAAAATACGGGACTCGTTCGTCAGTAAAAGGGTGCGTTTATGAAAAACATTTGTGTGAGTTTCCTCCTCCTTGCGGCCATGGCCTTTGCGGCCGCGACCGCGCCGCGCGTGAGCCGGACCGCTCTGCGGGCTATGGAAAAAAGCCTGGATGAACAGATTTCCCGGCTGTGGCCCGACGTCCCGTATCTGCTGATCGGGCCCACGCGCGGCGTTTATTTGGAGGGCTACGGCGCCGTGTTCACGGCCGAAGTGAACCTGGTTCCCAATCCCAGTTCGCTGATGGCGCCGGTGGTGAGCAAGGCGGATATCGCGCGCTTGCACCAGCTTAAGCTGGAGCGCATTCCGCTGCTCAAAAAAGCGCTGCGCGAGGCGCTGGTTTCGACCGCGGCGTCGCTCGATACGGTTCCGGCAACCGAGCAGGTGACCATCGTGGCGCTGCTCGATCATTATGCGTGGGAAGACCTGAGCGGTCTGCCCAGCCAGGTGATGGTGCAGGCGGTGAAGGGAAAACTACTCGACGCGCAACGCACCGGCAATGTAGAGAGCGTCATTCAGGTGAGCGAGAATTAGGGAACTGGGAAGCGGGACGGTTCCCCGGCTCCCCACTACCCACCAGCAAAATGCGACTCGGCGAAATTCTTCTTGCGCGCGGCCAGATCGGACAGGACGATCTCGACCGCGCGCTCGAATTGCAGCGCGAGCGCGGCGATAAACTCGGGAAAATTCTGGTCGACCTCGGCTTCATCGCCGCGCGCGACATTCTCTCCGCTCTGGCCGAGCAGTTAGAAGTCCCGCTGCTGGTGATCGATAACGCGCCCGCGTCCTCGCCCGAAACGGAAACGCTCTCGCCGAAATTTCTGCGCCAGTTCAAGTGCCTGCCCGTCGCGCTGCACGATCATACGGTGACGCTGGCCATGGCCGATCCGCTCGATTTCGAAACGCGTTCGACGGTCGAATCCTGCACCGGGTTGAAGGTCCAGGCGGGCATCGCGGCCGAGCAGGAGATCCTGGACGCGATCGACAAATTTTACGGCCAGACGGAAAAACCGGAAACCGAGTTCACCGGGGCGCCCGGCGCCGACGCGGAGGACCTGGAACATCTGCGCGACATGGCCAGCGAAGCGCCGGTGATTCGCCTGGTAAATGCCATCATCGCGCAAGCCGTTGAAAAGCGCGCCAGCGATATTCACATCGAGCCGTTTGAAAAAGAGTTTCGCATCCGCTACCGCATCGACGGCGTGCTGGTGAATCAGGACGCGCCGCCGCGCGAGCTGAAAGCGGCCATCATCTCGCGTGTGAAATTGATGGCGCGACTGAATATCGCCGAACGGCGCCTGCCGCAGGATGGGCGGATCAAAATCAAAACGCTCGGCCGCGAAGTGGATCTGCGCGTTTCGACGCTGCCGACGCTGTACGGCGAATCGGTGGTGATGCGCCTGCTCGACCGCTCCGCCGGCGATTTTTACGACCTCGAACGGCTTGGCTTCGACCAGTACATGCTCTCGCGCATGGAATATTACACCGCGTTGCCGCACGGAATTTTTCTGGTCACTGGTCCCACCGGCAGCGGCAAATCGACCACCCTTTATTCCGCGCTGAAGCGCATCAATCAGAGCGACAAAAAGATCATCACCATTGAAGATCCGGTGGAATATCAGATGGACGGGATCAATCAAATCCACGTGAACCCTTCAATAGGTTTGACGTTTGCCGCCGGCCTGCGCCACATCGTGCGCCAGGACCCCGACGTGATCATGATCGGCGAAGTTCGCGACCGCGAAACGGCCGATATCGCCATTCGCGCCGCGCTCACCGGCCATTTTGTGTATTCGACGCTGCACACCAACGACGCGCCCAGCGCGATCACGCGTCTCACCGATATGGCCGTCGAAAATTTTCTGATCACCTCGTCGCTGGTGGCCGTGCTGGCGCAGAGATTGGTCCGCGTGATCTGTCCGGAATGTAAGTCGCCGGCCGGAACCGCGGTGACGCCGGAAGGCGAACTGATCGACGTTTATCGCGGCGCCGGCTGCGATCATTGTTTCGCGACCGGCTATCGCGGCCGCATCGGAATTTTCGAATTGATGGAGTTGAACGAAGAACTGCGCGCGTCGATCATGCGCAGCGAAGACGCGAGCAAAATCACCACCATCGCGCGCAAGCACGGAATGAGAAACCTGCGCGAGGACGGATGGTTGAAGGTCGCGCGCGGCGTGACGACGGCGGAGGAGGTTATGCGGGTGACGCAGGAGTTTTGACAGAAGAAATCAGAAGTCAGGAGTCAGGAATCAGAATGAAAGGCGTCCGCCGGGAGGTTTTATTCTGAGCCCTGACTCCTGACTCCTGAATTCTTTTTTGTGTCCACCACTTTCCATTTTCGCGCCGTCGCCAGCGATGGCAAGCTCCGCACCGGGACCATCACGGCCGACACCGACCGTATGGTCGCCTCCGAGTTGCGCCGCCAGGGGCTGATCCCTGTCTACGTCGGCGTCGGCAAGCAGAAATCGTTCGATCTCGAATTGCCGGTGTTCGCGCGCGGCCGGCGCAAGGACGTTTTATTCTTCACCCAGGAGTTATCGACGCTGCTCAACGCCGGGATCCCGGTGGACCGCGCTTTGTCGATCACTGCGGAATTGACCGGACGCGGGCCGTTCCGCTCCGTGGTGCTGGACGTAGTGCGCGTGCTCAAGGGCGGAAAATCGCTGGCCGATTCGCTGGCCACGCACCCGGCGCATTTTTCCGAGCTGTACATAAATATGGTCCGCGCCGGCGAAGCCTCGGGGTCCCTGGCGACCATTTTCGAGCGCCTCGCCGAATTCGAGCGCACCCGCGACGATCTGCGCGGCTACATCATCAGCAGCCTGATTTATCCCGGGCTGCTCACCTGCGTCGGCATCGGCTCGATTTTCATTCTGCTCAATTTTGTGGTGCCGCGCTTCGCCGAGATTTTTTCGGACCCGCACATGAAAGTTCCCACGCCGACCGCCATCATGCTGGAAGTGAGCGCCGCGGTGCAGGCTTATTGGATGCCCGCGGCGATCGCGCTCGCGGTCGCGCTGTTGGCGCTCGAAAGCTACATCCGCACCGTGCCCGGAAGATTGTGGTGGGATTCGCTGCGGCTGCGCCTGCCGCTGCTCGGCGACGCGATGCGCAAGGCGGAAACGGCACGATTCGCGCGCGCCATGGGCACACTGGTCGCGGCGAGCGTGCCGCTGGTGCAATCGATCGGCATCGCGCGCGGCATTTTGAATAACCGCCGAATCGCCGGAACGCTGGGAGCGATCGCGCAAGGCGTCAAGCGCGGCGAAGGGATCTCCGCGCCGCTCACCAAGGCCGGCGAATTTCCGCCGCTTGCCGGGCATCTTCTCGCCGTCGGCGAAGAGACCGGCCATCTGGACACCATGTTCAACCGCATGGCCGACATTTACGACAACGAGACGCGGACCGCCATCCAGCGCTTCACCGCCATCTTCGAACCGATGATCATATTAGTGATGGGAGTGATCGTGGGAACATTAATCCTGAGCCTGATGCTGGCCATCACCAGCATCAACGACGTCGCGATGTAAAGTGTGGTGCTAACTATGAGGAAACAATCCGAACGCGGTATTACGCTGATCGAAATGCTGGTGGTGGTGACCATCATTGCGCTGTTTGCGGCGCTGGTGGTTCCGCGCATGATGGGACAGGCCGATCGCGCCAAGCGTACCCAGGCGCGCGCGCAGATCGAATCGTTCATGACGGCGCTGGGCGCTTATCACCTCGATACGGGCAGCTATCCCGCTACCGATCAGGGTTTGAACGCGCTGCGCGTCAAGCCGGAAAATCAGCCGCAGTGGGCCGGTCCGTATTTGCCGAAGGATATTCCGACGGACCCGTGGGGCCGCGCTTACCTTTATAAATATCCCGGCGAGCACGGCGACGAGCCGGACATCATTTCGCTCGGCGCCGACGGCCAGCCGGGCGGCGAAGGAAATAATGCCGACATCGTCAGTTGGAATAATCAGTAGTTTTTTATGGGGAAGGCCCCCTGCCTGCGGCGTCCTCCCAGGCCGCTCACCAGGTTGCGGAGCTGCGAGCCCCGCGCAGGCCATGGGCTTGCCCCACAGCTCAGCAAAACGCGGCGTCACGCTGCTCGAAATGATGGTCGTCGTGACGCTGATCGCCCTGCTCGCCAGCCTCGCGTTTCCCTCGGTCAGCTCCGGACTCGATTCGCTGCGCCTGCGCTCGGCCTCCGATTCGATTCTGGCTCTGCTCGACACCGCGGCTGATCGCGCCGAACGCCGCCAGCAGCCCGTTCAGGTCGTCGTATCGCCCAAGGAAAATTCGATCACCGTGCGTTCCGCCGATCTGGTCTTCGTGCGCCGTCTGGAGCTGGCCAACACCATCCACATCACCGGCGTGATGCCCGGCATCGCGCCGCCGGACGGCAATCGCCAGTTCATTATTTATCCCGGCGGAACGGTCCCGGCGATCGGCATCGTCATCGCGACCGCGGAGGGTCATCGCCGCACCGTCTCCATCGATCCGATTACCGGAATGGCGCAATCGGAGATCGCCAAATGAACTCTAGTGGGGTTCTGAAAAAGGGGACAGACTACTCTGTCCCCGCCTGTAGGTCATTCATGCCGCGTGCGACCATGGCCGTGGACAGAGCGGTCTGTCCCCTTTTTCAGCACCCTGATAGTGGGGCAGGCCCCCGGCCTGCCAGTTTGGTTAAAGCCCCCAACGGATTCACCCTCCTCGAAGTTCTGGTCGCGACCGTCATCATGGGCATCGCCGTTGCCGGCCTGCTCAACACGCTGTCGACGGCTTCGCGCAACGCCGCGCATCTCACCGAATACGATCGCGCCACGCTGCTCGCCAAGTCGAAAATGGACGAGCTGCTGGTCGACCAGACACTGCCGCGCAACACGCCGCTTGAAGGGACGTTCCCGCCCGCCGAATCCGGCGGCGTTCCCGCCGGCTGGACCGCGACGGTCACTGCGTTTGAAACCACTCCCGGCGCCGGCCGCGGCCAATGGGTGGTCGATCGCATTGCGCTCGAAATCTGGTGGATGAGCGGCTCCACGCGGCGCGCCTTCTCGCTCGAAGCCTTCCGCAGGAGCATTCTGTGAGGCGCGCTGGCCCCCGCCATGACGGGCGGGACTGCATGGGCCAAGCCCGATTGGTCCGGCAACGCGGCGTCACGCTGATCGAATTGATGATCGCCGTCACCCTGGTCGCCGCCATCGCCACCGGCATGCTGCTGGCCCTGCGCGTCGGACTCACCACGCTCCAAAAAACCGACCATCGCATCGCCGCTAATCGCCGGGTGATGGCCGCCAATCAGATCCTCTACCGCGAGCTCGCCGGCATCATGCCCGTAGTCGGCGCCTGCGGACCGTTCTTTCACGGCGACGCGCAATCACTGCGCCTCGTTTCGAGCTACTCCATTGCGCAAGGTTCGCGCGGGGCGCCGCAGATTTTGGAAATCGCGGTCGTTCCCGCCGGCGCCGGCCTGCGCCTGATCGTCAACGAATCGCCCTATTTCGGACCCTCCAGCACGCAGCCGTTTTGCGGCGACGCCGTCCCCCCGCCGCAGCAAACCCCGCGCTCGTTCGTTCTGGCCGACCATCTGGCCTCCTGCCAGATCACTTATAAGGAGCGCGTCCCCAACTCGGTGCTCAGCCGGGACTGGCTCAGCCTGTGGATAAAACCCGACCTTCCCTTCGCCGTGCATTTTGAAATCGTTCCTCTGAGCGGCGACGCCGCCAATCTGCCGCTGGTGAACGTCACGGTCCCGATTTACGTCAATCGCGAGGTGCGCGCGCCGTATGCGGATTTCTGGTAAATCGGGGAGTCGGAAGCGGGTAGTGGATAGCCGGCCATCTGTCGATGACCCGCCCACTTCCCGCTCCCCACTTCCCACTACCCAACGCGGCGGCGCGCTGCTCGTCGTATTGTGGATCTCCGCCGCGCTGACCGCCATCGCCTTTTCCGTTTCGACCACGGTGCGCGACGAAACCGGTCGTGTCGAAAGCTCCGGCGACGGCTTGCGCGCGTCCTATCTCGCCGACGGCGCCATCGAGCGCGCCATTCAGTGGATCTGCTGGGGACCCTCCTATCGCCGGCCAGACGGAACCCCGTTTTACCAGTGGAAAATGCCGCGCCTCGCCATGACGTTTCCCAGCGGCGACGCGCTGGTTGAAATGATTCCGGAATCGGCCAAAATGAACATCAATCGGGCCACGCCCGACGATATCGCGCGCGTGGTCGCGGCCATTTCCGGCGACGCGGCTGAAGCGCAGCAGGTCACCGCGGCCATCGTGGACTGGCGCAGCGGCACATTTCCGGGGCCGTTCGATTCGTTTTATCAGGCCCTCAATCCGACTTTTCAGGCGCGCCACGCGTCTATCCAGGAGATCGAGGAATTATTGGACGTGCAAGGCGTGACCCCGGAACTTTTCTACGGCACCTACGTTCCCGACGCGCAAGGCCGGCTTTATTCAAGCGGCGGTTTGCGGGATTGTTTCTCGGTGTGGGGTGGTCCCGGCCCGTACGATGTGAATACCGCCAGCCCGGCGCTGATGCTCGCGCTGGGCGTGCCGCCGGAAGGCGTCGCGGCCATCGTCAGCGCGCGCCGCGTCGCGCCGTTTTCGGCCATGGCGCAGGTGAACGCGCTGGGCTTTTCGACGCCGCGTCTGGGCATCGGCGGAAACGTAATGTGGACCCTGCGCGCGGTGGCGCGTCTGCATTCGCCCAACGGCGCGCCGTCGCAGGTGGTGCGCAGCGCTTCGGCCGTCATCAAGATGCTCGATCCGACCTATTACGCCGCCGACCCGGTGCACGTTCTGCGCTGGTACGAAGACGCCTGGTCGGAAAACGAAATCGCCCCGCCGGGAGCGATGCAGTGAGGGGTGGCGCACGCACTCCCGCGTGCCGCGTCGAGACTCCTCTCGACGCACCGGGTCTCGCCGCCGCGCCGCGAGGCATCGACAGGACTGTCGATGCGGCACGCAGGAATGCGTGCGCCACTTTTTTGCCGAGGCTCTCATGATCCCCGCCGAGCTTAAAAAACTGGTCGCCTTCGGCCGCGGCGTCGGTATTCAGATCACCGGACCGCACGGCGCCGAATCGCTCGAAATCACCGCGGTGCGCGTCCGGCCCAATGGCGCGCGCGTGCTCGGAAGGCTCACCATCGCCGATTTTCCGCATCAATCCGCCGCACTGTGGGGCGCCGGGTACGCGGCATTTTTACGCAAATTCGATTTGCGCCACGTCCCCGCCGTAGTGCTTCTGCCGCGTCAGGACGTGATTGTGCGCCAGCTCTCTTTGCCGGGGGTTTCGAACAAGGATCTCGACGCCGCGATTCAGTTTCAACTGGAAGGCTTGCATCCTTACGCCGACAGCGACGTCACCGCGAGCTGGACGCGCCTCGGCGCCACTTCAACCGTGCTCATCGCCATCGCCCGCCGCGCCGCCATCGACCGCTACGCGTCGATTTTCTCCGAGGCGGGCGTTCGCCTGGCGTCGTTCACCTGTTCGGTCGCGGTGATTTATTCCGCTGTGCGTCTTTTTTCAAAACCTGCGGCCGGCGCTCTTCTCCTTTCCGAAAATCTCGACGGTCACGTCGAATATTACGGTGAAAGCGCCGCGCGTCCGCTTTTTTCGGCGACCTTCCCCGATTCCGAGCCGCGTGCCGACGCGCTTGCCGCCGCCGAATTGCGCATCGATCCGGCAACCGAGGCCCAGCCGCTCTCCGAAGTTTTAGCGGCGGCGCCGGCCTTGCCCTACGCCGCCGCGCTCGCTTCGGCGTGCCCGCGCCTGGCGCTTCGCCTGAATCTCCTCGCGGCCGAGCTGCGCCAGACCAGCACGCGCGCCACCTGGGTTCCGCTGGCCCTCGCCGGATCGATGCTGATCGTTTCCGCCGCCGCGCTGATCGCGGTTCCGGCGTTCGAGAATCGCCGCTACGAGAGCAGCTTGCAGAACGAAATTCGCCGCGTGGAGCGCCAGGCCGATCGTTCCGCCGCGCTTGACCGGCAAATCGATCAGACGCGCGCCCGCACGATGCTGCTCGACGATTTTCGCCGCCAGACCAAATCGGATCTGGACATTCTCGCCGAAATGACCCATATTCTGCCGCAGACGGTGTGGCTCAATTCCTTCGACCTGACGCGCGCCGGGGTGATGGTGGCGGGCAGCGCCGATCAGGCCGCGCCGCTGCTCAAAACCATCGACGCCTCGCCGTGGTTTGAAGGCTCCGAATTCATCGGACCGCCGCTGCGCACCCAGGACGGCGAACAGTTTCGCATTCGCAGCCGGCGCGAGGGCGGACGATGACGCTGACTCCGTTTTACCGCCGGGCGCTGGCTTCTTTTGCGGTGTCGCTGCTGCTCGGCCTGATCATCCGTTTCTGGCCCGATAATTCGCAGGCAACGGTGGTCGCGCCGGCGGCGGAAACGCTGGCCGCCGCGGAGCGCCGTTTGCAGCACGCCCGCGATGTCGCCGCGCTGGTGCCGGGAAAAGAAGCAATTCTCAAGCACGCCCAGGCCGCGCTCGCGCAGCGGGAAAAAGGATTGCTCACCGCCGATACCGCGGCGCAGGCGCAGGCACAACTGCTCGAAATTCTGCGCACGGTGGGCGCGGCGGAAACGCCCGCGGTGGTGTTTCGCTCCGAGCTGTTCGGCGTCAGCCCGCTGGGCCAGGATTACGCCACCGCCAGCGCCGGCGTTGCCTTCGAGTGTCACATCGACCAGTTGGTGAACATGCTGGCGGCCATCACCGCGCGTCCGGAAATGCTGGCCGTAACCGAGCTGCACATCAACGCCACGGCGAATAAAGACAAACGCATCAGCGTGCGCCTGACCCTTTCCGCGGCGGTTCCGCGAAAGCTGGTCCCGGGGCCGCGCGCATGAACCGTCGCGTCGCCTTTCTATCGCTGGCGCTGATCGCGCTCGCCGGATTTTTCGGGTGGCTGCTGCGCGACCAGGTTCGCGGCGAAAAAGCGCACCAGCACGGCGTGCTCACCCGCGCCGCGCAGCCCAGAAAAATTCTTCCGCCGCCGCCCATCGACGCGCCGCCGCCGGTGACGCCCGCGCAATACCTGGAAGTCGCCTCGCGCCTGCTGTTTTCAAAGGACCGCAACCCCACCGAGATCGTCGAAGTAAAGCCGCCGCCGCCCAAGCCGCCGCTGCCGCCATTTCCGTTTTATTTCGGCCAGGTGCGGCTGAGCGATCCGGTGATTTTTTTGAGCACCGCCGGCAACGCCGCGCAGAAAACCTATCGCGCCGGCGACAAGGTCGGCGATAAGCAAAAGTTCGTCATCGTCAGTTTCGATGAGGACAAAATCACCCTGGCTTTCAACGACGAAAAAATCGAAAAGAGCCTGGCCGACCTGCGGCCCAAGGAAGAGTCACGGGAGCAGGCCTCTACGCCGCGCGCCGCCGCGCCGCCTGCCGCATCCCGAAGCGAGTCGCTGGGCAGCTCACCGGCGGCCAAAGCGCCGGACGAATTGGTGGGTGCGCCTTACGGCGCCGGCTATTATGCCTGCGTCGCCGGCGACAGCTCCCCCGACGGAACGATCAAGGACGGCAAACGCAAAGTGATTTCGCACACCCTGATGGGGCAAGCCTGCCACTGGGAGACGATTAAGTAAAATGCAAACGAATCTGATTGCGATTTTCGTGGGCGTAGCGGGACTCGCTGTCGCGCAGACCCCGCCTCCCGCCGCGCAGCCACCTGCGCCCGCGGCCCCGACGCCGCAGATTTCGGCGCCGGTGCGCAGCGCGCCGCCCGGTCCGCCCGCGCCGATGGGCCCGTTGAACCTCACCGATGCGTCGCTTAGCCAGGTCGTCGACCAGCTGGCTCGCTTTTTACATTTGAACCTCATGGTCGACGCCAAGCTGCAAGGCACTGTCACCTTCAATACTTACGGCGATACGCGCAGCCTGGACGCGCGCGAGCTGCTCAACCAGATCCTGCGCATCAACGGTTTCGGCCTGGTCGAAGAGGGCAATATTTACCGCGTGGTGCAGCTCAACGAGATCAACCATGAGCCGCTGCGTCCACAGCAGGTGGCCGGCGCCGATATTCCCGACGACGATCAGACCATGATGAATCTGGTTTTCCTGAAATATGTCGCCGTGGACGAGCTGGTCAAGATTCTGGATGCCTTCACCGGCGACCACGCCGTAACCAAAACCTACGCGCCGGCGAATCTGCTGTTCATTCTCGACAGCCGCCGCAACATGCGCCGCACCATGGAAATCATCAACCTGTTCGACAGCGACACTTTCGTCAACCAGCGCGTGCGCCTGTTTGAACTCAAAAACACCCGGCCTTCCGATATTCAGAAGGACCTCGAAAATATTTTTAAAAACATCTCGCTCGACCCCAAAAACGCGCCCGCGCGCTTTCTGGCGATTGACCGCATCAACACGCTGATCGCCATCGCTTCCAATCCCGGCGTGTTCGAAACCGTCGGGCAGTGGATCAACAAACTCGACGTTCCGGTGAAGATCGCGCCCGGCGGAGCCATGGAAACCCACGTCTACCGCGTCCGCTATCGCGATTCGTACTGCCTGGCGATGGCCCTCTCGGAGCTTTACGGGTTTTCCGCGCCGATGTCCACGGGTTACGGCGGCTATGGCGGCGGCGGAATGCCGGCCGGCTACGGCGGTTACGGCGGCGCCGGCGGGGGTTATGGCGGATACGGAACGATGGGCGGCGGTTATGGCGGTTATGGCGGCTACGGCGGCTACGGCGGTGCCGGCGGCTACGGCGGCATCGGCAGCAATTACAGCAATCCCGGCGGCTACGGCAATATGAACAGTTTTTCGGCCGGATTCGGCGGCGCTGGAACCTGCGGATCCGGACCCATGCGCGGCGGCGCCGGCTACGGCGGATCTTACGGCGCCCCCGCCTTTGGCGGATACTCGGCGCAGGTTCCTGCTGGGGTGAACCCCAACGGCGCGACGGGCCAGACCGCGGGAATGGCGGTACCGGGAGCCAACGCCAACGCCAGCGCGGCCGCCGCGCAGGCCGCCTCCGAACAGCCCAAGCCGCCGCGCATCGTGCCCAATCCGCTGGACAACGCCCTGATCATTCAGGCCGACGCGCAGCAGTATCAGAATATTTTGTCGATTCTCAAGGAACTGGACACGCCGCCGCGCCAGATCCTGCTCGAAGCCAAAATTTATGAGGTCGATCTGACCGATCAGTTCGCCAGCGGCATCACCTATTCGCTGGGGTCGAGGACCAGCACCACCATTCAGACCGCGCTTAACGCCGGGGGGACCGCTACGCTCACCGCGGGCGCGTTGGTCCAGGGCGGGCGCGAGCTGCTGGCCATGCTCAGCCTGAATGAAAACGCCTCCAAAGTTCACATGATCTCGGAGCCGAGCCTGATCGCCACTGACAGCATCCCGGCGAGCATCACCGTCGGCGACCAGGTGCCGGTCTCGACCGGGACCACCGTCATTCCCGCCTCGAGCGGCGTCGTGACCAGCTCCGGTATTTCGTCGGAGAATACCGGAGTCACGCTGGACGTCAACGCGCGGGTGAGTCCGGGCGGAATCGTGACTCTGTACATTGGCCAGCAGATCAGCGCCATCGATAACAGCGTCGCAACGGTGGACGGAACGCCGGCCTTCTCGCAGCAGGTGGTGCAGACCCAGGTGACCATGCAGGACGGCGATACGGTCGCCATCGGCGGAACAATTAAAGATACCGTTACCGATCAGATCAACGGGATTCCCGGCCTGATCCACATCCCCTGGGTCGGTCCCATCCTGTTCGGCAGCAAGCAGAAGATGCACTCGCGCAGCGAGATGATCATGTTCATGACTCCGCACGTCATCTGGGATGAGACCACCCTGATCGAAGCGAGCGACGAGCTGAAAACGCGGGTGCAACTGCTCAAGAAAATGGTTAAAAATCTATAACTGGATTTCTCAACGCTAGAGACTGGCCGATCGCCGGTCGGCCGCGTACATTCTCCATTCGGGACCCATTTTACGCCGTTCGCTGTACTTTCTTGACGCGGGCCGCCGTAACATGGTCGAATAGTTGGATTGAAACGCCCGTTCCTGGGAGCCTGCCGAAAGGCGCAAATACAACTTTTTGCTTGACTTGGCCTGCGGAAGGGTGTTATCAATAACTGACTGCGTCCAGGGTGTAACAGAAGTAAATAAAGTTTTCGTGCGGCATTCATGACCGTGAGTCCCGCGAGCACATGAGAACCGAAGTGCCCGGTATCTTGATCCGGCAGTTTTCCCGGCTGCGTGGCTAGGGAAAGCCGAGGTCGATGAATCGGGTGGTAGTGAAGTAACTAAGGAAGCGTTGACAAAGAGAAGTTTAAAGCAATGAGCTTTGCAGGAAAGCAGTCGAGCGGAGATCAGCCAGGCACGGGCCGCGAGGCGCGGGCTGAAAGTTTGGAGTTTTTGAAGTCAGGCTGGGGGGAAGCTCGGATTCTACGCGAAAACGCGAGGATCGCAAATTGAGGCTCAGGTTGAAAAAGAGAACTTCCATCAATTCGAATCCAAGAATTCACAAGGAGAAGGAAATGGCAGATTTTCGCAAATGGCTTTATGCGTTAGCCATGGTGGCCTTGATTGTGGGGCTCACTATACCGGCTAATGCTCAAGGAGGCGCTGTCAATTGCTCCGCTTCCACCGTTCCGACCTTGATCCGGGCGCAAGCCTATGCGGATCTGGTCGGCGATTACACGCTGACCTGTACGGGTGGCACCTCCACTCCGGCCGGCGGGGTTGTTCCCTCAGTTAGCATTCAGGTATTTCTCAGCACGAATATCACCAGCAAGCTGACGAATGGCGCCAGCAGCCCGTTCGATGAGGCGCTGTTGATTGTCGACAATCCGAATACGGCGACCGGTCCGGGCGGCGAAACCGCTACCACGACTCCGGCCGGAGCTTCGATCCCGATTCTCAACTGCGGCCAGACCGGCGCGCCGGAGAACACGGTTTCTGGTCCCGGTGTTTGCCAGATCACCAGTGACGGCAATCCGTATGATACCTACAACGGAACTGCGGGTCATCCCAACGTCTTCCAGGGGCGCACAGCGAATCTGGGTGTGACCGGGATTAGCAGCAGTATCGTATTCCAGGGCGTTCCGTTCGATCCGCCGGGCACGCTTCCCTACCGCAGCCTGCGTATTACCAACATTCGCGCGGATGCCGAAATTCTGGGCGTTGCATCGTCGTTTGTGCAGCAGACGGTCACGATGAGCGTGTCGTTCTCGGGCGTGTCGGGGTTGGTGATCAATAACCTGACCGCGCAGCAGAACGTTGCGACCATCCTGAATGGTCTGACGGTCACCAGCGATGGAAAGGGCGACACCAACTTCAACAATCTCGCGTTCCTGCAGTGCAATTCGGAGAACCCGAAGTTGTTCGCCGGAACATCCAGTACGGGCAACAACACCACCAACTATCCCACTAGTGTGCAGCCTGGTGTGCAGTTTGTTGAGGGCTTCGCCAGTTCCTGGAAGGCCAAGAACATCGCAACGATGCTCGCCAATGGCACCGTCACCGTCGGCGGCGACGTTTACGGGGGTACACTCAACTATCCGTCGGACTTGGCGCAGAATGTGCCAGGGTATAACTATTTCACGGAAAGCGGATTTGAGTGGGCTGGCGGCACTACGGCTCAAGCTGCCCCGGTTCCAAACCCGCCGACCGCCTCAGCGACTCTTGGCGCTGGCGGGCTGCCTCTCTATGATGCGAGCACCGGCATTCAAAACGCCGGCATCGCGAGCCAGGGTACCCGTCTCGCGTTGTCCTTCACCAACATCCCGCAGGGTGTCAACATCTATGTGAATCCCGTGGTTACGCTCACCAACGGCACCACGA
This sequence comes from Bryobacteraceae bacterium, assembly GCA_035507655.1. Taxonomy (GTDB): domain Bacteria; phylum Acidobacteriota; class Terriglobia; order Bryobacterales; family Bryobacteraceae; genus Palsa-187. Next base: position 10,482 of record DATJNW010000065.1, on the reverse strand, counting down.
TCACAGGCGTGATGGTGTACACTGCGACCGATGCTTCGGGCAATGGCACGTTCACCGCACCGACTGGCGCCACCGTAGCTGGCGCTTCCAGTACAGTCACTGTAAACCCCACTGCCGGGCCGCCCGTCGGCACCAACAACCTGATCCAGGTCTCGGGAGGTCTCGCGGTCTACGAAGTGCTCTTCGCCGACCCGAACTCGACCGAAGCGGCGGATGTCCCTGTAGTCGTGGCGTACGCTTCCAACCTGAGCTCGAATCCGCCGATCGGCCTACCGGTCCCCGGAACTGCGACCCAGGTTGCCGGCGGTTTCGCTCCGTTCTATACCACGGCGACGGCTCGCCAGCCTTCCGCCACTTTGCCGGTTCCGCGCTTCATTCCGGGCGCGACGCCGCTCAATATTTTTGAAGTCGTGAAGTGCGCGTGCGACCTGCTGTTCCCGTTCACCGTCTCTAACAGCGGCTTTGATACGGGTCTCGCAATCGCCAACACCTCGCTTGATCCAGGGGCCAACTACGGCTTTGGCGCCACACCGCAACAGGGAACGGTCACGTTCTTCTACTTCGGTACCGGCGCTGGAGGTCAGGTTGCACCCTCATCCCAGACTAGCGGCGTCGTTCCCGCCGGCCAGGTGCTGACTTATGTTCTCAGCAGTGGCGGTGGAGCGATTGGCACGACGGGCGCGAACGGACTCGATGGCCGAGCCGGAACGGGCCAGTTCGAGGGCTACATCATTGCCCAGGCTGGCTTCCAGTACTGCCACGGCTTCGCGTTCATCAGCCCGCTTGGTGGCGGACCGTTGTCGCCGGGCATTTCCGAGGGGTACCTCGGTCTTGAGCTTGACAAGGGAGGCCTCTTCCGGACGGCTCAGGCCTCGGAGAACCTGGCCCACTAAGCAGCAGTTTGCAGTTTGAAAAGGGAGGAGCTTCGGCTCCTCCCTTTTTGCTTTATTGGGGTGTCTTTCCGAAGTGGTGGGCAGCCTCGTTCAGACGCTCCCATGATTGGCCGAGACGTCGAAAATAAACTCCGCCATAATCGGCGGGCTTGCATGACACGAGACAGCCCCGCCAGTCAGGGCTGAAAAACTCGACGGTTGAGTCGATTTATCGAACAGAGGCGCCATGGTGGGGTTTGATCGGATCTTTCATGCCCTTCGATGGGCCACAGGCCCTTGGCACGCCCTTCAGTCCCGGTTCATTTCCGGCCACCGGAACGGCGATCGATGATCGCTTCCAAAGGCGAAAAAATCATCAGAAAAAACCGGAAAATCGGTAATAAAAAAACTAGTAATTGTGGTACAATCCTTGTCTGCCCGCGTCCGTCTCGTCCTCCGAGAGGTTTCTATTTCAATGCTGAATCGATTTTTCTCCGTCGTGGTGATATGGTGCGCCGCCGCGAGCATCGCAGCCTTCGGGCAGGGAACCAGCGGACAGGAATTCCTGTTCCAGTTCAACACCCCGCCGAATACGTTTACCCAAGCGGCGGGTTACGTGGACACGGCGAACCTGGCCAGCCCGACTTTTAACATTCAGGGGCCGTCAGGAATCGCGGCCATTTTGCCGACGCCGGACGGCACCAAGTTTTATCTGGTTGGGACCGCGGGACCGACGTCGCTGTGGTCCGCGGACAGCAATTTCGATGCGAGTTCGTTCCAAACCATCACCGGCCTGGGCGCGAGTTGCGCGGCGGGAGCGTCCACCAGCTGCGGCGCTCCGACGGCGGCGGCAATTTCCCCGGACGGAAAATACCTTCTGGTGGCCGCCGACCAGCTCTATGTGATCACCACGGCGAACAATCAGGTCGCGGCGGCACTGCCGCTCAACGGCACCGCGACCTTCGAGGCCGGCACACCGGGGCCGGCCGTGTGCATCTCCTGCTGGATTACGACCACCCCGGACTCGCAATACGCGTACGTGCTCACCACCCTTAGCGGAGGAAGCGTGATCACCAAAGTCAACCTCGCTACGCTCCAGCAAGTCACGACGCTGAGCCTGCGCGGGACGGGAACGTCGCTTTCGATCTCACCGACCGGACAGTTGTATGAGACGGTCGAGTTTGGCATCTACGAAATCGATCCGGTCGCGTTCACTGCGGCGTCCGGATGCAGCAACGGCACCACGATCTGCCTCAACTTTCAACCCGGGTCGATGCACTACACTCCGGACGGGTCGACGGCGTATTTGATCAATCTGAGCTCCGGGTCGGGCGGCGGGGTGATGGCGCAGGTGAATCTGCAAACCCAGGCGGTGACGTATTGGAACCCCACCGGCCCCCCGCAGTTCACCGATATCCTGGTGGCGTCGAGCAGCCGTATTTTCGCCTATTCGGCCAGCCTGGGATCGCTGTACGACGTATCGACCAGCCCGCTTTCGGCAACGGTCGCGGCACCGAGCCTGGTGACGTCGACTTCGGGGATTCTGGATAAGGTGGTGCGGAATGAAATTGTCACGGCGGCGATTTCGAACGAAATTCCGTCGGCGGCGTACCTGTTCCTGCTGGTGGCCAACGGTGCACAGCCCGACCTCTACAACGTCAACCTGGACACGAACACCCTGCTGTGCGGCAACTGCCTGTCCGCATTCAACGGCGGGGTGATGGAGACGGCTTATCAGCCGGCAACCACCGGCGCGGCGGCGATCAACACCCTGACCAACAATCTGACCATCACGGCGAACGGCGGGACGTCGACCGCGTTGATCGGGCAGGTGCTCAGCACAGCGGGACTGCCGGTCTTCGCGCAGAACGCGACCTTCAGCACGGATTCCACCACCGGGCTGGTCATCAATACTCCGGCGCCGACGACGAACGCACAAGGGGTCGTGGAGACGACGGTGAGCGTACCGACGGCGGGCGCGACCTGCCCGTCGAACGTGTGCACCATTACGCTCACGGCGGGCGGAGCCTCCACGAATTTCACGGTCAACGTGCCGGCGCCCTCGAGTACCAGCGGCGGCGGGAGTGGCGGAAGCGGCAGCGGCGGAAGTGGCAGCGGCGGCAGCGGCACAGTATCCCAGATGACCGTCATTTCCGGGGACGGACAATTCCTGTCTGTCGCGGATGGCTCTGCGGAAGAACCGGAACCGCTGATCGTCCAGGTGACCAGCACGACCGGGGCCGCGCTGCCCAATGTGCAGGTCACCTTCTCGCTCCCCAGCGGGGCCTTGGGCAGCCTAACTTCTCTGCCCGCCGACGCCAACGCCACCATTGTGAGCGGGGGCATTCAGACCTTGACCAATAGCAGCGGACAGGCCGGCGTCTACTTCCGCCCGACGGCGGTCACCGCCGGCTTCCAGCAGACGACCGTGACCGCCTCGTCGTCATACGGATCCGTCAATTACACCGAAACGGTGTATTATTGGCAGCCTGGCGTGAATTCGCCTCCCACCGTCGAGATCATAACCCCGGCTACGGGCGGTGCGCCAATTACCGTCACTGCCGGGCAGACATCCATCGCCGGCATCCAGGCATTGATCATCTGGAACGGCGGGGGATGCCCGAATGGAGGGAGCACCTGCCCCGTCCCGGGTGTTGGCATTCAATTGTATAGTCCGGACAACCTTACCGGCGACCCGACCCAACCTCCGCCATCGCCCATCAAGTGCCAGGGATCAACCGATTCGAACGCGCAGGGGATTGCGAGCTGCAATGTTGCGCCCGCCGTCTGCCCCGCCGGAGGAGCGACAGAAAGTTCAAGCGTTCTCATCTGGGTCGGGAACGCGATTAACTCTTATGTGTATCCGGTAACCATACTTCCTGGCGGCGCAAACGCGCTTAATATCATCAGCGGAAACAATCAGACCGCCAATGCAGGAGCGGTGGTTTCGAACGCGCTGGTGGTGCAGGTGCTCGATGCGTGCGGGAATGCATTGGCCGGCCAGCAGGTCACTTTCAAAGTGACGGCGGGCTCGGCTACGGTGTCCCCGGCGAACGTGATCACGGCGCCGAGCGGCGATGCGAGCACCACGGTGACGCTTGGACAGACTGCCGGAGCGGTGGTCGTGACGGCAACGCTCACTTCGACCGGAGCCACGGCCAAGTTTAGCCTGACCAGCGTTGCGGTGGCGACTTCCTTTGTGTTGGCCAGCGGCGGCGGGCAACAGGCCACGGTCGGACAGCCGTTCGCGAGTCCGCTACTGTTCAGGATGACCGACAAATCGGGCAATCCGGTGCCGGGGGCGACGGTGAACTTCACGGTGAGTTCGGGCAGCGCGACGGTGAGTCCCACCAGCGCGATGACCAATTCGGCCGGACAGGTGCAGACGACGGTGACAGCAGGGTCGACCGCGGGTCCGATTACGATTACCGCGGCCGGCGCGGGATTGACGGCGTCGGCTTCGCTCACGTCGGTGCCGCCGGGTCCGACGCTTACGGCCAGCAGCTTCATGAACGCGGCCAGCTTCACGCCGGGACTGGTTCCGTGCGGGCTGGCGGTGGTGCAGGGCAGCGGTTTGGCGCCTACCGCCGGATATCTGGCCACGGGTCCGTCGTTCGGACCGCTGCCGTATTCGCTGGGGACCATCAGCAGTATGACGGTCGGCGGAATCGAGACGCCGATTTCGTCGGTGAGTAATGAAAACGGGATTCAACAGGCGACCTTCCAGACGCCTTGCGAACTTCCGACGACCAGCAGCACGACCAACGTCAGCATTACGGTGAACAGCGTCACGACGCAGGTATCGGGTGTTCCGGTGCTAGCGGCACAGCCGGGAATCTTCACCTACGCCGGACCGAATAATTACGCTTACGCCGCGGTGGTTGGCGCGTCCGACGGCCTGTACGTGACGCCCAGCCATCCGGCCGTGCGCGGCCAGACGTACTACCTCGTGGTGACGGGACTCGGACAGACCGCTCCAGCGGCCAGCACCGACAACCCCGGAGGCGGCCAGGCGGCGAACCAATACGTTATCGTCGGCGTGAATAACGTCGGTGTGCCGGTTCTGGCCTCGACTTACGCGAGCGGGCTCATCGGCGCATACCTGGTCGAGTTTACGATTCCGGCGAATAACCCAGGGATTTCGGCCGGAACCAACGTTCCGATTTCAGTCGGCACGCTGCCGCTGGTGAACGGCCAGCCGAGCACAACGGCAACGCCAGTCTATAGCAACCTGGCATACCTGCCGGTGGTGCAGTAAACGAAGCAATACTCCCGGAGTCGCCTGGCGGCTCCGGGAGTATTTTGTCGCTTGCTCGCAAAAGAACAAAAAAGCCACCGTTACCAGGGTTTTCACACAGACTCTTACGCTGGCGGCGCTTATGAGGTCAGGCTTGAGAGCATTTGGTAGACCTGCTGGAGCGTGGCGCGGTCGTCGGGGGTGAACTGGCCGGCTTGGGCTTCCTGCTGCTGCTCCAGGTCCGTGCGGATTACGCTTACGCCCATCAATCCGGTTTGCAATTGCTCGTTCGGCAAAAGATTGCGAACCGGCATGGGGCGAGGTGCGCTGGTGCCGGTCAGGCCGGTTGGCGAGGGTGTGGAGGTCCACACGGGGCCGCTGGCGGTGATCTGCCAGCTGCCCGGCGCGCCGATGCCATTGGCGTTCATCTGCAACAGAAGCTGGCCGGCGTTGCAGAGAATGCCGTTGACGTAGAAATCCCAGATGCGGCGCGGCTCATCCGCAGGGTAGAGGATGGGGAAGGAGGCGTTCCCGGTTTCTTCGGTAAGATCGGTGCCGCTGAGCGTCGCCATCAGGGCCTGGGCGTCGGACTGAAGGCTCAGATAATCGGGATTGATGACGGCGCCGCCGCTGGTGGCGTCGGTCGGGGCGACCGTATAGGGCGGGTAGGTGACGGAGCCGGTGAGATTGACGGTGGCGGCTTCGCCGGCGGCGATGCTCAGCGGCTGGAGGCCCCAGACACCGCTCGAATTGACGGCGACGATGTTGTAGGTCGCGGTGTTGGCGGGGTTAGAGGTGTCGACGGTCGAGTCGAACCAGGTTTTGGTGAGACGCGTCGGATCCCAGGCGGGGGCCTGAACGCCGAAAGCAGCTAAATAGCTGTCGCGGGTGTAGGAGACGAAGAGGGCCAGGGACTGGATTCCATAGCACTCGAGATCCGGCTGCGGAGGCGTCACGGGTGCGCTTACGGGTGTACTCATGCCCAATCTATGCCACGGCGGATTCGCGGCGACGGGCGAGCGGGAAGCGTACCGGGTTGATTAGCTGTTGGTTAGCGTGCTGGTTGCGGAGGTGCCTGTTTCCCCTTGAAGCCACATTTCGGCGATCGGGTCGGCGGCGATATCAGTGCCGTCGGCGAAAGCGGTGCTGACCTGGATGGATCCGGCGGGCGGGTTGCTGGCGTTGTAAGAAGCCTCGCCGGGCATGGAGACGCCGGGCGCGATGTCGGAGCTCGGTTGAAGCGCGGAGGGTACCCAGGTGTAGCCGTCCTCCTGGCGCTGGATCATAGTGGCCAATGGGTCCCAGCCCCAGACCATAATGGGAACGTCGATGGTGTAGCCTTCGTTAGCGAGCTGCTGGGCCATGGCGGCCTTCTGGTCGTCGGGGGCGTACTGGAGAGCCTGAACGGCGGGGGGCTGCTCGGCCCAGTAGGCTTCGGTTGGGGTCATTTCGGATGTCGAAGCGGCCGGGGTGGTCGCGGTGGTGGCGTTAGAGGTACTGGTCGTTGTGCTTGTTGTCGTCGCCGCCGGCACGTCCGGGTTGCTCAGGACCACAGGGGCCGTGGTCGGCGCGGATTTTTCAATTTGGGATTCAATTTGGGATTTGGCCGTCACATTTCTGAGCGCAGAGGCGAACTGCTGCTCGAAAGGTTGCGAGGTCGTGCGGGCCGTGGCGGATTTGGTAGCCAAAGTAGTATCAAGACTGGCATGCGTTGTGCGATGGGAATCGATCAGCATGGGCGAAATTGCCTCCGGCGAGGATTGGAGCAACCGGGAGACCATTCCGGGCCGGTAGCCGCGATTCGAGCCTCAGGGCGCCGGAGCGGCGAACTTGATTGAGATAAGAAAAACCCGATCGAGTGGTTCCTGCACGAGGCGGAGGGTGAAAACGGCAGGGGCCGCGGGCGCGTCCTTCGAATCGAAATGAAGTTTGAGGATCGCCTGCTGGCCGGCGCCGAGATCGGATTTATCCAACTCAGCGGTCACGCCGGGAATTTTCGCGGACTGGTCGAGGTAAAGCTTGACATCCCCGGGCTGGACATTGTGGAAAACAATTTCCTGCGAAGATGATTTATTCAAACTGAAGACGACTTCGGATTTATCGAGTGGGGATAACTGCTGCTGCCGGAGGATGGCGGCAACGCGCCCCTGCATCGCGGCGGCGCTGAGGTCGGGGGTGCCGTCGCCCGAACTGGAGTGGGCCTCGGCGGCTTTCGGGGCTGACGGGCCCATCGGGAGGAGCTGGGTGGGACGAGCATGGTCGTACCACATCCACTTGCCGTCCTCGATTTTCCAGGTGGTGTGCATGGGAACGGCGATGATGCTGACCGGAAAATCGGGACGAGGCTGCCAAAGACGCTGGCCGGTGAGATCGACTTCGGCGAATTGGAAATCGTCCGAATAGCGGATGCCATCGATCTTGAAAGATTTGAAGGTGACCTTCTGCGTGGCGAAATAATACTCTTTGGTATCCTCGGCGACCAGCGCGTAGGCCTTGCTGAATTTTCCTTCGACGTGATACTCAAAAAATTCGTTGACGCGGGCGCGCAGGGCCTGGTCGACGGCGGGGGGCGCGGTTTTATTGGGATATTGAAGCGGGGCGGGAGCCGGCGATTGAGCCAGAACGGCGAAGGGTAAAAGAAAAAACGCGGCAGAAAGACGCATTCGAATCTCCTGAAGCAACAATTTTCAGATTAGCATCCGGCCGCCGCGGGTTTTCGACCGTTCGTTTAAAAATCCGGTTGGAACCCGCCACCGGGTTCGCGGATCTTTGAAAGATTGACGCGCGCCGGTGCCGCGGCGTGCAGGCTGATGGCAGAGAAAGACCCGATTGACACTCGCACATCCGAGCGGTCAGTCCCCTTTTTCAGCACCCTGCTAGTGGAACTGCTTTTTCCAGAAAAAATCGATGCTGAAAATGCCGTTTTCGTCGCGCGTGGCGACGGCGGAAAAACGGGGATCGAGCTCCCACTCGATGCGGACCAGCTCGGCGTTGCTTTGGCTGAGATCCTGGGAATAGGTCAGAGTGACGTCTTGAGTGACCTGCTGCTGCAGGATGACACGCGCCTGGGGCAGGGCCGTTCCGCTGACGAAGGTAGGGGCGATGGTGAACTGAGTAACGCCGAAGACGCGCTGTAATTGGCTGGCGACCGGATTGGCGATGGCGGCGCCGACCAGCGCCGATTCGCCCATCTGCATGGCGCCCTGATCGGGCGCCAGGGGCTGATTGGAGGCGATGGTGGGATCGGGCGGCGTTTTTCCAGCGGCGAGCAAGGCGATAATGTCCTCGAACTTGAGCGGCGGATCAGAGCGGTAGGTGAGCTTGAGATTATCCATGGGGCCGGAGACGGTGAGATTGACGTCGACGCCTTGGGCGTTGGTCTCCATATCGATGTCGAGAACGGGTTGGATGGTGGTGGCGTCGTAAAAAGAAATGACGCCGCGATTGACCGAGTATTTATTGGAGAAAAAGACCAACGCACCGCTGGTGATGTTAATGCGGCCGACCATGCCGGGATTTTGCAGGGAGCCGAGCAGAGTGAGATCGGCGGTGGCGGCAAGCTGTTGCGCGAGAGTGGTCTGGAACAAAACGTTGGTCGCGGTACGAATTTGAACGCGGGCGCGAATCGTCGAGAACGGGCCGGCTGCGGCCGAGGGCGGGGCGGGCGGTTTGGTGGCGGCGGAAAGAATCGAGCCAATGTCGCTCTGCTGACCGTAGCCGACGCGCGAAATGGTGACGGCGCCGGTGAGCAGGCCGGCGCGTGAGGTGCCGGAGAGCGTCAGTTGAGCATTCGCGGTGACGGAAGCTCCCGAATAGCGAGTGCGCACCTGGCGGGCGTCGGTCTGGAGATGATAAGTGAGAGTCGAATTAGCCAGTGAGAAAAATCCCGTGACCGCGACCTTTCCGCCTCCGGATTGGGCAGTGAATGATTGGATCTGACCGCCGCTGCCGCTGAGCAGGACCAGCGCGTTCGCATCATAAATTCCGTTGGGCCAACTGACCCGCTGAAACGATCCGCCGGTAAGCTGGAGCCGTCCGCTAAAGTTTGGCGCGTTGAGCGTGCCGCGAAGAGACGCGTTTACGTCCACCGTCCCGGAAGCCATGGCGCCGGGGAAAAAGGTCTTCAGAACGGCGAGATCGGCGTTGGAGCGAATGGCGAGATTCATCGGGGTTTTCGAATTGAGGGCGACGGTTCCGGCCACGGTAATGTCGGTGGAAAGTCCCGTGATTCTGGCGGCGGTGATGGAAAAACTGCCGTGGTTGAGAGTCAGAGTGACAGTCCCCTGATTTCTGAAAGTGACTTGTTTTGCCGGGCTTACTTCGAGACGAGTCAGTTGTAACTGACCGGTCGACGCTTGTGGATCGGAGAGCGAACCTTCGAAACGGGCGTGGCCATCGGCGACCGCGTGGAGTGAGTCAAGCGGAGCATAGCCGATAAGAGGGGCAATGCCAGCATAGGTCACGTTGGTGAAACTCGCATCTACTTTGGCCGGATAACCGGGCTGTAAGCCTACGGCGCCGCTCACGTGAGCGGACGCTTGGGCGAGATTGGAGGTGACGTCGAAAGTCGTGACGCGATTGGTGGTGTGAGCCTGAAGAGTCAGATCGCCGGAAGGCTCGCCTATTACGGCGAGTTGGTGAACACTCGCGTTGGCATCCAGGCTGAGGGGCAAGATTTGCTCGGAATCGCCGGTTCGACGCAGCTCCGCGATTGCGCCGCCGTTGAGGTAAAGAACGCCTTTTAAGCCGGGGCTTAGCTTCTGGATTTCATCGACCTTTGCGAGGTTCAGGCCGTCGGTGGAGACATGAAGCTCCGCACGGCCCTCGCGCAGGTCAGACGCGGAATGAGAAAAAGACGCGTCCACGTTCACGGAGCCGGCGGGAATCACTGCGCGAAGAGCCGAGACTTGAACGAACGTTGGTTGATAATTCACATTGCCACTAAGCCGGTCGATGGGCTGGGCGAATAAGTTTCCTTTTGCGAGTTGGAACCGGGCGGCGGCCACGGGTGCGGCGGGTGTGCCGCTGAGATGAGCAATACAATCCAAGGTACCCGAGGCGGGAAAGCGGGTGACATCGAATAACGACCCGAGCTTCGCCAGCGACATGTGACCCACCTTCAGATCGGCCGTAAACGGAAAATCCGCTGATAGATGAACGGAACCGTTTAGTTCGGTGGCAGAACCCGCCACAGTGGAGGCTAAGCGGACCGTGGCAATGCCGGCTTGAGTATTTGCCGCCAGACTCAAGTCGCCGTAGTCATGCGTGTGGTCGCGAAGATTGGCGGCGACTAAATCACCACGGATAAAAGATGCCGACCATATCTTCTGCGAGGCGAAAAGAGTTCCCTCAACCGACAATCTGATTTGTAGA
>DATJNW010000064.1:0-111431 GCA_035507655.1 Bryobacteraceae bacterium | reverse complement strand
CGGGCCAGCAAAATATGTTCGCGCGTCTGCGGCATGGGACCATCGGTCGCGGCCACCACCAGAATCGCGCCATCCATCTGCGCCGCGCCGGTGATCATGTTCTTGATGTAATCGGCGTGGCCGGGGCAATCGACGTGAGCGTAATGGCGATTGGCGGTTTCATACTCGACATGGGCCACGGCGATGGTGATGCCGCGCGCTTTTTCTTCCGGCGCGTTGTCGATCGAATCGAAACTGCGGAATTTGACCTTGGGATTATGCTTCGCGAGCGTCTTGGTGATCGCCGCGGTCAGCGTGGTCTTGCCGTGGTCGATGTGCCCGATCGTGCCCACGTTCACGTGCGGCTTGCTGCGATCAAATTTTTCCTTCGCCATGTGTCTTTTCTCCTAACTCACTACCTTCCCTTGAGCTCGATTGGTGATTTCCTCGGCGACGCTCTTCGGCACTTCTTCGTACTGCCCGAAGTGCATGGTGAACGCTCCGCGGCCCTGGGTGCGCGAACGGAGCTCAGTCGCGTAGCCGAACATTTCCGATAACGGAACCATCGCCTTGATAATCTGCGTCGATCCCAGAATTTCGGTTCCTTCCAGGCGTCCGCGCCGCGAAATCAGGTCTCCGTTCACCGGCCCCATGTACTCGTCCGGCACCACCACTTCGACCTTCATCACCGGCTCCAGCAGCACCGGCTTGGCCTTGCGCGCGGCTTCCTTGAAGCAAATCGACGCGCAGATCTTGAACGCCATTTCCGAGGAATCGACTTCGTGATAAGCGCCGTCGAAAACCGTCACCTTCACGTCCGACATCGGATAACCGGCCAGAATCCCATGCTCCAGAGATTCGGCCACGCCTTTTTCGACCGCCGGAATAAATTCCTTGGGAATCGACCCGCCGAAAACGTCGTTTTCAAACTCGAAATCGCTGCCCGGCGGCAACGGCTCGACGCGCAGCTTCACCCGCGCATACTGGCCCGATCCGCCGGTCTGCTTCTTGTGCGTGTAATCGGCTTCCGCGCTCTGCCGGATGGTCTCGCGATAGGCCACCTGCGGCTTGCCGACATTCGCGCCGACGTTAAATTCGCGCTGCATGCGGTCGACGATGATTTCGAGATGCAGCTCGCCCATGCCGGCCAGAATCGTCTGCCCGGTATCGGGATCGGTCGAAACCTTGAGCGTCGGATCTTCCTGCGCCAGCTTGTTGATCGCCAGCCCCAGCTTTTCCTGGTCCTGTTTGGTCTTCGGTTCAATCGCCAGCTGGATCACCGGCGCCGGGAACTCGATCGATTCGAGCAAAATCGGGTGTTTTTCGTCGCAGATGGTATCGCCGGTGACGACGTTCTTCAAACCGACCGCCGCACAGATGTCGCCCGCGAGAATTTCCGTAATCTCCTCGCGCTTGTTGGCGTGCATCTTCACCAGCCGCCCGACTCGCTCCCGGCGGCCCCTGGCAACGTTGTAGATCGATTCGCCCGCCGCCAGGCGCCCGGAATAAACCCGAATGAAGGCGAGCTGGCCGACAAACGGATCGGTCATGATCTTGAACACCAGCGCCGAAAATGGCTCGGCGTCGTCGGCGTGACGAAGCAGTTTTTCTTCCGGGTTATCGACCGCGGTTCCTTCCACCGCCGGAATTTCCAGCGGCGACGGCAGATAATCCACCACCGCCTCGAGCAGGTTTTGCACGCCCTTGTTCTTGAACGCCGTCCCGCAGATCACCGGGAAAATCTTCTGCGCGATGGTGGCTTTGCGAATGCCCGCGCGCAGCTCTTCTTCGGTGATGGCCTGTCCTTCCACATATTTCGTGAACAGGTGATCGTCCGATTCGGAAACCGCCTCCACCAGCTTGTCGTGATACTCCTTGGCCACGTCCGTCAGATCTTCGGGAATCTCGACATCGTCGTACTTCGCGCCCAGCGTCTCATCGCGCCAGATCCGCGCCTTCATGGTCACCAGGTCGACGATGCCCTTGAACTGATCCTCGGCCCCGACCGGCAGTTGAATCGCCACCGGACGGCACTTCAGCCGGTCCACGATGGTATCCATGGAGCGATAAAAATCCGCGCCGACGCGGTCCATTTTATTGATGAAGCACAAACGCGGCACATGATACTTGTCGCCCTGCCGCCATACCGTTTCGGTCTGCGGCTGCACCCCGGCCACGGCGTCGAACACCGCCACCGCGCCGTCCAGAACACGCAAACTGCGCTCCACTTCCGCCGTGAAATCGACGTGACCCGGCGTATCGATAATATTGATGGTGCAATCCCGCCATTCACAGGTGGTCGCCGCGGAAGTAATGGTGATGCCGCGCTCCTGTTCCTGCTCCATCCAGTCCATGACGGCCGTGCCCTCATGAACCTCGCCGATTTTGTAGGTCCGGCCGGTGTAATAGAGGATCCGCTCGGTGGTGGTGGTTTTACCGGCATCAATGTGCGCCATAATGCCGATATTGCGCATCTTCTCGAGGGGTACAGTGCGAGGCATAAGAACTTCTCTTTAATTACCAGCGGTAATGTGCAAAGGCCCGATTCGCCTCCGCCATTCGATGGACATCATCCTTTTTCTTAATCGCTCCGCCGCGCATATTGGCGGCGTCGTTTAATTCGTTGGCCAGCTTGTCCGGCATTCCCTTTTCCGGCCGCGTCCGCGCGTTGATCAGAATCCAGCGGATCGCGAGCGAGGTCGAGCGATTCTTCGGCACCTCCACCGGAACCTGGTAGTTCGCTCCGCCCACGCGCCGCGTCTTCACTTCGAGCAGCGGCTTGCAGTTTTCGACGGCCTTTTTGAACAACTTCAGCGGATCGTCCTGGGTCCGCTCCCGAATGGTGTCCATGGCCTGGTAAAAAATCTTCTGCGAGATGGCTTTCTTTCCGTCCCACATCATCGAGTTGACGAATTTTTCCGCCAGCGTCGAGTTGTACACCGGATCGGACAAAATCTCACGGGATTCAGGTCTGCGTCTGCGCGGCATAGTTTACTTCCCTGCGGGTCCTTTTCTCATTTCCCAGCGGGCCCCGTTTCTCATTTCCCAGCGGGCCCCTTCGGCCGTTTCGCTCCGTATTTCGAGCGCCCCTGCTGCCGGCCGCTCACGCCCGCCGTATCGAGCGTCCCGCGCACAATGTGATAGCGCACGCCCGGCAAATCCTTCACGCGCCCGCCGCGGATCAGCACAATCGAGTGCTCCTGCAGGTTATGTCCGACGCCAGGAATATAGCAGGTCACCTCCAGACCGTTGGTCAGGCGCACGCGCGCGATTTTGCGCAACGCCGAATTGGGCTTTTTCGGCGTCGTGGTTTTGACTTGCGTACACACCCCGCGCCGCTGCGGGCAGGCTTGCAGCGCCGGGCTGGCGGTCTTAAAGCGCGTGGGGCGGCGGCCCTTACGCACAAGCTGGTTGAACGTCGGCACGAACTTCCTCTCTCGAAAAACTTGTTAGAAAATCCACCTCGGGACCGCAGTACGAACGCCGGGGCATTCCTCGACGGCTCCCAAATCTTGCGAAGGTGAAAGGCTTCGGACTAGCCCATGCCCGGTCCGCGTGAAAATCGAACCGAGTATCGGGGCCGGCCCCCGGCCGGACCATCACGCAAGATGGCGGTAGCACGGGAGCAGAAGATCACTCGCTAACCTTAACGAGAATAGCGAATCTCTAAAAACTTGTCAAATCGTTGAAGGTTGAGAAAAATTAATGCTATGCTCGTCAGCCCGAAACTCAATGGCCGGAGGCGACATGCATCGTAGGACCGCAACAGTTTCGCGCAGATCTCGCACATCCTGGCCCTTATCCTATGCAGGACTAAGGATTACAAGCAACTAAGCGAGAATATCGTGCACCACACGGCCGCCTTCCGGCCCCGTAAGACGAACATCCAATCCTTGATATTTGACGGTCAGCTTGGCTGCATCGACGCCCAGCAGGTACAGCATCGTCGCGTGAAAATCGTGGATGCTCATGGGTTTATCGATCGCCGCGTAGCCCAAATCGTCGGTGGCGCCATAGCCGAGCCCCTTTTTGATCCCGCCGCCCGCCAGCATGAAGGAAAATCCTTTGATGTGATGATCGCGTCCGCTGCCGCCCTGCGACATCGGTGTGCGCCCGAATTCTCCGCCCCAGATCACCAGCGTTTCGTCCAGCATCCCGCGCTGTTTCAGATCCGTGATCAGCGCGGCGGTGGCCTGATCGACTTCCTGGCCCTTAAAAACCATGTTGTCCTTGATGTCGTTGTGGTGATCCCAATCGCGATGATAAAGCTGGATGAAGCGGACGCCGCGCTCGGCCAGGCGCCGCGCCAACAGACAGTTCGATGCAAACGATCCGTCGCCCGGCTTGGCGCCGTACATCTCCATGACGCTCGCCGACTCGTTGCTCATATCCAGCAGACCGGGGACGCTGGCCTGCATCTTGAACGCCATCTCGTACTGCGCGATGCGGGTCTGAATTTCCGGATCATGCAGCGTCTGGTCGGCTTGCCCGTTCAGCGCATTGATCGCTTCGATCGAATCGCGCTGCATTTCGTTGGTGACACCCGGCGGATTCTTGATATAAAGGACCGCATCGCCGACCGAATTGAAGCGCACGCCCTGAAACTTGCTCGGTAAAATTCCGGCCGACCATTGCCGCGCCGCCACCGGCTGCATCTGTCCGCCCTTGCCCTGCGACATCAGCACCACGAACCCCGGCAGATTGTCCGCCTCCGCGCCCAATCCGTACAGCACCCACGAACCCATGGAGGGGCGCCCGGTGATGATCGAGCCGCTATTCATGAAGGTGTGCGCGGGATCGTGATTGATCTGCTCGGTCCACATCGAGCGCACGATGCAGGTTTCATCGATGATGCCGCCAATACGCGGGAACAGATCGCAGATCATCTGGCCGGATTGGCCGAATCGTTTGAACCCGTGCGTCGGACCGAGACAGGTCAGCGCCTGCCCTTGCAGCTGCGCGATCTGCTGGCCTTTGGTCAGCGATTCGGGCATTGGTTTGCCGCTCATTTCGACCAGCTTCGGCTTATAGTCGAAGGTTTCCAGATGCGACGGCCCGCCGGCCTGATAAAGATAGATGACGCGCTTGGCTTTCTGCGGAAAATCGAGCGGATTCACCACGCCCTTCTGCGCCGCCATCAAACGCGGATTCAGCAAAGTGTTTAAAGCGGCCAGGCCCAATCCCGCGGCTCCGCGCCCCAAAAACGTCCGGCGATTCTCTCGCGCAAGAAAGTCCATGATCAATTCCTCGTGATCAGTTCGTGCAGGTTTAAGACGGCCCGCGTGATGGTGGTCAGGGCGGCCAGTTCCACCGGGTCCTCGTTGTGTGCAAGCGGAGCTTCGCCGACGCGCAGCAGCTCGCTCGCGGAAGCGCCATTGGCTCGAAAACGTTCCAGATTGCGGTCATACAGCCCGCGCAGAATGGAGCGCTCCCCGGCGCTCGGCGCGCGATTCAAGGCCTGGTTGAAAATGTAATCGAGCCGCGCATCAAAACCGGCCGCGCCGCCGATCGCGTTTTGCGCGAAGACCCGCGCGGCCTCGACGTAAATCGGATCGTTCAACAGATCGAGCGCCTGAAGCGGCGTGTTCGACGTGCTGCGATTCACCGTGCATTCCTCGCGCGTGGGTGCGTCGAAGTTCAGCAGGCTGGGATGTAGATACGTTCGCTGCCAGGTGGTGTAAATCCCGCGGCGATACAAATCCGCGCCGTGGCTGGCCGAATATTCGCGCTTGGGAAAATTCAGCGCCGCCAGATAATGGGGCGGCTCGACCGGATTCACGCTCGGTCCGCCCAATTTTTCGACCAGTAATCCAGAAACCTCGAGCGCGGCGTCGCGCACGTTTTCCGCGTCCACGCGATAACGGTTCTGATGCGCGAGCAGACGATTTTCCGGATCCTTGGTGTCGCCCGGTTGCGGCAGCGACGATTGCTGATAAGTGTAGCTGGTCACGATCAGGCGGATCAGATGCTTCACGTCCCAATCGTGCGCGCCGGCCGCTTCATATTCGGGATGCCTAAATTCCGACGCCAGCCAATCGAGCAATTCCGGATGCGTGGGCCATTCACCTTGCGAGCCGAGATCGTCCAGAACTTTGGAAATTCCGACCCCGAAAAATTCGCGCCATGTGCGATTGGCAAACGCGCGCGCCGTCAGCGGATTCTGCGGCGAAACCAGCCAGTTGGCCAGATCCAGGCGTGTGGCGCGCTCGCCCTTGGTGTTCAGAACGCCCAGAAATTGCGGAATGGCGGGCTCGACGATCGGCTGCGAATCGTCCATCCAGTTCGCGCGCGGCAGAATGTGCGTCACGCGAGGATCGACGGAAACCGTCGTGATCACGTGCGCAATCGACGCGTCGAGCAGGCCGCGCGCGGTCGACAATTGTTCGCGATCGGCGTAATCGGAAGCAAGTTCCGACCAGATGCGATAATCGCGCAGCGCCGCGCGTTCATTCGCGTCGCGATCCTCCGCCGGACGGCGCAGCGCCTTCATCACTTCTTCGGGAAGGCCGCTCGACCAGTCTTTGGTGCGGGCGCGTTTGCCGGCGTCGGCGACCGGCGGCCACGCGTAGCGATCGGCCGCGAGCGCCAGACGGAATCGCCCGATCACGGCCTTGCGCAGCTCCGATTCGTGGCGCAGCGTGACGATAATCCGCGTCTCTGCGTCCGTCTTCAGCGGCTCGGCGAAACGTAGCGCGAGAAACGGATCGCGCGCCTCGCCGAAACGAATTCCCCACGACGTTCGCAAATCACCGTCGATGGCGGCGAGCGGCGGCATGGACGGATCGTTGATCGAAGAAACCGGCGGCGGCGTATCGTTTACCGTCGCCATGGTGAACGTCAGCTTACGCGCGGTTTGGCCGGCCTCCTCGACGCGCGCCTCGATTTCGCTCAGTAAAAACCGGTCCGCGCCGCGGGCATAACGCGCGCCGGGAAGGCTTTCATCCTGCGCCACGTCGAGCCCCAACTGATTCCAAACGCCCGCGCCCGGATGCAAAGTGACGATATAAGTTTCGTTGTCCGGATTTTTTCCGCTGGCGACCACCAATCCGTCGCCCGGCTTGCGATCGGTCTTCAAACTGCCGTCTAAATAATAGTTGCTCTCAATCGGCTGCTCATTATAGATGGTCAGCGTCGCGCCCTCGATCGAGCGCGCGGCCGTTGGATGCTGCCACGTCCACTGGAGCTCGCCCGCCAGCCAGCGCTTCTTCAAATCGCTTTCCCAGGCAGCTTCGGACGCCGCGAATTTCGAAGCTTTATCGTCGATCCGTGCATTCGCCGCGGCGATTTTCGCGTCCAAATCGGCAAGCTGGCGCTTCTGCTGATCGGTCGACAATTCCAGCTGCGCGCCCCACGCTTTCGCGCCGCGGTCCGGCATCAAACCCGTTTCCTGAACGTCGGCGAAGAACGCCTTCATCGCGTAAAAATCCTTGGTGAGAAACGGATCGAACTTATGATCGTGGCATTCCGCGCAGCCGAGTGTGCTGCCCAGCCAAACCGCGCTCAGCGTGCGCACGCGATCGGCCCCGTATTTTGCCAGATATTCTTTGGGCTGAAGACCGCCTTCGGCGGACGTCGGATTCAGGCGGTTGTAGGCGGAAGCCACGCGCTGCTCGACGGTGGCGTTGGGAATCAAATCGCCGGCGATTTGCTCGCGCGTGAACTGGTCGAACGGTTCGTCATGCAGAAAAGCGTTGAGCACATAATCGCGATACGGCCACGCCGGTATCGGATTATCGCCGTGAAAACCGCAGGTATCGGCGTAGCGCACCGCATCGAGCCAGTGCATGGTCTGCTGCTCGGCATAGCGCGGCGAGGCGAGCAGCCGGTCCACCACTTTTTCGTACGCGTCCGGTGAATTGTCGGCGAGAAACGCGCGCACCTCTTCGGCCGTCGGCGGCAGACCGGTTAAATCAAAAGACACCCGGCGCAGCAGCGTGGGTTTATCCGCCAACTCCGACGGTTTCAACCCCTCGCGCGCCAGCCGGTCCTGAATGAAATTGTCGATCGGGTTGCGAATGCGCGACGCATCGGCGATTTTCGGCGGCTCCGGGCGGCGGATGGGCTGATACGCCCAATGGCCTTCATACACCGCGCCCTGCGCCACCCATTCGCGAATCGTCTCTTTTTGTTTTTCGGTCAGCGGCTTGTGCGCGTAGGCCGGCGGCATGATGCGCGCGCCGGTGGAAAAAATCCGCTCGATGATTTCGCTCTTCGCCGGATCGCCGGGCACGATCGGAGTGCGCCCGGATGGGACTGGCTTCGTCGCCTGCTCGCGCAGATCCAGCCGCATGCCGGCCATTCTCGAACTGCGGTCCGGACCATGGCAGCGGAAACACGTGTCGGACATGATCGGGCGGATATCGCGATTGAAACTGATTCGATCCGCATCCGCGGCGAGGACGGCTGCGATAGAAACGCTAAAAGTGACGAGGCGCGGGAGCAGTCGCATGGGACCCCTTCAAACGCGTCATCTATTCTACATGACCGGTCATGCGATCGTTTCGCCGTATGCCGCAGTGAGTCGAAATCACTGGCTTGGTTCCACCACCGGCAGCGTGAAGTGGAACCTGGAACCCTGACCTTCCTCGGACTCTACCCAAATCTGGCCGCCATATCGCTCCACGATTCTCTGGCATATCGCCAGCCCCATGCCGGTGCCCGATTTTTGACCGCTATGAAGACGCTTAAAAAGTCCAAAAATGGTCACGTGATACTCCGGGGCAATGCCGATCCCGTTGTCGCTGACGACAAAGTGCCATCTCTGTTCTTCGCGATTGGCAGAGACATGAATGCAGGGCGGCTGTTCTTCCTTTCTATATTTCAAGGCGTTTCCGATCAGGTTTTGCAGAAGTTGCTCCAGATGCGCGGCCTTGATCGGAACGCACGGCAGGCTGCTATGGTCGATCGTGGCGCGGCTCTCTCGCGTTAAGTGGTCGAGATTCGTGAGCGCCTGGGCCAGCGCTGCTTCCCCATCGGCAAGTTCCGGCGGATCGTCGCGGCCCTCGACCTGGGCATAAGTCAACAGGTTCGAAATGAGGCTGCGCATACGCTGCGCCCCGTCGAGAATGGTTTCGAGGAACATGCTCGCTTCGCCGCTCAGATTCGAGCCATAGCGGTCATTCAACAACTGCGAGTAAATCGCGACGGTTCGAAGCGGCTCCTGGAGATCATGCGAAGCGGCGAACGCGAATTGCTCCAGCGCTTCGTTTGCCCGCCGAAGACGCGCC
The DNA here is from genome assembly GCA_035507655.1 of Bryobacteraceae bacterium. Classification (GTDB taxonomy): domain Bacteria; phylum Acidobacteriota; class Terriglobia; order Bryobacterales; family Bryobacteraceae; genus Palsa-187. The sequence continues at coordinate 102,225 of DATJNW010000064.1, read as the reverse complement.
GCGTGTTCCTGCAACTCCCGCGTGCGATGGTTCACCCGCTGTTCCAGATTTTCGTTCAATTCTCGAAGCTCGTCTTCGACGCGCCGCCGATGGTCCACTTCGCTGGTCAGCACCGAATTGGCGATCACGCATTCGCGATTCTTGCGGTGCAATTCGGCAAAGACAGAAACTTTCGAGCGGAGCACACCCGGATTCACCGGCTTATAAAGATAATCGACGGCGCCCGTATCATAGCCCTCCAGCATGTGCGCCTCTTCGTTGTAGTACGCCGTGAGAAAGATGATCGGCACGTGAGCGGTTCTTTTGCGCGTTTTGATCATGTGCGCCAGCTCGAAACCGGTCATGCCGGGCATTTGTATATCGAGAATCAGCAGGGCGAACTCGCGATCAATCAGCGCCAGCAACGCCTCCTGCGCCGATCCGGCCCGAACCAGACGGTAGGACGGATCGTTCAACACCGTTTCCAGAACCGTGAGGTTTTTGGCGTCATCATCCACGATCAAGATGTTGATCGGAGCGGTTTCAAGGCTCGGTTCCACACCCATGCTGGTTGCGCCCTCGGTCGCGCCGGATCGTGCCACGGTAGCCAGTTTCGGGCTCATCGGAATAGCCAGACTCGCAGCAACGATAATAACTCATCGGTATTGACCGGCTTGGAGATATAGTCGCTCGCACCGGCATCGAGACATTTTTCACGATCCCCTTTCATCGCCTTGGCGGTGAGCGCGATGATCGGCAGAGTGCGGAAATCTTGCGATTTGCGGATTTCCCGGATGGTCTGATATCCATCCATGTCGGGCATCATAATATCCATCAGCACGATGCTGAGATCCTCGGTGCCCCGGACGGTATCGATCGCCGCCTGGCCGTTGGTCGCGCTCAGGACGTCCATCTCATGATCCTCCAGCAGCGAAGTAAGGGCGAAGATGTTCCGCGCATCGTCGTCGACAACCAGGACTTTTTGGCGGCGCAGGACGTCATTCGAACGGTGCAGCCGTTCCAGCATCTGCTGTTTTTCCTCGGGCAATTCGGTGATGACGCGATGGAGAAACAGCGCGGTTTCATCGAGCAGGCGCTCCGGTGAGCGTACGTCTTTCAACACCACGCTCTTCGCCATGGCCTTGAGATGTTCCTGTTCCTCGCCGGTGAGTTCCTTGCCGGTATACACGACGACCGGCATCTCGCCGAGTTCGGGTTCGCCGTGAACCTGGTCCAACAGATCAAAGCCACTCATGTCGGGCAGGCGCAGGTCGAGGACCATGCAGTCGAACCTGTCGTGGGCCATCGCCTCGAGCGCCTCGGCCGCGGTCGAAGCAGCCCGAATCTCCAAATCATCGTAGCCGAGCAAAGCGATAATCGAGGTGCGCTCGATTTCGTTGTCTTCGACCACCAGCAGGCGCTTCATGCGCGAAGAGGTAAAGTCTTTCAGCCGGTTCAAGGAATTATCCAGCGGTTCGGTGGTGGGCCCCTTGACGACATAGGAAAAAGCGCCGTGCGCGAGGCCGTGCTGGCGCTCTTCGTCCAAGGTGACGATTTGCACCGGAATGTGGCGCAGCGTCGGCTCGCGCTTGAGTTGATTGAGAACCGTCCAGCCCAGCATATCCGGGAGAAAGACGTCGAGAGAGATCGCCGATGGCCGGAACTGCCGCGCTAAAGACAGGCCGAGCGCGCCGTTCATGGCCAGCACGGCCTTGAAGCCTTTATCGCGCGCCAGGCCCAGCAGGATACGGGCGTAGTGCGGGTCATCCTCGATGATCAGCAGCACGGCGTCGCCTTCTTCGATGCTGTCGCGGTCGTCGGCGATGTTTTCTTCGCGCGGCGCCGGCAGCACCGTGAGTGTCTCGACCTTGGCAGCCGGGCCGTGCGCGTTTCGCATGGGGAGCGTTCTGCTGGTGTCCGGGCCGGCGTAAACCAGCGGCAGGAACAGCGTGAAGGTGCTGCCTTTACCGGGCTCGCTGACCAGCTTGATTTCGCCGCCGAGCAGCAGCGCCAGCTCACGGCTGATGGCCAGACCAAGGCCGGTGCCGCCGTATTTGCGCGAAGTTCCCGCATCGGCCTGTTGAAACGCCTCGAAAATGAGCCGTTGCTTGTCCGGCGCAACGCCGATGCCGGTATCGGAAACCGCGAAAGACACAATGTGTTGAGCGGTACTCAGCACCGGATGATCCGGACTCCATCCTTGCGCGGCCAGGCCAATCAGCACGTCCACATGCCCCTGCGTGGTGAATTTCACCGCGTTCGAAAGGAGATTCTTCAAAATTTGCTGGAGCCGTTTCGGATCGGTGGCCATGGAACGCGGCAGATTTTCGTGGAATCTGACATGGAACGGCAGATTCTTGGCCTCCGCGACGTGACGGAAGTTACGCTCCATGTTGTCACGCAGCGCAATAAAACTGGTGTCCTCGATATCCACCGTAACCGTTCCGGATTCGATTTTCGATAGATCCAGAATGTCGTTAATGAGATTGAGAAGGTCGGTGCCGGCGGAGTTGATATTGCGTGAAAACTCCACCTGTTTGTTGGTCAGAGTGTTCATCGAGTTCTCGGCGAGTTGCTGGCTCAAAATCAGAATGGAGTTCAGCGGAGTCCGCAGCTCGTGCGACATGTTGGCCAGGAATTCGGATTTGTACTTCGAAGTGAGCGCCAGCTCCGCGGCTTTTTCCTCCAGCGCGCGGCGGGCCTGTTCGACCTCGGCATTCTTGCGCTCCACCTCGGCGTTCTGTTCGGCGAGCAGCCTGGCCTTGTTGCCCAGCTCTTCATTGGTTCGCTGGAGCTCGCTCTGACGCGCCTGAAGTTCGACGGTAAGCTGCTGCGACTGCTTCAGCAGGCCCTCGGTCCTCATGGTGGCTTCGATGGTGTTGAACACAGCGCCGATACTCTGGGTCAGCAAATCAAGAAACGCCAGGGATCCCGGAGTGAAATTCTGAATCGTCGCCAACTCGATCACCGCTTTGGTCTGCCCTTCAAACAGCACCGGCAGCACCACGATGCTCACGTGCCGGGCCTGCCCCAGGCTGGAAGTGATGTTGAGAAAATCGGGCGGAACATTGTTCAAAAGAAGACGCTTCTTTTCCGCCGCGCCCTGGCCGATCAAGCCTTGTCCCAGGCCAATGGTGCGGTTTACTTCGGCTTTACCGGTATCGGCGTAGGAAGACAGCAGCTTCAGTTCGAGATCGCCCTCGATCTCGGCCAGGTGATAAACGGTTCCCTGATGGGCATTGACCAGCGGAGCCAGCTCCGACAGCAGCATCTGGCCGACCGTGTTCAGCTCGCGCTGGCCCTGCAACATTCCCGTGAATTTCGCCAGATTCGTTTTGAGCCAGTCCTGCTCGCGATTGCGCTCGGTGGTCTCGCGCAGATTCGCGATCATGGTGTTGATGTTGTCTTTCAGCTCGGCGACTTCGCCGCGCGTCTCCACCTGAATCGACCGCGTGAGATCGCCCTTGGTCACCGCCGTCGCGACTTCGGCGATCGCGCGCACCTGGGTGGTCAAATTTGCCGCCAGCAGATTGACATTGCCGGTGAGGTCCTTCCACGTACCCGCCGCGCCCGGGACGTTGGCCTGGCCGCCCAATCGCCCTTCGACGCCCACTTCGCGCGCGACGTTGGTCACCTGATCCGCGAACGTCGCGAGCGTCACGGTCATGTTGTTGATGGTATCGGCCAGAGCGGCCACTTCGCCCTTGGCCTGCACGGTGAGCCGCTGGGTCAGGTCGCCATTCGCGACTGCCGTCACCACTTTGACGATGCCGCGTACCTGCTCCGTCAAATTGGACGCCATGAAGTTTACGTTGTCGGTAAGATCCTTCCACGTGCCGCCCACGCCGGGAACCAATGCTTGCCCGCCGAGCTTTCCCTCGGTGCCGACTTCGCGCGCGACTCGCGTCACTTCGTTGGCGAAAGCATTGAGCTGATCGACCATGGTATTAATCGTGTTCTTCAGCTCCAGAATTTCGCCCTTTACATCGGCGGTAATCTTGCGATTGAGGTCGCCGCGCGCAACGGCCGTGGTCACTTCGGCGATGTTGCGCACCTGCGCCGTAAGATTGGTCGCCATCGCGTTCACGGAGTCCGTCAAATCCTTCCACGTGCCGGCCACGCCCGGCACCACGGCCTGCACGCCGAGCCTGCCCTCGGTGCCGACCTCACGCGCCACCCGGGTGACTTCCGAAGCGAAGGATCGCAACTGCTCGACCATGGTGTTGATCGTCTCTTTGAGTTGCAGGATCTCGCCTCGGACATCGGCCGTGATTTTCTTCGACAAATCTCCACTGGCTACGGCAATCGTCACTTCCGCGATGTTCCGGACCTGGCCGGTCAGGTTCGAAGCCATGAAGTTCACGTTGTCGGTGAGGTCCTTCCAGGTTCCGGCTACGCCGGGAACAACCGCCTGCCCTCCGAGTTTCCCTTCGGTCCCGACCTCGCGCGCCACACGCGTCACCTCCGAAGCGAAGTCGGAAAGCTGCTCGACCATCGTGTTGATGGTTTCCTTAAGCTGCAAAATTTCGCCCTTGACTTCCACCGTGATCTTGCGGCTCAAATCGCCGCGCGCGATCGCCGTCGCGACATCGGCGATATTCCGGACCTGGCCGGTCAGGTTCGAAGCCATCGAGTTGACGTTATCGGTCAGATCCTTCCAGGTTCCGGCCACGCCCGGCACCTGCGCCTGGCCGCCCAGCTTGCCCTCGGTGCCGACCTCGCGGGCCACCCGGCTGACTTCCGCGGCGAAGCTGTTGAGCTGATCGAGCATCGTATTGATGGTGTTCTTCAGCGCCAGGATTTCGCCCTTTACTTCAACCGTGATCTTGGAGGAAAGATCGCCCTTGGCGATCGCCGTCGCCACTTCCGCGATGTTTCGCACCTGGCCGGTGAGATTGGACGCCATGAAGTTCACGTTGTCCGTGAGATCCTTCCACGTCCCCGCCACATCGGGCACCACCGCCTGACCGCCGAGCTTGCCTTCGGTGCCCACCTCGCGCGCCACGCGGCTCACCTCGCCCGCGAAAGCGTTGAGCTGATCCACCATCGTGTTGATGGTGTTCTTCAGCTCCAGAATTTCGCCTTTCACTTCGACGGTGATCTTGCGGCTCAGGTCCCCGCGCGCCACCGCCGTGGTCACGTCGGCGATGTTGCGAACCTGGGAGGTCAAATTGTTCGCCATCGAATTGACGTTATCGGTCAAATCCTTCCAGGTGCCGGCGACATCCCGCACCATCGCCTGGCCGCCCAGCTTGCCCTCGGTTCCCACTTCGCGCGCCACGCGCGATACCTCCGAAGCGAACGCATTGAGCTGATCCACCATCGTGTTCAGGGTATTCTTCAGCTCCAGAATTTCGCCCTTCACGTCGACGGTGATCTTCTTCGACAGATCTCCGCGGGCGACCGCCGTCGCGACGTCCGCGATGTTGCGGACTTGCGCCGTAAGGTTCGACGCCATCCAGTTGACGTTGTCGGTCAGGTCTTTCCAGGTTCCCGCCACACCCGGCACGTGCGCCTGTCCGCCCAGTTTGCCCTCGGTTCCCACTTCGCGCGCCACGCGAGTGACCTCCGACGCGAAAGAACGCAACTGCTCGACCATCGTATTGATGGTGTCTTTCAATTCGAGGATCTCGCCCTTTACGGCCACCGTGATTTTCTTGGACAGGTCGCCGTTTGCGACCGCGGTGGTCACCTCCGCAATATTTCGAACCTGCGCGGTAAGGTTCGACGCCATGAAGTTCACGTTATCCGTGAGATCCTTCCACGTGCCCGCCACGCCCGGCACCTGCGCCTGTCCGCCCAGCTTGCCTTCGGTGCCCACTTCGCGCGCCACGCGAGTGACCTCCGACGCGAACCCGTTGAGCTGATCCACCATGGTGTTCAAGGTGTTCTTCAGCGCCAGGATTTCGCCCTTCACTTCCACGGTAATCTTCGAGGACAGGTCGCCCTTGGCGATCGCCGTCGCCACGTCGGCGATGTTGCGAACCTGGCCGGTAAGGTTCGAAGCCATGGAATTGACCGAATCCGTCAGGTCCTTCCAGGTGCCCGCCACGCCCGGCACCTGCGCCTGTCCGCCCAGCTTGCCTTCGGTGCCCACTTCGCGCGCCACGCGCGTAACTTCGGAAGAAAAAGCGTTGAGCTGATCCACCATGGTGTTGATGGTTTCTTTCAGCTCCAGAATCTCGCCCTTCACATCCACGGTGATCTTACGCGAAAGGTCGCCGCGCGCGACGGCCGTCGTCACCGTCGCGATGTTGCGCACCTGCGCGGTAAGATTCGTCGCCATCGCGTTCACCGAATCGGTGAGGTCCTTCCAGGTTCCGGCGACGCCCGGCACCACCGCCTGTCCGCCGAGGCGTCCGTCCGTTCCGACCTCGCGCGCAACACGCGTCACCTCCGATGCAAAGGAGCGGAGCTGGTCGACCATCGTGTTGATGGCCTCTTTCAATTGCAGAATCTCGCCGCGCACATCGACGGTAATTTTCTTGGACAAGTCGCCGTTGGCCACGGCGATGGTCACGTCGGCGATATTGCGGACCTGCGCCGTCAGGTTGCCCGCCATCTGGTTGACCGAATCGGTCAGGTCCTTCCATACGCCGGAGACACCCGGCACCTGCGCCTGGCCGCCGAGCTTACCCTCGGTTCCCACTTCGCGCGCGACGCGCGTCACTTCCGAAGTGAACACCGAGAGCTGCTCGATCATGGTGTTGACCAGCTGCGCCGAGCGCAGAAATTCTCCCTTGAGCGCCCGCCCGTCGACTTCAAGATCCATCGATTGCCCGAGCGACCCCTTCACCACCGCGCCGATGGCGCGAGCGCTCTCGGTAGTCGGGCGCACCAGATCCTCGATCAGCGTGTTCATCGAATCGGCATCGGCGGCCCAACCGCCCAGCGCTCCCGGAACCGACATGCGCTGCTTCACCCGCCCCTGCTTGCCCACCATCTCGCTCAGGCGGGCCAACTCGCGCGAAACGCGCTGCTTCTGTGAGATGACCTGATTGAAGGCTCCCGCGATCAATCCTTCCGTATCGGCCCAATCTATGGGCAACCGCACAGAGAAATCGCCGTCGCGAAATGCGACCAGCGCTCCCAGAATCTGTCGTAAGCGGGCCCCTTCCGACTTTTCGGCGGAGACGCGCCTCGGCTGCCCGTTTGCCGGCTTGCCATTGGCGACGCGAGACTGGGATGGTCTGGACGAGGATGGAGTAATCGGTTCGTTCATCGGTCCCTCCGCTAAGAAATGTAAGGGATTAGACCGGAGCGAGGAATGTGGCGTTACAGAAAATCTCAATTAACGGCTACTGGAAGGACTGACGCCAACCGTTTTGAGTTTCGCGGGGCGGGTTCAGATCAGTACTATTCTCCCGAATCGGCCTGTCTGGGCTTGGGAACCAAAAGATAGCCTGAAACCGAATTGCGAGCCACGCTGGTGATTACCAGCTCGCACCTCTTGCCGTCCTGGAGTCCGTAAAAAACCAGCGGTTCCTGAATGCTCTGGTGACGCAAGGTAATACTGGGCTGGCCAGGCTGGAGCGCCACCCATCCGTCCACCCGCCCGCGCGATGCATCCGTTTTGCTGATATGCAGCGAGATGCCGCTCGCAATTTCGCGATCCTGACCTTTCCGAGCCTCGAATGGAACCTTATCCACGGCAAGCTGGTTCTGAATCCCATTGAGCTCCTGCTGGCCGCGGGTTTGTTCGCTCTGAAGGCTGCTGATCTGCGCCACCGCGCCGGCCTGGTTCTGCTGAACCTGCTGTTCGAGACTGGCGACTTTATCCGTCTGCTGCGACAGATCCTGCCGCACGCGGGTCAATTCCTGTTGCAGCGCGGCGATCTGTTTCTGATCCGCGTCGCGCTTGGTTTCGAGACTGGATAGCCGCGTGTCGATCCGGTCCATCTGGTCGTTGACCCGGGTTTCAATGCGCGTGTAGGCCGCGTCGGTCGTGGCGCGAACGTTCCTGCTTGCGGCTGCCATGCCGGTGCGCACGTCGCGGCTGAGCTTCGCCATTTGCGCCGACACGCTTTCCCGGTCCAGGTCCCGCTGTCTCGACCAGGCTGCGATCTGCGCGTCCGTCTGACGCAGATGTTCTCCGATCGCATCCACGCCTTGCAGCAATCCCGGCAACCTGATCAACTCCGCCTTGTGATCCACCAGCACCGGATATTCGTACCAGATGGCGCCTCCGATGAGGAGGGCGAACAGCACGCACATCGCAGTCAGGACACGGTGCCCGCGGCGGATGGAATTCAATTGCCTCTCTGCGTCGCGCCTCTCATAGATCGAAGGTACAGCTTTGCCCTCATCTTGAGAGGACGGAGAGGACGGCGTTTGAATCATGAACTGTGGCTCCTTGATGCGGCGGAAATGCACGTCGCGCGCCAAGAGCCCCAAAGCGTGAGCACCGTTCAACATATTGCGAATGGCCCGCGGAGTGCGTGTCTCTCCGCCGGAAAAAACGCCAGGGAACCACTACCGCATAGAAAATATTTCAGAAAAATTCGAGGTGCGTCCTTTAACGTTTCCCGCGCCGCCTGGAGGCTTCGTGACGGTCGATTTAAATTCTCCGCTTGCTTGACGCCCGCCGGCCATTCCCATAAACTCAGGCAAATGATCGCACGGGTCCTGGGGCTGCTTTCGATCGGCGCGATTGCCTCCGCGCAGAGTCCCTACCAAGCGCCGCGCACCGCCGACGGCAAACCGGACTTGAACGGAATCTGGCAGGTGATGAACACCGCGAACTGGAATATCGAGGACCACGCCGCCTCCGCCGGCAATCTTCCGCAACTGGGCGCGATCGGCGCGGTTCCCGCGGGAGTGGGCGTGGTCGAAGGCGGCCCGATTCCCTATCTTCCCGAAGCGGCCGCCCGCAGAAAAGAGAATTTCGCCCATCGCTGGACCGACGATCCCGAAATCAAGTGCTACCTGCCCGGCGTGCCGCGAGCCGCTTACCTGCCATATCCGTTCGAGATCGTGCAGTCGCGGAAAACCATCCTGTTCACCTACGAATACGCCGGCGCCGTGCGCATCATTAACATGGATTCCACCAAGGAAGCGCCCATCGATAGCTGGATGGGCTGGTCCAACGGCCACTGGGAAGGCGACACGCTGGTCATCGACGTCACCGGCCTGAACGATAAAACCTGGTTCGATCGCGCCGGCAATTTTCACAGTGACGCGCTGCACGTGGTCGAGCGCTACACGCCGCGCGGCCCGGGGATGCTCAATTACGAAGCGCGCATCGAAGATCCCAAGACCTTTTCGCGCCCCTGGAAAATGAGCATGATCCTGTACCGGCATCAGGAGCCTGACGCGCGCCTGCTGGAGTTCAAATGCGTCGAATTCGTGGAAGAATTGATGTACGGTCACCTTCGTAAGAAAACGGGAGGCAAGCCATGAATATTTCTCGCGTGCTGATCGCGGCCGCGGCGCTGAGCGCGGCGGCATGGTGCCAGAACGCCGTTCCATTGACGCCTGACGGTCATCCGGATCTTCAAGGCATCTGGACCAGCGCGTCTGTCGTTCCGCTGGAGCGTCCCGTCGAGCTGAAAGGCAAGGAATTTTACACCCCGCAGGAAGCCGCGGAAAACGCCAGGAAAGTTCTGGGAATTTCGAGCTGGGAACGCCTCGGCGTGCAGGCGCGCGAGCACTATAACATGTCGCAGTACGGCCTGGATCTGAGCCAGGTGAAGGTCGCCTCCACGCTGCGGACGTCGCTGATCATCGGCCCTGACGGCCGCATTCCGCCGTTCACGCCGGAAGCCAGACAGCGCCTGGCCGAGCGCGCGGCGCGCAATCGCGGGCACCAGTTCGACGGTCCGGAAAATCGGCCGCTTCAGGAACAATGCCTGGTGTATTCAACCGAAGGACCGCCTATGCTGCCAGCAGCGTACAACAGCAACCTGGAGATCGTGCAGGATGCCGGACACGTCGCCATCGTGCAGGAAATGATCCACAGCGCGCGCGTCATTCCCACCGATAACAGCCCGCACCTTCCCGCGGATATCCGGCAATGGTCCGGCGATTCGCGCGGCCATTGGGAAGGCGCGACCCTGGTGGTCGATACCACCAATTTCACCGCTCGAACTTCCTTCCGCGGTTCCACCGAAAACCTGCATCTGACCGAGCGTTTCACGCGTCTCGATTCCGGCACGATCCTGTACGAGTTCACCGCCGAAGATCCGCACACGTGGACGCGACCGTGGACGGCGCAGATTACGCTCGCGCGCATCGAGGGTCCGCTTTTTGAATTCGCCTGCCACGAAGGCAATCTGGGCATCGCCAATACGTTGAGTGCCGCTCGCGCCGCCGAGAAAGCGGCGGCAGAAGCCGCCCCGAAAGGATCGAAATGAAGATTCTCACAGCGTTCGCGGTACTGTTGGCGATCGCGCCGCTGGAAGCGCACCACTCCTTCGCCGCCGAATTCGACATCAAGCAGCCGGTAAAGCTGCGCGGCATCGTCACCGGCATGGACTGGATCAATCCGCACTCCTGGATTCATCTGGACGTGAAGGACGCGAGCGGTAAGGTGATCAGCTGGATGATCGAAGGCGGAAGCCCCAACGCGCTGCTGCGCCTGGGCTTCAACAAATCCTCATTGCCCAAAGGGAGCGAGGTGATCGTCGAAGGATTCCGCGCCAAGGACGGCTCCAACCGCGCTGTGGGTCAGTTCGTCGCCTTCGCCGATGGCCGCAAGCTGTTTCTGGGCGGATCGGCGCCCGGCGCGCACGGGGACGGCGACAAATAAGCCGCTATTCCGCCCGCAACCCGAACTCACGCAATAATTCGTCGTCCGCCGACGACAGCCGCACCCAATGAACTCCCCGCTCGAGCGGCTTCGAAACCTGGACCACCAGCTTCACCCCCGATGCCGCGGCCGATCCGCTCCATTCTTCCCGCCCAGCCGCGTCCACCACTTGCACCCGGTAGGCCGGCGATGGCGGAAGATCCGATAAATCGATGGTCAATTCCAGCCGTCGTCCGGCCGTCGCGTGGGCCATTTCCACACCGCCGCGAAATGCGATCAAGTCGACCTGCACCGTCTTTTCCACCGGGACCCGCGGGATCATCAGTAGCAGAGCCAACGCCGCGCTCACGCACAGCGCCGCCACGCCCGTTGGGATTCTCCATCCCGCCGTCGTCCGCCGCGGCTCCATCGACGCAGCCGTCTTGATCAGCCGGATGTACTGCTCCACCTCGCCCAGACGATCCTGGCAAGTGGAACAAAGTAAAAGATGTTCCTCAAGCGGCGCGGCATCCTGCTCCCGCAGCCGGCCGAAAGCGTACTCCTCGAGCGTATCCTCCGATGGATGCGCGGCGAAACGAATGTGCGGCATCACAGATTTCTTCCGTCCCAAAACCGTCCGTCCCAAACCGGGAACCTTATTGTTTCTTAGTGGGAAATACCGGAAGAAGTTCTCAAAAAAAATGCACTCAAGGAACGATGGGCCAGTTTTTTCTTACCCAATTCGCCAAATCGGGCCTTCGCACGCGATTTGAGCAGCCGGAATTGGGTCTCGGTCAGCGCCATTTCGGAACAAATCTGGTCCTGCCCCTGCTCCCGCAAGTAGAAACGCGTTAGAATTTCCCGATCCCGATCGTCCAATTCGCTGAGCACCCGGTGGATCAGCTTGGCCCGCTGTTGAAAAATCGCGTTTTCCTCGGGATTTTCCGCCGGGTCCGGAAGACGGATCGTCGATTCGAGATCAATCTGCTCCCGCCGCACATGCACCAGCCGGTCGATATGCGCCGCCACCTGGCGCCGCACCACGGTCCGGACAAAACCCATCAGCCGCTCCGGTTCCCGCAGATCGCCACGCCGGATGGCCTGCACCACCACCAGGAACGTATCGTGGACCTTATCTTCCAGCTCCTGCGGCCCCAACTGGCGGCACAGGTAAAACCGTATTCCTTTGGAAAATAACTGGTAAAGTTCCTCCATGCCGTCCGTTTCGCCGCTGCGGATGCGCTCCACCAGGAGTGCCCAGGCGGCGTAAGTCTGGCCCTCGCATTCCGGCACTTCGCTCTCCGGATCGTACCGCGTCACGGACGGTTTAAAATGAGCCACTTTGAACCTCATTTGCTCAATCGTCCCCCCGTTACGCGATAGTTGGCCCAATAGCGAGGTTCCGCCCGCCAGGTTCCCGACTGAATCATCTCCACCTGGCTCTGGCGCAGCGCCTCGGCCGGCGGCAGCGTTCGCAAACGCCGGTAAAAGCCGCTAAAAAGGTCACCGCTCGAATCGCGGACCGGCCACAGCGTGGAGACCACCGCGCTCGCACCGGCGATCTGCCACGCCCGCGTGAGCCCCAGTAATCCCGCCCCGGCGACCGCCTCACCACCCCCGGTCGCGCATCCGGTCATGGTCACGACCGCGCCCGGCACATTCAGCATCGCCACATCCGCGGTGGTCAGATAACCCGCATGCCCCGAAGATTCGAGGCCGAACGCGATCGCCGCTGTGCCCCGCCGCGGCTCGGTTGCAAGGGCGTGTGTCGCCAAATGAATCACCGCCGGCGCGCGCCCGGCAAGCGCGACGAATTTATCCCGCCGCGCTTCGGCTCCCGTCAGAATGACTTCCGGTCCCCGCCAACTGCGCGCGCTCGACTCCACTTCGCTGGCGCTGGCCACCAGGCGATTCAACCCGTCGCCCGTTGCGGCCTGCGCGAACCATGCTCCAAACCGCGGCCCGCGCCAGCGCGGATCGGCGGCATTGTAAATCGGGTCGCTCACGCCGAGAAACCAGCCCTTCGCCGGCGCGCCGCCGGTGGCGCCGCGAAGCCAAAGAGCTCCGGGCAATACGTTCAAGGAATGCATCTCCGCCAGATATCGGCCCTGGCTTTTGAGCGCCGCCAGGGGAGCGGCAAACAGCTGGTCATCGAGCGATAACAACCACTCGCGCTTCCCGGATTCGCTCGCACTCAACTGTCCGAAAAGCTGCTGATACAAATCCCCTCCCAACGCCTCGGCCGCGCCGCGCCCGTCGCCGGCGGCATTGCGAAATTCCTGAACTTCCCGGCGAATCTGAGCGGCCGGCGCCAACGCATATATATGTAGGGATCGACGGGTCAGCGCCCAAAGATAGGATTCCCTGCGCCCCAGGTGAAAGCTCACCAGAAGTTCGGAATTGCTTAATCCCTGTTGTAAATGAGTAAGTGAAGTCTGAGTGCGAAAATTCTCGCTTCGATTTTCAGCGCCGTTCAATCCGGCTTCGGCTTCCATTTCGGTTAATTTCAAATTGAGATCCGCGCGAGGATTGGAATAACGCAGTTCCGCCAGCGTATCCCAATAATCGGGCGGCAGCTTTCGCCGCCAGACGTCGGCCAGCCCGATGGTTTCGCGCAGGCTCACTGCCCGGTTCCATTCCAACGCCTGGAACGATTCGCGGATCAATCGTGAATCCCGGTTTCGAACGGCCTGATGCGCTGCGGTTTCCACAAAGGAATCGAAAATGAGTTTTTCCAGTTCGGAATTGCTGGCCGTCAGAATCGACGAAGCCGGCAGCACATCGCGCTGCCATCCCTCGGCTTGTTCGGAAGCGGCACGAAAATCCTCGATCGCACGGTGAATGTCACCGCGCGCCAAATGGATCTCTCCGCGTTGATGAAGCAGCAGATATTCGGGAAAATTTGGCCGCGCGCCGGCGGCTATAGCTAACCCGGTAAGCCGGCCGGCGCTGGTTAAATCCCCTTCGGCAAGTTTCAGCCCGCCCAGCCGCGCATACGAAAGTGGAACCTGGGCGCGATCGCGAAAAATGCGGATTCGGAACGCCTCATCGAGGGCCCGTTCCGCATCGGAAAATTGCTGGTGCCGAAGCCATTCCTCGCCGAGCAAATCCCATCCCATCGCTTCCTGCGCAGGGTCCGCCTGTTCCCGCGCAGCCTCAATTCCTTTCTGAAACAACTTTTCCGCCTGCCCGTCGCCGAGCACCTGATGAAGACGCCCCAGTTGCAGCAACGCCACGTCGCGATAATAAGGTTTGTCGAGCCGCGCACTCGCCGCCACGCCCTCTTCCGAAACAGCGACTGCCGAATCGAGATCCCACATTTGCAAATAAAGGCTGGACAGCGTGACATCGATTCCGCCCAAATCGAGACGATCGCCGATGCTCTTGGCGATACGCCGGGCTTCGAGCAGCGGCGCCAGTGAATTCCGGTAACGGTGCTCCAGAACTCGCGTGGATCCGACACTCAAAAGAGACCGGATGATGGCGATCTGGTCCCTCGAGCGCCGCGCCAAGGCCAGCTGCCGCTCATAAAGCGCTTCGGCGCCGGCGAAAGCTCCGGCCGCCCGCAACCGCGCGGCCTGCTTGCCAAGTTGTTGAGATTCCTTGGTGCCCCACCAGAATCCAGCCTCAGCCGATCCGGATCTGATGGCGGCAAGCCGACCCGAGCCGTCCATCCACAGCGTGAGGACCAAGCAAAGGCATAAAAGAAATCTTGCCATCGCTGTAACGCTGTTTAATGCGCCTAGATATTACCAGATACTCGGTTTTATGCCAAGGACTAATGTCGCGGGATTATCCGTGCATGGTACCTGGATCAGTACCATGCACGGCCCGTTTTGGGATTAATTACCCGGAGGAAAAACAACGATCGGTTCTCCCATATCTGCACCTCCTTCTGGCCGCAGAGTATCGGGAGCATCCGAACTAACAGATCAAATCAAAACGCCAAAATCCTGAGAACGGGGAGCAAATTCCTCAAAAACGTCCGGTTATTGCTCAACCGCGTAAGATCCGCATGGGATCGATCGCCGACGCCTGGCGCGCGGGAAGCAAGAACGCGGGCAGGCTGATCAGGGCGACCAGCGCGGCGGCGAACGCAACAATCGTCCCTTGCGAACCGCTTTGTGGAACGAACGCGCCAAGAAGCCGCACCGCTCCGGCAGCCGCAGCCAGGCCGATCGCGATTCCTGGAACCAGCACCCGCAGCGCCTCACGGGCCAGCAGCAAAATCACGCCGCGCCGTGTCGCTCCCAGGGCGATCCGGATGGCGATCTCTTTTTGGCGCCGCGCGGCGACGTGGGCCATCAGCGCGTAAACTCCGCCGAGCGCCAGCGCGATTCCCACCAGCGCCGCCGCGCCCAGCACGCGCAGTCCGATTCGCGCGGAAAACATCGCGCCTTGCTCCAGATACTCGCGCAGGACGCGAATTTCGCTGATCGGCTGGGCCGCATCGAGGCGGTGAATCTCGTCGGAGACCGCCTGGGCCATCGCCGCCGGAGGGCCCGCGGTTTCGACGTGCAGAATGAGTCGCGCGCCGTAATTTTGTGAAAACGGCAGATAAAAATAGGGCCGCGGCAGCTCGTTCACCTGGAAATAACGGACCGTGCGAGCCACTCCGATCACCCGCACCGCGCGTCCGTTCATGCGAAACGAGCAGCCCACGCCGCAGCGTTTCGCCAATTCCTGATTGACCACGGCGACCGGCCCGGATGAGGCGGAATCGCTATCGTCAAAGCCGCGTCCAGAGACGATCGGCAGGCGCATCAGGCTGAAATAACGCGGTCCCACGATATTCATCCACAGCGTGAGCGTTTCGTCTCCGATGACGATCTGCCGCTGCGCGCCGGTGTAGCCGAGCGGCACCGATTGCGCCAGTTCGGCCGATTTTACGCCGGCCATAGCGCGAACTCGCTGGAGGACCTGATCGTAGAAAATCCGCGCTCGCGCTTCGCTATAGCGCAGTTGCGACGGATCGAGCCCGAGCACCAGAACGTGATCCATGCGATACCCCAAGTCGACGTGTTCTGCCGCGCCAATTCCGCCGATCAGCGAACCCAGGCAGGCGACAAGCCCGGTCGCCAGCGCGACCTCGACCAGGGCCAGCCGGTGGCGCGAACCGGGGGCGATCCCGCACAGCAGGCTGACGATCATGCTCAGCGCGACCAGCGCGATGGTGATGCGCGCGTCGAGATGCGGCGTAATCGAAAAGCGAAAATCAGTCGGCAGCGCAACCGTTCGCAGCAGCAGTTGTTGCACGGCCCAGGCGAGCGGAACGCCCAGCGCCGCGCCGCTGCTGATCAACGCCGCGCCTTCGATCAGGCTTTCTCTCACCAGCCGCGCCGGCGTCGCGCCCAGCGCCACGCGAATGCTGGTTTCTTTTACCCGCGCTTCGGCACGGGCGCGCAGCAGCACGGCGACGTTGGCGCAGGCGATCGCGGCGAGCAACGCGGCCAGCGCGCCGAGCAGGGCCGCCAGCGCGGGCATGATTCGATCCATCGCCAGGCGCGATGCGAACTCGGTGAAGACGACGGCCCGGCGGCCGCGATCGGCGGCATATTGGGTTTCCAGGCGCGCGGCGGCCGCATTCAACTCCGAGCGGGCGCTTTCGAGATTCGAGCCGAGCCGCCCGTAGACGCTCAAATAGCGGCGGGAACGGTCCTCCAGCGGCTGGCCGCTCACCGGCAGCAATCCCGCGGCGTAGACGCCAATCGGGAAGTAAAAATCTTCATGAACGAAACGATCGAGGCCGAAGTTTTCCGGCGCGACGCCAACAATCGCGAACGGCGTTGCGCACAGCAGAAGAGTGCGGCCGATGGCGCGCGGGTCGCCGGCGTAGTGCGATTGCCAGTAATCGTACGACAAAATCAGGACCGGGTCGCGCGACTCTTCGGGACGAAACGCACGGCCGGGTGCGATGGGAACGCCGAGCACACCGAAATAATCGGGCGTGACGGCCAGCCCCAGGCGCATTTCGGCAGGCGCGCCGCCGGCGGCCAGCAAAACCTGGCTCTGCGCGATCACACCACGGAGCGATCGCGCGGAGCGGCGAAAATCCTCGAAATCGGGATAGGAAACGAAGCCGAAACGCTGCCCGGCGGACGCGGTGAAGATGCGGACGATCTGGTTCGGGCGCGCCACCGGCAGCGGGCGCAGCAGAATCGCGTCGGCGGCGGAGGCAAATGCCGCCGCCAGTCCGAAGGCGACGGCCAGGGTGGAGACGGCGAGCGCGGTGAGCGATCGGTGACGGGAAAAGAGACGCCATGCGGTTCGCATTGCGATTCATTGTGGAACCGGTATCGGCGAGGAGTGGTGACTGAAAACGGGAGTGATTGATAGGAATGCTGATAGAAATGATCAGGCGCGGTGACCGGAAAGCTCGACCAGACCCCCGCCATTACCGGTACAGCCCCGCCAGTAATGGCGGGGGCGACCCGCGGACCGCCATCTGTCCCACTACCACCGCGCGTGTTCGCGAATGGAGCTGGCCAGCCGTTTGCTCACCACCGCCTCGAATCCGTTCGACATGATCAGCAGCCAGCGCTTGCTCGACAGCGGTGAAATGCGGCGGATGTGGTCGGTGTTGATAATCGTCCGGCGATGGATGCGGCGGAAACGCGCCGGGTCGAGTTTTTCCTCGATCGCCTTGAGCGCGCGGTCGGCGAAAAAACGTTGTGCGGCGGTGACGATGTGCACCAGTTCGCCGTCCGCCTGAAACGCGACGATTTCGGAAGGATCGAGCAAATATAAATCCTCGCCGCGGCGCCCGACAATTTTGTTGAGCGGCGCGGATTTGGGCGCGGCGGCGCCTTTTAACTGCCGCCCGGCTTTGAGAATCGCTTTTTCCAGGCGCTCCCGGCGAACCGGTTTTAAAAGATAATCCACCGCGCCCACCTCGAAGGCCTCGAGCGCGTGGTTTTCAAACGCGGTCACGAAAATAATGGCCGGCTTCTTGTCGCGGCGCAGATTGCGGACCACGGCTAAACCGTCCAGCTCCGGCATTTGCAGATCGAGCAGCACCACGTCCGGGTCGGTTTCGAGAATGCGCGTCAGCGTTTCCGCGCCGGTGGCGGCTTCAGCGGCGACTTCGAGCGAGGGAATCGATTCGACGTGCTCGCGCAGAATCTGGCGCGCGATCGGCTCGTCGTCGGCGATCAGAATTTTCAAGCGTGAACCTCTGCCGCGCGCGCCGGGGCTAATGAAGACGCCGGAACCGAAAAGGAAACCGAGCTGCCATGCGGGCCCGAATCGATACGCAGCCGCGAGTCGGAGCCGTAGCAGAGCTGCAAACGCCGCGTGACGTTTTCGAGCCCCACGCCCGATTTCAAACGCACCGAAGGAAATCCTCCGCCCGTATCGCGCACCGTCACCAGCAGATTTCCCCGCGAATCGAAGGCGACCTTCACCCGCACCAGCCCGCCTTCGGGCTTCGGCGCGATGCCGTGTTTCACCGCGTTTTCCACCAGCGGCTCGATCGATAGAATCGGGATCGGCGCTTCCAGCGCGCCTTCCTCCACGTCGATTTCGACGCGCAGTTTTTCGCCCAGGCGCAGGCGTTCGACGTCCAGATACGCTTTGACGATGTGCAGCTCCTCTTCCAGGCGTGAAAATGTTTTTTGCGTTTCGAGGAAATAGCGGAAAATGTCGGCGAGGTTGAGCACCGTATCGCGCGCGCCGCGGGCTTCGCGCGGAATAATGCCGTAAAGCGTGTTCAGCGCGTTGAACAGAAAATGCGGATGGATCTGCGATTGCAGCGCGCGCAATTCGGCCTGGGCGACTAAACGCCGCATATCCGATTCGCGATACTGCTCGATCTGTTCCTCGATCAGCGCGGCCGCGCGGCCCAGGGCCTGCAAATCCTCGCTCAAATAGCGCCGTCCGCCGCTGCGCCGTCCGAGCAGAATGTGGCGCGCGCTGGCGGCGGGAATGCGCAACGGGACCATCGCCTCAAAGCCGCGCTGTTCCAGCTCCGCCCGGTAACGGGGCAGCTCGGAAACCAGCACGGGCCGGCCCAGATCGAGGTCGGGAAGGTTGGGGTCGTCGCTGAGCGTGGCGTCGGCGCCCATGAACCGGCCGATCTCGCGCGCCGCGGAATCGAGATACGCGGCTTCGTCGCGAATCGGCGTCTTCAGGCGATCGAACAAATCGTCGCGGTCGGGCTGGCGGAACACCAGGTGGGTCATCGCGCTTTGCACGCGCCCGCGCACCAGCGCGAATAAAATCAGCGCCAGGCACGCCGAAGCGAGCATCATCGCCTGCACGAACGGGGTATCGGGACGCGGCAGCAGATCGGCCCGCCAGGCGAGCACCGCGCCCAGGGTGAACAGCGCAGCCAGGAGAACGTTGGCCAGGAATCGCAAAAATGCATCCACCAGGACGAAGCGGTAATCCTGAAGCAGCACCAGCAGCGCCAGCGGGATGGCGGCGTGATGAAACGCCAGTTCCCGCGACCACACCTGGTTCAAATGCGGGCTGCGCAGGTGGACGAAGCTCATCGCCAGAAGAAACAGCGACATGGTGCCCACCAGGCGCGAGGTCATGACGCCGCGGTCCTGATCGCGCGAGGCGAAAATCGCGGCGGCGGCGATGATGGTGAACGCGCCGTAGCCGATGGTGATCAGCGCCAGGCCGAGGCGGTGATACGTCTGGTTATTGGCCGCCAGCTCGCTTAAATGCAGAAGAATCGACACCGTGCTCAGGCCGTAGCCGAGATTCACCAGCACCCGAAGCCGGCCGCGCAGGCACAGGTCGAACAGCACCGCGGGAAGCAGGCTGAGCACCGAAAATCCGATGGCCACCACGACGCCGTTGAAGGCGTTCGCGGCGGAATTGGTGGCCAGCACAATCAGCGAGGCGAGATTCCACAGCAGCGCCAGCGCCGCGGCGAGCATCGCTTTTCCGCTGCCCGGAAGACGGCGCGAGGCGCGGTCCTGAATCAGCAAAACCAGAAAGATGCCGAATAGCAGAACCCCGGCTGAATGTCCCAGCGTGTTGACGAGCAAAGACTCGTTCACGCTCTCAATCATATAATCCGGATATGCACGGGGCCAAACCGAGCCGGACGGCTCTGCGTGTCGCGGCGCACCGCGCGGCGCACCAGATTCTCGAAAGCGGCGGGATTTTCGCCGATCCACTGGCGCTGCGAATCCTGGGCGACCATCCGCCGGAATCGCAGGATCCACGCATGCGGTTGTGGGTGGCCGCGCGATCGCGCTTCGCCGAAGACGCCCTGGCGGCGGCCGTGGAGCGCGGAGCGCGCCAACTCGTCGTGCTCGGCGCCGGACTCGATACCTTCGCCTATCGCAATCCCTTCGCGGATCTGCGCGTATTCGAAGTGGATCATCCGGCGACGCAGGCCTGGAAACGCGAGTTGCTGGGACGGGCGGGGATTGCCGAGCCGGATTCGCTGGTTTACGCCGCCATCGATTTTCATCGCGACAGTCTTGCCGGCGCGCTGGCATCGGCTGGATTCGAGGCGGAGCAGCAGACTTTTTTTACCTGGCTCGGGGTGGTGCCGTATCTGGAAAAACCGGCGATCTGGTCGACGCTGGAGTTTATCGGCGCGCTGCGTGGGGGCGCGCACGTGGTTTGCGATTATCCCGATCCGCCGGAGGCGTTGACGCCGGAAACACGCGTCTACCACGAAAAGATCACCGCGCGGGTGGCCGCTCTCGGCGAGCCGTGGCTGTCCTTTTTCGATCCGGCGGAGCTGCACGCGAAATTAGTCCAGCTCCGATTCGCGGAAATCGAGGACCTGGGGCCGCGCCAGATCGCCGCGCGTTTCTTTCCGGCGCGGATCGCGGCCACGCCGGAGCGCGGCGGGCATCTCCTGCGTGCAACGAATATGACAAAATGAGAGCACACGGTTTTTCCTGAATGACTCACCCCAATATTCCTGATCCGGCCGAAACCACGCGCAATGAAAGTTTGGCCGAGACCTCTTTCGGCGATATTCTTTCTGAATTCGAGCACTCCCATCAGCACGGCCGCGAAGCGGTGGAGGGGACCGTCGTGTCGGTGACGCCCGACGCGGTTTTCGTCGATATCGGCCGGAAAATGGACGGCGTGATCGTGCCCGACGCGGCGCATCCCTTAAAAACCGGCGACAAACTGCTGGTCTCGATCCGCGGGCGCGACGAGCAGGGCAATTATCAGCTCTCGACCATCAAAATCGAAACGCCGCGCGACTGGAGCGGCCTCGAAGCGGCCTTCGCGCAGAAGAAAACGATCGGCGGAACGGTGCTCGAAGTGGTGAAGGGAGGATTGCGCGTCGATGTCGGCGTGCGCGCGTTCATGCCCGCTTCCCGCAGCGGCGCGCGGGAGCAGGCCGAAATGGAAAAACTGGTCGGCCAGGAAATCGAATGCCGGATTACCAAGCTCGATACGGAGTCGGAAGACGTGGTGGTCGATCGCCGCGTGGTTTTGGAAGAGCGCGAGCGGCAGGCGAAAGAGGAAGCGTTCGGGCACTTGCAGGAAGGCGAGGTGGTGCGCGGGACGGTGCGCACGCTGATGGATTTCGGCGCGTTCGTGGATGTCGGCGGCGTCGACGGATTGCTGCACGTTTCCGACATGTCGTATCAGCGCGGCATCAAGCCGGCCGAGGTGGTGACCGCGGGCGAATCGATTGAAGTAAAAATTCTGAAGATCAATCGTGAGACGCGGAAAATCGCGCTGGGATTGAAGCAACTGGCTCCGGACCCCTGGGCTCTGGTTACGGAAAAATATCCGCAAGGCTCCCGGGTGAAAGGAAAAGTCGTCCGCGTCGCCGAGTTCGGCGCGTTTGTCGAACTGGAGCCGGGAATCGAGGGATTGATTCACGTTTCCGAAATGTCCTGGACGCGAAAAAACATCAAGCCGGAAAATATCGTCAAAGTCGGCGATATGGTCGATGTGGTGGTGCTCGGCGTGAACGCGGCGGATAAGCGGATTGCGCTCGGATTGAAGCAGGCGCTGGGCGATCCATGGGAAGAAGCGCTGAAAAAATATCCGGTGGGCGCAGTGGTGGAAGCTCCGGTGACCAGCCTGGCGAAATTCGGCGCATTTGTCGATTTGGGCGACGGAATCGAGGGCATGATCCATATCGGCGACATCAGCAAAGACAAGCGCCTGAATCATCCCAATGAAGCGCTGAAGGTGGGCGAGCGGGTGAAGGCGCAGGTGCTCGAAGCCGATAAAGAGCGCCGCAGATTGCGGCTGGGGATCAAGCAGCTTGAACCGACCTCGATCGATGAATACATTGCGGAGCACAAAGCCGGCGATTCGGTGAGCGGCCGCATTGTGGATTTATCGGGCAATCGCGCCAAGGTCGAATTGGGCGAAGGCGTTTTCGCAACGTGCAGGATCAGCGAACAAAAGGCGCAGGAAAGATCGGCAACTTCGGGGAAGAGCGATGTTTCCGCGCTCAGTGCGATGCTCGCCGCAAAGTGGAAATCGGGCGGCAGCGAACAGGCTGCGTCGGAAGCGCCGCGAGCGGGGCAGATCCGCAGCTTTAGGATCGCCTCGATCGACGCGGGGCAGAAGAAAATCGAGCTAGAGTTGGTTTAGCTATTCTCAACGAATCCGAATAGACGCCCCGCAAGATCCAGCGCCAGGACGTCGGCCAATCCCTCGCCGGCGACGGTGTCAGCTTCGTGCCCGAGTTGGGCAAGATCCCCGGCCAACTCCGACGGAAGGTTCTCATCGATCTTGAATTTCACTTGCCGCGAATCGGGACTAACCGCTCCTGGTGGGCGAGCTCGGCCGCATAGGCGAGCGCTGCATCAATATGTTCGGGCTGTAAGGAGGGATAGCTGTGGAGAATCTCCTCACGCGTCGATCCCTCGGCGATGTTGTCGAGGACTACTGTGACTGGGATTCGAGTGCCTGACATACACGCTTCTCCGCCACACACGCGCGGGTCCACTGAGATGTAGTTTTGCCAGGGAATCAACTCCCAATGATACCTCTTACCGAGTCTTGGGGCGCTGGTCCACTTGAAGCGTATGAAGCGACCCAAATGGTGGACGCCTGCTGTTAAGGCCGTCCTCCTGTGGTTCGTCGGTTTTCTCATCTGGCTTTTCCTGTCCGACCGCTGGCCACGACCCGCGGCGATTCTGACTCATGACTTCTGGCTTCTGAGTTCTGGCTCTTTCCCGTTACCTTTTCCGACCACCCCCGTCCAAACTACTGTTGCCCCGGAAGAGTGGAGCTGCGCTTGACTAACTTTGGGGTGAGCCTGAAAAAGGGCTTGCAAATGGACGAAGCGGCGCTGATCCGGGCCGCTCAGGCGGGCGATTCGGACGCCTTCGAGCAGCTCGTTCGCGCTTACGACCAAAGTGTGCTGCGGCTGGCCATGAACCTGCTGCGGTCGCCCGAAGACGCGCATGATGTTTATCAGGAAGCGTTTCTGCGCGTCTATCGCAACCTCAATTCGTTCCGCTTCGATTGCAGTTTTCATACCTGGCTATTTCGGATCGTGACCAATCTGTGCCTGGATCAGATGCGGAAACGCAAGGTTCGCAAGGAAGATCCGACGGTGCTCGCGACCGCGGAGGGTCCCCTCGACCGGATGGACGCGATCGCCGAGGAACGCGTCGACGGCGATCCGCAGCGGCATCTTTTCAGCGGCCAGGTGCGGCGGAAAATCAAGGAAGTTTTGGGCGAGCTCACGCCGCGCGAGCGGATGGTGTTCGAGCTTCGCCACTACCAGGGGTTAAGGCTGCGAAGAATTGGGGAAATGCTGGGAACCAGCGAGGAGGCAGCAAAAAACTGCCTGTTTCGCGCCACGCAGAAAATGCGGGCTGCTTTGGGAGACTTTGTATGAGCGATTGCAAATGGGCGCGCCAGCGATTGGCGCTGCTGCTCTATGGCGAATTGAATCTTGACGAGGAAGAGCGCGTCGAATCGCACCTGGACGGCTGCGCGGAGTGCCGCGAGGTGCTCGGGCGGGAAAAGGCGATGCACGCGGCGCTCGATTCGGTGGAAGTGGAGCCGTCGCCGTCGCTGCTCACGGAATGCCGTGAGGATCTGCGGCTGCGTCTGGACGAATCGCCCGCGCCGCGGAGAATCGCCTGGTGGCAGCGAATTTCCGCGGCTTGGGTCTGGCGTCCGGCGGCCGCGCTGGCGCTGGTCGCGATTGGATTTTTCGCGGCGCGCCAGATTCCGTTCGCCAAAACGGGCATCAGCGAGCGGGTGCGCTACGTTGAACCGGCCGAAGGCGGGCGCGTGCAACTGGTGATCGATGAAACACGGCAGCGCGTGATTTCGGGAACGCTCGACCAGGCGCCGATTCGCGGGCTGCTATTGGCCGCGGCGAAGGATCCGTCCGATCCGGGGTTGCGCGTAGAGACGATGGAGCTGCTCGACGGGCACGCGCAGTCGGCCGACATTCGCGATGCGCTGATCTATGCGGTGGAACACGATCAGAACGCGGCGGTTCGCGCGAAGGCGATCGAGGGGCTGGCGCCGTACGCGAGCGAGCCGGACGTTCGTGGCGCGCTGGCCAAGGTGCTGCTGGCGGATTCGAACGCCGGGCTGCGCACCGAAGCGATCGACCTGTTGACGCGCGGCGTCACGCTCGATCCGCAAACGGTGGGCACGCTGCAGGAGCTGCTGGTCCGCGGCGAGCAGCCGGGATACGTTCGGGAACGCTGCCAAAGCGCGCTGCGAGCGGTGAAAGCGTCGCTCGAGACGTACTGAAGTGACAGAACGGTTTTGATCGCGTCTAATGTAGTGAGGACCCTGATGAAAACCGCGATTTCTTTTCTTCTGGCTACCGGGATTTTCGTTCCCGCCGCGTCCGCCCAGCACCCCGCATCGAGCTACGTCGGGGTGATGATGCAGGAGATCAACAGCGATCGGGCCAAGACGCTGAAGCTGCCCGAGGAAGCCGGCGTCGAGATCACCCGCGTCGAGCCGGATAGTCCGGCCGAGCACGCCGGATTGAAGCCTGGCGACGTGATCATGCAGTACAATGGCGAGCGCGTCGAAGGCATCGAGCAGTTTTCCCGCCTGGTTCGCGAAACTCCGGTGGGCCGCGAAGTGAAGCTCGAAATTTTCCGGGAAGGCTCGCCGCAGACGGTGATGGTGAAGGTCGCGGCGCGGCGGGTGAACATGCAGTTCCCGATGCCGCAGCCGATGCCCGCGCCTTCCGGGGCCCCGATGGGGCAGTTCCTGTTTCGCACGCCCGACATTCCACGCACGTTCATGATGTGGCGAAGTTCGGTGCTGGGGATCGAATGCGAAACGCTGGATGGCCAGCTCGCCGATTATTTCGGCGTAAAGCAGGGGGTGCTGGTACGGTCGGTATCGTCATCGTCGCCGGCCGCGCAGGCCGGGATTCGCGCCGGAGACGTGATTACGCGCATCGATGATGCCAAAGTCGCCACGCCATCCGATTTGTTGAACCGCGTCCGCACCATGGCGCAGGGAAACTCGGTGACGCTGATGCTGATGCGGGATCACAAGGAGATGACCGTTAAAGTTTCCGTGCCCGATGGCGACCGGATGCTTTAATCGCCCCATTGACAGCAATTCTGTAGATCGCCAGATTGAGTGGCGTAAGCCGCCAGGCTTGCGCTCGGCGCGTGCCGGGTTATCGGCCACGAACAGCACAAGCCTGGCGGCTTATGCCACGGCTCGTCTCCTGTTTCTGAAGTCCCTTTACGGTTGAGAGTCACGGACACTGCTGATCGTCGGCCTTCCGATACTAGTTTCCTAAAAACTGGCCGGTGCTCGCGTCCACGAAAACCGACCACTGCGCGGAGGAAACCGAATTACCCCACAACACGCGCCACACCGGATCGGGGAAGCGCGGCGTGTATTCGCACAGAAACGTCACCCCCGGCTTGACGCCCGGCTTGTTGAGATATTCGCCGCTTTTGGCGATGGCCGTTTTCAGCGCATCCGGCGTGTCGATCTTCAGCGCGGCGACCGCAAACGGCTTCTCCTGCCCCTGCGGACCGCGCCAGCTGTCTTCCAGTCCGCCGAAAACTCCTTTGTGCAGATTGCCCTCGGATTCCACCGCGGACCAGGTATAAATCCGCTGCCGGCCCTTGGCTGCCGACACCCACAATATTTCCCACGCGCCGGCCTTCCCGCCGGCCGACGGCGGATTCGGCAGGTTGTAGCTGCGGATGCGCATCGGCTGGCAATCCGCCGCCCAGGTTCGCGCCTGCGGATAAGTCATTTGAAACGCCTGCCGGCCGGTGATCGGCTGCGCGGGCGGCTCCGGCGCTTTGGCCTTCGATTCGGAGGGAGATTCGGAACACGCCGCCAGAGCCAGCGTCGCCAGCGGGATCAACCAGAGTCTCATCTCTTTCACTGTGGAGGTTGGCGAAGCGCGCTGTCAACCTTGAACAGGGTGCGGAGAAGGGTTTCACCGAAATTCTTGAAGCGCGGCGTGCGATAATCGGGGCATCCGGGAGGTCCAGGATGATTTTTTCCCGAATCGCCGCCCTTTCCGCCGGATTTTTGATCCCAGCGGCCCTCCTGACCGCGCAGATGCATCCGCCGGGAGATCCCGCGAATCCGTCCAATTTTCCCGATAACGGTCTGCCCGGCGTGGACGGATCGATGACCGGCCGCGCCGCGCCGATGAATATGAGCCGCGGAATGCTGCTGACGGGCAAAGTGATGCTCGACGACGGCTCCGCTCCAACCGAGCCGGTGAAGATTGAGCGCGTGTGCCTGGGGCAACCCCACGCCGAAGGTTTTACCGACAGCAAAGGGCGTTTTTCGTTAAACGTCGGCCGCGATCTGGATGCGATGGCCGATGCGAGCGAGTCTCCTTCGGGCAGCCAGATGCCGGGCGCGGATCCCTTGGGCGGCCCGCGCGACAGCCGGCTTCAGAATTGCGAATTGCGCGCGGTGCTGGCCGGGTTCCGCTCCGATACCGTGTCGCTTGCCAATCGCCGGTACATGGACGATCCCGACGTCGGCGCCATTGTTCTGCATCGTACCGAGAACGTCCCGGGGCTGACCATCAGCGCGACCTCGGCGAGGGCGCCCAAGGACGCTCGCAAGGCCTACGAAAAAGGTCTCGAAGCGGAGCAAAAGAACAAGCCCGACGAAGCGCAGAAGCAGTTCGAGAAGGCCGTGGATCTCTATCCGAAATACGCGGCGGTGTGGTTCGCGCTGGGCCAACTCTACGAAAGCCGGGACCATGCCGGCCAGGCGCTCGACGCGTACCAGAAGTCCGTCGCGGCCGATGCTGATTACGTGAATCCGTATGTGCGCATTTGCGAGCTAGAGGCGCTGAGCGGCAAATGGCAGAACGTGGCCGATTCGAGCGACAAGGTGCTGCACCTGAATCCCTTCGATTTTCCGCGGGCGTATTATTTGAACGCCTTCGCGAATCTGCAACTGAAGAAGCTGGACCAGGCGGAAAAATCGGCGCGCGAAGCGATGAAGCTGGATACCGCGCATCAGAATCCGCGGTCGTGGTATGTGCTCGGGATCATTCTGGCCGATAAACAGGATTTCCGCGGCGCGGTCGAGCAGCTGCGTCTGTATCTGCAATTCGCTCCCAACGAGAAGGGCAACGACAAGATTCGCCAGCAGCTCGCCGAGATTGAAAAGCAGGCGCAGGGCAAGCCGTAGCCGGACTGAGCAGGCCACCGACAAAAATTTCGCGAATTCGATATGCTATTTGCCTGTCGAGGTGAAACCATGAGTTTTCGCCGCTTGTGCTGCGGCTGTCTGCTGTTGTTTTCGCTGGCGCCGCTTGAAGCCCAGCATGGAAGTATCGCGGGACTGCCTTTTTCAACCCCCAAGGATGTTCAGGCCGGCCAGAAATCCTTCCGCTCGCAATGTGCGTCGTGTCACGGCCTGGACGCCTCGGGCGGATCGGTCGCGCCTAGCCTGGTGAGTGGCGCGTTCAAACACGGCGGATCGGATGAGGACCTGTTTAATACGATCACGAAGGGCGTTCCCGGAACCGCCATGACCGCCTTCGCGCTCCAGGGACGCGAGGTGTGGCAGCTCATCGCCTTTCTGCGCTCGACCGAGATTGCGCATTCGGCCGGGAAAGCGCCCGGCGACGCGGCCAAAGGAGCGCAGGTCTATCACGCCGGCGGCTGCGCGCGCTGCCATACCGACGGATCGGGAACCGGCGGATTCACGGGGCCGGATTTGAGCGAAATCGGCTCGCATCGCACGCTGGCGGAGATCGAGCAGTCGATCGTCGATCCCAGCGCGGAGGTCGCGCCGGAGTATTGGCCGGTGCTCGCGGTCACCAAAGCCGGCGAGACGATCCACGGGATTCGCCTGAACGAAGACATGGATTCGATCCAGATTCGCGAATCGGGCGGGCACCTGCGCACCTTGATGAAAGCCGAGTTGCGGAGCTGGGAAATTTCGCGGCAGTCGCCGATGCCGTCGTTTAAGGACAGACTTTCGGCGGGAGATCTTGAAAACCTGATCGCATACCTCGCCAGCCTGCGCGAACCAGCGGCGGAGGGTCAAAGCAAATGAGAATTTTCGCGTTTCTAACCTTGGCCCTGGTTTCTGTTTCGGCCCAGAACTGGACCACTTACAACGGCAGCTACGCCAGCACGCATTACAGCACGCTCGATCAGATCACGCCGTCGAACGTCGCCAATCTCAACCTTAAATGGGTGGCGCAGGCCGATTCGCTCGAAAAATTCGAAGCGACGCCGCTGATCGTCGACGGCGTGATGTACGTAAGCGAACCGCCCAATACCGCCGTGGCTATCGATACGCGCACCGGCCGCGAATACTGGCGCTATGAGCGTCCCGTCCCTCCGGCGACGTTCGTCTGCTGTGGCAACATCAACCGCGGTCTGGCGATTTCGGGCGACACCCTGTACATGGGCACGCTCGATGCGCACCTGGTGGCGCTGGACCGGTCGACGGGGCGCAAAAAATGGGAAACGAAGGTCGCCGAATACACGCACGGCTATTCGGTGACGGTCGCGCCGCTGGTGGTGAAGGATAAAGTGATCGTCGGGCCAGCCGGCGGCGAGCGCGGAATTTCCGGCTTTTTGGCAGCTTACGACGCCAAAACCGGCAAAGAGATCTGGAAATTCCACACCATTCCGCAGCCCGGCGAGCCGGGTCATGAAACCTGGTCCGGCGACGCGTGGAAGACCGGCGGCGGATCGACCTGGGTCACCGGCTCCTACGATCCGGAGCTGAACCTGATCTATTGGGGCATCGGCAATCCGGGACCGGACTGGAATCCGTTCGTGCGGCCCGGCAACAACTTGTATACCGACAGCGTGGTGGCGCTCGATGCGGATACCGGCAAGCTCAAATGGTATTTCCAGTTCACGCCGCACGATGAATGGGATTTCGATTCGGTGCAGGTTCCCGTGCTGGTGGACCTCGACTGGCATGGCAAGCCTCGCAAAGCGATGTTGTGGGGCAATCGCAACGGATTTTTCTATGTTCTCGATCGCACTAATGGAGAATTTCTGGTGGGAAAACCGTTCGTTAAGGAGACCTGGTCGAGCGGCCTCGACGATAGCGGCAAGCCGGTGAAAGCGCCGGGAAAAAGTCCGTCGATCGGCGGAACGGACGTCTACCCCGGCGTGCAGGGCGGAACGAACTGGTACTCACCGTCGTTCAGCCCGCGCACCGGCTATTTTTATTTAACCGCCTGGGAAGACTACCACACCGCGTACTTCACCTTCGACGAAGAGTATGAAGCCGGCAAGTCGTTCACCGGAGGATCGATACGCAGCCCGCTGCCGGCGATCAGCCGCGACCCGATCATCAACTGGGGTCCGGAATGGGGCTATGGCGTGATTCGCGCCTTGAATCCGATGAACGGCGAAAAGGTGTGGGAGTACAAAATGCTCGACGTGAGCGACGCGGGCATTCTGACCACGGCCAGCGATCTGCTGTTTTCCGGCAATCGCGAAGGCTATTTTTTCGCGTTGGACGCGAGAACGGGCAAGGAGCTGTGGAAGCGGTATCTGGGCATGCAGGTGGCCGATTCGCCGATCACCTATACCGTCAACGGAGTGTAGTACATTTCCGTAGCGGCGGGGCATGCGATGTTCACATTCGCGCTGCGCTAGGATGTTCCTGTCTGGAAAGCGTCTTTGAACGCCCTGAGTGCGCAGTTTCCGTCGCTCTGGCTTGCTTCATTTTCAATTACTTAGCTCGATTCTCCCGTAGTAACTTGACAATATCACACTAAGATTGCATAATCGAATCAGGCTAAATCAAGGCCGCGAGTTCTTTAATGAGAGGACGTCACACAGTATGAGCAAGATTATCGGAATCGACCTCGGGACCACCAATTCGGTCGTCGCGGTCATGGAAGGCGGCCAACCGGTCGTAATCCCCAACCAGGAAGGCGGCCGGACCACGCCGTCGGTGGTCGGATTCACCAAATCGGGCGAACGGCTGGTCGGACAAGTGGCGAAACGCCAGTCGGTTACCAATCCCGAGAACACCGTTTATTCGATCAAGCGCTTCATGGGACGGCGCTATGACGAAGTCAGCGAAGAGATGAAGCTGGTTCCTTACAAAGTGGTGCGCGGAGATAACGGCGACGCGCGCGTCGAGGTGCTGGGCAAAAAGTATTCTCCGCCGGAAATTTCGGCGATGATTCTCACCAAGCTGAAGGAAGCGGCCGAAGCCTATCTGGGCGAGAAGGTTACCAAGGCCGTGATTACGGTGCCGGCCTATTTCAACGACGCGCAGCGGCAGGCGACCAAGGACGCGGGCAAAATCGCGGGCCTGGAAGTGATGCGTATCATCAATGAGCCGACCGCGGCCGCGCTGGCCTACGGGCTCGACCGCAAGAAGGACGAAACCATCGCGGTTTATGACTTCGGCGGCGGCACGTTCGACATTTCGATCCTCGAAGTGGGCGACGGCGTGGTGGAGGTGAAGTCGACCAACGGCGATACGCACCTGGGCGGCGATAATATCGATCAGCGCATTATCGACTGGCTGATCACCGAGTTCAAGCGCGAGCAGGGAATCGACGTGTCCAAAGACCAGATGGCGCTGCAACGCCTGAAGGAAGCCGCGGAAAAGGCCAAGATCGAGCTTTCGACGCTGTTTGAAACCGAGTTGAATCTGCCGTTCCTGACCGCCGACGCGAGCGGTCCCAAGCACCTCGCGATCAAGCTGACGCGCGCGCGATTCGAGCAGATGGTCGCCGATATTCTGGACCGGTCGACGGAACCCTGCAAGAAGGCTTTGAGCGATGCCGGCGTGCAGCCGTCGCAGATCCAGGAAGTGGTCCTGGTGGGCGGATCGACGCGCATTCCCAAAGTTCAGGAGATGGTGCGCAACCTGTTCGGCAAGGAGCCGAACCGCAGCGTGAATCCGGACGAAGTGGTCGCGGTGGGCGCGGCGGTGCAGGGCGGCGTGCTGGGCGGCGTAGTGAAGGACGTTCTGCTGCTCGACGTGACGCCGCTGTCGCTCGGAATCGAGACGCTGGGCGGCGTGTTCACCAAACTGATCGATCGCAACACCACCATTCCGACGCGCAAGAGCGAGGTGTTCTCGACCGCCGCGGACAATCAGACTTCGGTCGAGATCAAGGTTTATCAGGGCGAGCGCGCGATGGCGCGGGATAACCGGATGCTCGGGGTGTTCCAGTTGATCGGCATTCCGCCGGCTCCGCGCGGCATTCCGCAGGTGGAAGTGACCTTCGATATCGACGCCAACGGAATTTTGAACGTTACGGCGAAGGACAAGGCGACCAACAACGAACAGAAGATCACCATTACCTCGTCTTCGGGCCTGAGCAAGGACGAAGTGGAGAAAATGGCAAAGGACGCCGAATCGCACGCGGCCGACGATCGCAAGCGCAAGGACGAAATCGACGCGCGCAACCGCGCGGACTCGATGGTTTACCAGGTCGAAAAGATGCTGAAGGATCATCGCGATAAGATCAGCGCGGAAGACGCGGCCAACGTCGAATCGGCGCTCGAAGCGACGCGCAAGTCGATGTCGGGCGGCTCGGTGGAGGACATCAACAAGGCCGTCGATACCCTGACGCAGGCGAGCCACAAGCTGGCCGAAGCGATGTATAAGACGAGCACGGCGGGCGGCGGCCCGCAGGGTGGTCCGGCGCCGGGCGGCGACGGGACACACGGAACGGCGCCACAGGAGGAGAAAAAGAAGGAAGACGTGGTCGACGCGGAGTTCGTCGACGTGGAAGACAAGAAAAAATAGTGGTCAGGGCTCAGTGGCCAGTGGTCAGTGAAAACCTGGCTTGCTGGCCACTGGCAACAGGCCACCGGCCACTGATATGGCACAGCAGGATTACTATCAAACGCTCGGCGTGTCGCGCGAGGCGAGCGAAGATGAGATTCGCAAAGCTTATCGAAAACTTGCGCGCAAGCATCATCCGGATTTGAATCCGGGCGATAAAGCAGCCGAGGAGCGCTTCAAAAAAGTCCAGGAAGCCTACGACGTTTTGAGCGATTCGAAAAAGAAGCAGATGTACGATCAGTACGGCTTCTATTCGGAAAACGGCATGCCCGGCGGCGCGGGCGCCGGCGCGGGTGCGCAGCGCGGGCCGAACATGGGCTTCGGCGGATTTGATTTTTCCGACGCTTTTACGCGCGGCGGGGCGGGTTCACGGCGCGCCTCGGCCGAGGAATCGGCTAATTTTCAGGACATTTTCAGCCAGTGGTTCGGCCGCCATCAGGCCGAGGAAGCAGTTCCGGCCGAAAAAGGCGCGGACCTGGAATACGGGATGGGCATCGATTTCTGGCAGGCGATTCGCGGCACGCAGGTGCGGCTGAATATCAATCGCCAGGAAGTTTGCCCGACCTGCGGAGGGAGTGGCACGGCCAAATCGGGCGGCAACACGGTCTGTCCGGAGTGCAACGGCAGCGGCAACGTGACCCAGGCCGCCGGCGCCATGCGCTTCAGCCTTACCTGTCCGCGCTGCAATGGATCGGGAAGGCTGAAAAATCAGTGCCCGACGTGCCATGGCGACGGCCGCATCACCACCACGGAAACGGTGGATGTGCGCATTCCGCCGGGCGCGCAGCAAGGATCGCGGCTGCGCGTCGCGGGAAAAGGAAATGCGGGAACGCATGGCGCTCCAGCCGGGGACCTGTACATTACCGTGCGCGTGGAGCCGCATCCGTTCTTCCGCCGCGACGGCGACGACATCGAGATTACGGTTCCGGTGCGGATCGACGAAGCCGGATTGGGGACCAAGATCGAAGTGCCGACGATCGACGGGCGGGCGCTGCTCAAAATTCCGCAGGGAACCCGCAACGGTCAGAAATTCCGGCTGCGCGAAAAGGGGGTGCTCAATTCACGCAACGGAAAACGCGGCGACCAGATTGTCGAAGTGCAGGTGGAGGCGCCGGAAGTTCACGACGAGCGCACCAAGGAACTGTTGCGCGAGTACGCCCAACTTCATCCGCAGGATCCGCGCGATGCGATTTGGGCCAAGGTTTAGGGTATGCGGAAAAAGAACAAAGCCGCGTATATGATTTCGGCCGTTGCCGAACAGTATCAGATCCATCCGCAGACCCTGCGGTTGTATGAGCGCGAAGGGTTGCTGAAGCCATCGCGCAGTGACGGCAACACGCGGCTTTATACCGACGAAGACCTGGAACGGCTGGAAGTGATTCTCAAATTGACGCGCGATTTGGGAGTGAATCTGGCGGGGGTGGAAATCATCCTCAACATGCGCGAAAAAATGGCGGAGATGCAGCGCCAGATCGAGCAGTTTGTCAGCAGCCTGAACACGGAGCTGTCGCACCGCCCGCGTCCGCCGGCCGAGCCCCCGAATTCGCTGATCCCGGTGATCGAGATCAAGAAAATAAAAAGAACGATCTAAGCGAACAACTCGCTGAGCCTGACCAGAAATTCCGGGTTCGCGGTGCGCAACGTGCCGTCTTTGACCTCGCACAGCCCCTCTTCGGGCGTGGCCACGTAGATCTGCCGCGTTTCCGGATCGACCACCCAGACGTAGCGGACTCCCATTTTCAGAAAATCGTTGATGCGGCCTTCGACGCGCGACCAGCGATCGTCGGGAGACAGAATTTCGACGCACAGAAATGGAGGTTTCGTGAGAATCTTCTCGTCGGTATCGCCGAGCAGCACGGCGATATCGGGAATGCGATATCGCGCGGCGCTGACGCGAATTCGGATTTCTGGCAGCACGAGGATGTTCCATTCCTTGCGGCGATTGAAGAAATACGCCGTCAGCACTCCTTGCAACCACGAATGGTCGCGATCACCCATGTTGCGTTCGAGTACCTCCCCGTCCACGTAGTCGCAATCGACCTCGTAATCGGCGGAGAGATACTCTTCCACGGGTACCAGCGTTCGGGCCGTCGACATGCCTTTACGTTAGCACGACGACCCGTGAGCAGCGTGAACTTTTGCGGAAGGTGTCGGGTAGAATCCAGGTATGACGCTGATGCGTGATCTGCGCTTCGCTTTTCGCCTGATCCGGCAAAATCCGGCGTTTTCGCTGACCGTAATCGTGATTCTGGCGTTGTGCGTCGGCGCGAATACGGCGGTGCTTTCGGTGGTGAATGCGGCGATTGTTTCGCCGCTCGGTTATCCCAAGCCGGACCGTCTGGAAAGCGTGGTCAGCTACGTGCGTGGCGAATACAACGGCGATTCGCAGGATGGCGCCACCTTTGAACTGATTCGCAATCGTGTTCCGGCCTTGGATGTCGCCGCCTACGACGGGGGTTGGAACGGCGTCAACCTGGGCGTGAACGGCGCGGGTATTTATGTGAAGGCGCAGCGCGTCTCGACGGGATTTTTCCGCGTGCTCGGTGTTGCGCCGCAGATCGGCCGCGAGTTCAATGCCGAGGAGGATCGCGCCGGCGGACCGCAAGCGGCGGTCTTGAGCCATGCGGCCTGGCGCAAATATTTCAACGGTGACGCGACCGTGATCGGGCGCGGAGTTTTACTGCGCGGCGAGCCTTACACCGTGGTCGGCGTCATGCCGGCTCGCTTTCGACCGATCACCGAGGCGGATGTGTGGACTCCGCTGCGGCCGTCGCGGACCGGCGAAGGCGCAGGATCGAATTACGGAATCATCGCGCGGCTGAAGCCCGGCGCGACGGCGGCGCAAGCTTCCGCGCAGTTGCAGGCGCTGGTGCCCGATTTGAAAAAGCTGGGGTCGTTTTCGAAAGATGCCGACGTGCGGCTCGAGATTGAAAATCTGCAACAGGATCTGACCAGCGATCTGCGCCGTCCGCTGATGATTCTGTGGGCCGCGGTTGCGGGGGTATTCCTGCTGGGCTGCGCAAATATCGGCGGGATGATGCTGGCGCGCGCTTCCGGACGCGTGGAAGAAGTCGCCACGCGGCTGGCGCTGGGCGCGCCGGCGTCGCGAATCGTGCGGCAGTTGCTGGTGGAAAGCGTCGCGCTCGGCTCGATCGGAGGCGCGGCGGGGATCGCGATGGGATGGGCGGCGCTCGATGCGCTGAAGATACTGGGCGCATCGACCTTCGATTTTTTGCGCGGCGTCGATTTTGGTTGGCGAGTGGTCGCCGCGGCGATTGCGCTGACGCTGCTGGCCAGCGTCGCCTTTGGCCTGGCGCCGGCATGGCAGGCTTCGCGCGTCGATCTGCGCGCGGTGCAGACGGGGTCGCGCACGGTGGCCGGGCGCAGGCGATTCGTTTCCCTGGGGGCGCTGGCGGCCGGGCAGGTTGCGATCACGGTGCCGCTGCTGATCGGAGCGGGGTTGCTGCTGCGCACTTTTCTTTTTTTATGGAATCTGTCGCCCGGCTTCGATCCGAATCATGTGATCACGGCGCGATTCTCGCTGGCCGACGCGCGTTACAGCGTGAAAAAAATGAACCAGTATTACGATTCGGTGATCGCGCGCCTCGACCAAATTCCGGGCATCGAAGGCGCGGCGGTGAGTTTGAATCTTCCTTATGAGCGCGGCTTGAACGACAGCGTGAAAGTGCCCGGCGATCCGCGATTCCGTGCGACCGATGCGGCGTATGTGACGCCGGGTTATTTTCGCACCATGCGCATTCCATTGTTCCAGGGGCGCGAGTTCACGCCCGGCGACGGCGCCGATTCGGCGGGCGTTGCGGTCGTCAACCAGGCGTTCGCCGCGCGGTATTTTAAGGATCGTGCGGCGCTGGGAGAACCGGTCACCATCGAAGGCAAACAGCGGATGATCGTCGGAGTAGTCGGGAACGTTCAGCAGGCGCGTGCCGGCTGGGGGAACTTTGGACCGGTAGCGGAAGTGCCGACCTTGTACGTTCCCGCCGCGCAGGTCAGTGACGGCTTTTTGCAGGTGGTCCATACCTGGTTTTCGCCGAACTGGATCGTGCGCAGTTCGCTGCCCGCGGCACAGGCGGAAGCGGCGATTGAAAGCGCGACGCGCGCGGCCGATCCGCTGGTGCCGATGGCGGAATTTCGCGAGATCGGCGATTTGAAACTCGGCGCGCTGCGCTTCGAGCGCTTCCTGGCGACACTGGCGGACGCGGTGGCCGCGCTGGCGGCATTGCTGGCCGCGCTGGGCATTTACGGGCTGGTTGCGAACATGGTGACGGAGCGGACCAAAGAATTAGGAATCCGCCTGGCGCTCGGTTCGTCGCGCGGCGAAGCGATCTGGACCGCGCTGCGGCCGGCGCTTCTGTGGGTCTGCGGCGGCGCGGGGATCGGAATCGGCGCGGCGCTCGGGCTGGAGCGGTTCCTGCGAAGTTTTCTGTGGGGCGTCGAAACCACCGACGCGGTGACTCTGCTCGGCGTGGCCGTCAGCCTCATCGCGGCGACGGCGCTGGCCAGTTTCGCCCCGGCAGCGAGGATCGTCCGACTGAATCCGGCGGGTACCCTGCGGAGCCAGTAGCGCTAGGGCCGGTGGAATCGGCCTTCCAGCACGCCGACGCCGAGGATATGACCATCCATCGCTTTCATCACCTCCGGGCGCGTCGCGTCGGGACCCAGGTCGAGCTTGGTGTTGAGCGCGAAAATCTCCAGCGTGTAGTGATGATACGGGCCCGGCGCGGGCGCCCCCGGTCCGCGGAAACCCACGGTGTTGCCACCGTTTTTAAGCTGCACCGCGCCGTCGGAAAGGGTCGGATTCGCCGGCACCCCCTGCGGCATCGAGCGCGCAGTGCCCGGAATGTTGATCACCATCCAGTGCAGCATGTCCTCGGTGGTTTTGTTGCGCGCGACGTCGGGGTCGTGCATGTATAAAACGAAGCTCACCGTTCCCGCCGGCACATGCGACCATTCGAGCTTGGGCGAAACCGGATCGGAAACGGCCTGCGTATACTCATTCGGAATGATGCCGCCATCTTCGAAAGCGGTGGTGGTGAGCGTCAAGCCGGGACGGGCCGGTCCTTTATTCTGGGCCATGGCAACGGCGGCGATCGTGAACAGGGCGAGGCTAAATTTCATTGATGTTTTCTCCAGGTTGAAGATTACCACAGCGGATACGCAGGCTTCAGCTTCGGGCAGTGCCTGAAATCGGCGTTGATGCGGAATGCGCCCGGACTGGCGGGGCTATAACGGGTACTACAGCCCCGCCAGTGATGGCGGGGGCTCTCCATGCTTCAGGATCAACGCAGATTTCAGGCACTACCCAGCTTCGCGTTTCGAATCCGCGGCAGCAGGAGCGCGAGCCGGCGGGAATGGTGAACATCCAATGACCGCGCTGTATAATGCTAGGGTCGCTTCCAGGCGCTGGCAGGGTGCTGAAAAAGGAGACATGAAAGTTACAGGCGGGGACAGAGTCGAGTCTGTCCCCTTTTTCAGCACCCTGCCAGCGGCAATGGACCTTGCCAGGAAGACACAAGGAGAAAATTAATGATTGAGAATATTATCGCGAAACTGCTCGGCGATTTCGAGCGAGGGTTCATGGACCGGCGCCAGCTGGTCCAGAGCCTGGCTCTGGCCGCGGTGGCGGCCGTGCCCGGCGCCGCGCAGGACGCCGTGCTGCCCTACAAGGGAAAGACGCCGGCCTTCAAGACCGCCGAATTGGATCACATTTCGTTTCAGGTGAAGGATTACCGCGTGACCCGCGATTTTTACGCCGACCTGATGGGCATGGAAGTGAAAAATGACGACGGCCAGCGTCAATGCGAGCTCTATTTTGGAAATTCGATTCTGCTGGCGCGGAACCATTTTCACCCCCGCGGCGCGCAGGGCGAGCAGGCGGCGGCCGCGGCGGCTCAGGCTGCTCCGGCGGCGGCTCAGAGCGGGGCTCCGGAAGGACGCAGGGGACGCGGCAATCGTCCGCCGTCGACGGCGACGGTCGATCACATCTCCTATCGAATTTACGATTGGGATACCGACCAGGTTCGCGACGAACTGGTCCGCCGCGGGCTGGCGAAACCGGATTCGAAGCCGGACGTTGGCCAGCCGCAAATCCCCGGCTATTCGAGCTTCCACGTGTTCGATCCGGACGGCTTCAATCTCCAGATCAGCGGCGTGGCCGGACCGAGGGATTCGGTGACCAAGAAGTAACCGCGCGTCGGCCTGCGATTGCGTTGAACGTCAATTCACCGTAAACGGAGCGCGCAGCGCGAACGGGGCGATTTCGACGTCGAACTCGCCCCCGCCCGGGGTGGCCATTTGATAACTGCCGTGCATCGATCCGAACGGCGTTTCGAGCGGACACCAGGACGAATACTTGAACGATTCGCCGGGCGCCAGCACGGGCTGGTGGCCAACCACGCCTTCTCCTTTTACCTCGCTCACCTGCTCCGTCGCATCGGTAATGATCCAGTGGCGGCTGATCAACTGCACCGTTTCCGACCCCTGGTTGGTAATGCGAATGGTGTATTGAAAAACCCACTTGCCCTGCGCCGGCTGGGAATTTTCCGGCGAGTAGCGCGACAGAACCTCCACGCGGATGTTTCGCGTAATGGCGTCGGATAAAGGGGCAAGCTGCGATCGCGAATCAGCCATTCCTTTTTTACCTGCTCGCAGACGCGAAGCAGCGCGGTTCTCAGCTTAGCACAAGCAAACAGCCGGATGGTCGCGATTGGGGCGCCGCGTCAGGCTTCCATGGCGGCTCGCCAATAGCGGAAACTGTCGCCGATGCGCGCCGGCTCGCGGCGGTAAAGCGATTCGAGAAAATCGTAAAACGCGCGCGCTTCCGGCTCCCGTCCCAGCGTGCGCAGACAGATCAAAATGCGCGTGATCCGCAGAAGATTATGGGAGCCGAGCCAGACTTCCGCGCGTTCCCGGAAATTCGGAAGCGCGGTCACGCGCAGCGGATCGCGATCGAGGCGCAATCCGAAAAAGCGCAGCATCAGATCGAACGATTGAAGCAGCTCCGCGCGCAGCCGCGGGTCGTGGTGAAACGCGCGGATCGCCGCCGGGTCGAGCAGCGGCGCGCTGGGATTGGCGCCGCTCGGGGTGGTGAGCGGAAACAGCCACTGAATGTAGTCGTGCGTCGCTTCCAGTCGATCGAAATCCCAGCCGCGAATCTCGCCAAGGGTGCGCCCGCGATCGTCACTGGCCAAACCGAGATAAAACTTTATAATTGAGTTCAGATGCTCTTTCGCCTTCTGGCGATTCCCAATTTACACGTATTTGTGAACGCCTCGCTGTCCCGTTACACCCGCTTTGAGATCGGCGGACCGGCGCGCGCCGTGCTCGATGCCGCCGATGAAAATGCTTTCATTTCCGCCTGGCGCGCGGTGGGGGAAAGCGGATGGCCGCGCGTGGTGATCGGCGGCGGCAGCAACCTGATCGTCGACGATGGCGGTTTTCCCGGTGCGGTTCTGCGCTATACCGGAAATTCGATCGAATTTGACGATCTCACGATTCGCGCCGGCGCGGGCGCGGTTCTGCAAGACGTGGTCGATGCGGCGAACGCCCGCGGCTTGCGCGGCCTGGAAACGATGACCGGCATTCCCGGCTGGCTGGGCGGCGCGATTTACGGCAACGCCGGCGCCTACGGCCATTCGATGGAGGAACGGGTGGAGCGCGTGCGCTTGTTCGACGGCGAATCGATTCGCGAAATCGACCGCGCGACGTGCCGCTTCGCCTATCGGGACAGCGTTTTCAAGTCCTGCAAAAACTGGATCATCCTGTCGGCCGCGCTGCGGATGGAGCGCGCCGATCCGGCGGAATTATGCTCTATTTCCGAAAATATTCTGAAAATCCGCAATGA
Organism: Bryobacteraceae bacterium; assembly: GCA_035507655.1. Taxonomy (GTDB): domain Bacteria; phylum Acidobacteriota; class Terriglobia; order Bryobacterales; family Bryobacteraceae; genus Palsa-187. The sequence continues at coordinate 62,482 of DATJNW010000064.1, read as the reverse complement.
AAAATATCCGCCGTCCATGCGCTGCGCCGGAAGTATTTTCAAAAATCTGCGGCTGGCGGAGCTGCCCGAGGCGGTGCGCGCGCAAGTGCCCGGGCGGGTGATCCGGGAAGGCAAAGTCCCCGCCGCTTTTTTTCTGGAGCAGGCCGGCGCGAAGGGTTTGGTGAACGGAGCGATTCGGGTGGCCGATTATCATGCCAACCTGATTTACAATACCGGCGGCGGCTCCGCCCGCGAGCTGCGCGGCCTGATCGGCGAACTGAAAACCCGCGTGCGCGATCGATTTGCGTTAAATCTCGAAGAGGAAGTCCAGTATATTCCCGCGGATTTGCAACGTTAAGTCAAATAAATTCGCGGCGTAATTTTTCACTTTAGAAACTAAACGTTGGGTGGCTTGTCTCAACCAGGTAGGAGGCAATTTCATGCCATACGAACAAGAAGTCGAACCGACGAACGCGCGCGCCCGGATTTATCTGCAACCGATCGCGGCGCCATCGATTTTGGGTCTTTACGGCTTTGCCGGCGCAACGTTTATGGTCGCCGCGAACATGGCTCACTGGTACGGCAACGCGGCAAGCCCGCTGTACCTGTTTCCGTTCGCGGCGATTTTTGGCGGCCTCGCGCAATTTCTGGCGGGCATGTGGGCCTACAAGGCTCGCGACGGCGTCGCCACGGCGATGCACGGCATGTGGGGATCGTTCTGGATGTCCTACGGGATTCTGTACTTGCTGGTCGCGCTCGGCCGCATCGCGGTGCCGGGGACGCGATGGGACGCGATCGGGTGGTGGTTCATCGTCCTCGCGGCGATCACCTGGGTCGGGATGGCCGCGGCCGGCGCGGAAAGCAGGAGCCTGGTGGTGGTGCTCGGATTCCTTGCCGCCGGGTCGACGACGGGAGCGATCGGCTACCTGACCGGTGGGGAGTGGCTGCTGACCCTGACCGGATACTTATTCATGATCTCCGCCGTTGCCGCCTGGTACACCGCCAGCGCGCTGATGCTGTCCGAGGCCTTTGGGCATGAAGTGTGGCCGGTGGGCAAGAGCCGGCAGATTCGCGAGATGCCTCCGGTGGCCATCGGCATTGGCGAACCCGGGGTGATCCGAGGACAGGCCTGAAACAATTCCCAAGGAATATATGTCATTCAGCTCGCAAATTCAGCTCTCGTTTCCTTAAAATTGAAACCACGGATTCCAGGAAATGATCTGACAGGTAGAGAGCTGAAAAGACATGCAGAATGAGTTCGGCTCGATGATTTCGGAAAAAAACCAGATCTCGCCTGCGGAGCGCCCGGGGCGGGCGTTTGCCAGGCGGGTACAACTGGAAAGGTAGGTGATTGAAATGGCGGATGATGCGATGCGCGACGTTCCAACCGGGTACCCCGTGGGCACTCGTCTGAGCGATCGCGTGAATTTGGAAAAAGTCTCGTGGGGGGCGATCTGGTCTGGCGCCATGGTGACGATCGGCATGGAAATTCTGTTCCTGACGTTCGGCGCCTTTATTGACGGTCTATTCGGAGGCTCAACCGTGTGGTCCATGATCTGGTACCTGGTCACGATGGCTTTCTCTTTCTATGTCGGTGCGTGGAGCGCCGCAAGGCTTTCCGACATGTCGGTGCGTCAGATTTGCGTGCTGCACGGATTATCGACCTGGGGCCTGGCTACCCTGGCGACCGGCATCCTGGCGGGCGCGATCAGCGGTGTCGCGGCGATCCGAGCGGCGACTCCGGTGAGTCATAGCCTGCTGTCCGGACGTGCTGAGGAATGGGGTGGCGTGATCTGGGGCGGCGTGATGCTGAGCTTGATCACGGCCTATCTCGGCAGCGGCAGCGCCGTTCCTGCGCAGCCAGCCGTGCAGGAGCGTGAAATTCCCAACGCGCCCATGCGGCGCGCCAGCTAACGTCTTATAAGTGCAGCAGCCAACGCGCGGCGTCCGTCTTAAGCGTTCGATAATTGAACGTTTATCGCGGAAGGCCGCGCGTTGATTTAGAGTAGTCAGTTTTTTCGTGGTGAGAGCACATCGATCGCCGCCGCCTCCGGGATCCCTGCGGAGCTAGGCCGGTGTGGGCGCGGGACTTTCCGCCGCTTTTGGCGCTCTCTTGCTGCGCATCACCCAAGCCTGAATATTGGCCATGTAGGTGTAGAACACCGGAGTGAGATATAACGTCACCAGTTGCGAGAACAGCAGTCCGCCGACAACCACTAAGCCCAGCGATTGCCGCGCTTCTCCGCCCGCGCCCCAGCCCACCGCAATCGGCACCGCGCCGAGCAGCGCGGCCATGGTGGTCATCATGATCGGGCGGAAACGGATCAGGCAGCCCTGATAAATGGCCTGCTCCGGAGGCATGCCTTGATTGCGCTCGGCATCGAGGGCGAAGTCGATCTGCATGATCGCGTTCTTCTTCACGATGCCGATCAGCATGATCAAACCGACGAACGCGTAAATGTTCAAATCCATGTGGAACAGGTACAGCGTGATCAGCGCGCCGAAGCCGGCCGACGGCAATCCGGAAAGAATGGTGATCGGGTGAATGTAGCTTTCGTACAAAATTCCCAGCACGATGTAGACGACCACAATCGCGATCATCAGCAACACCCACAAATTCCCGAGCGAGCTTTCAAAAGCCTTAGCCGCGCCCTGGAAGCTGGTGCTGATGGTGTTCGGAAGCATCCCCGCGGCAATCGTCCGGATCTGGTCCGTCACCGGACCGAGCGCCACGCCGGGCTGCAAGTCAAAGGAAACGGTTACCGCCGTAAGCTGTCCGTTGTGATTGATCGCCTGCGGGCCGACGCTGGTCTTGAGCGTCGCCAGCGTATCGAGCGGCACCAGTTGGTTGTTGGTGCCCTTCAGGTACAGCATCGAAAGCACGTTCGGATTGGACTGGTATTGCGGCTTCAGCTCCAATAAAACTTCGTACTCGTTGATGGCCGCGTAAATGGTCGAGACCCAGTGCGGTCCATAAGCGTCGTAAAACGCGCTCTCGATGGTGTTGGCGCTGATTTGCATCGCGCCGGCCTTATCGCGGTCGATCTGCACGTCCACTTCCGGGCTGTTGATCGCCAGGTCGCTGGTGACATCGCGCACGCCGGGAATTTTCGCGATCGCTTCTTCCATTTTTTGCGAATAAGAAAACAATTCCGGCTTATTCGGCGATTGCATGGAGAATTGATACAGGCTCTTGCTGACCTGACCGCCGATCCGGATGGTCGGCGGATTTTGCAGATACACCTTCATGCCCGGCACTTCGGCCAGCTTGGGCTGCAACTCCTTGATAATGTCGTTGACGTTTTCCTGGCGCTGCGCGCGCGGTTTCAAGCGCACCAGCATCTGCCCGAAATTCGGCCCGCCCACGGTCTGCGCCGCCGTTCCGCCGACGGTGGACATCAGCGCCTCCACGTTGGGGTCCTGGCGAATGAGGCGCGCCACCTGCTGCTGATAATCGACCATCTGATAATACGAAGTGCCTTGCAGCGCTTCCGTGGTCACCGCGATCTGGTCGGTATCCTGATCCGGGATGAAGCCCTTGGGAATGTCCATGAACATCCACACCGTCGCCGCCAGCACGATGACGAACGTCGCCATGGTGAACACCCGATGCCGCAGGCAGACTTTCAGCGTGGTGTCGTAGAGGCGCAGCATGCCATCGAAGAATTTTTCCGTCAGGTGATAGAAAAAGCCATGCCGGTGATGCTCCGGCGAGCGCAGGAAGCGGCTGCACAGCATCGGCGTCAGGGTTACGGAAACCAATCCCGAAATCAGAATCGCGACGCAGATGGTCACCGAAAATTCGCGGAACAGGCGTCCCAGAATTCCGCCCAGAAACAGCACCGGAATGAACACCGCGGCCAGCGACAGGGTCATCGAAACGATGGTGAACCCGATCTCTTTCGATCCCACCAGCGAGGCGATCAGCGGCTTCTTGCCCATTTCCATGTGGCGGAAAATGTTTTCGAGCATCACGATGGCGTCGTCCACCACGAAGCCCACCGAAAGAATCAGCGCCATCATCGAGAGGTTGTCCAGGCTGTAATGCAGCAGGTACATGACGCTGAATGTGCCGATAATCGAAAACGGCAAAGCCAGGCTTGGAATAATGGTCGCCGAGACGTTGCGCAGGAACAGAAAGATCACGGCGATCACCAGTCCCAGCGTCAGCAGCATGGTGAACTGGACATCTTTGTAAGACTCGCGGATGGTATCCGAACGGTCGTAAAGAATATCCATGTGGACCGTCGGCGGCAGTTCCTGCTTGAAAATCGGCAGCAGCTTCTTGATATTGTCGGTGACCTCGATGGTGTTGGTCCCCGGCTGCCGCTGAATCCCCAGCACGATCGCGCGCTGGTCGTCGTCCTTGGTGTAAAACCACGACGCCGTGTAGCGATCCTGCACGCCGTCGACGACATCGCCCAGATCCGACAACCGCACCGGCGCACCGTTGCGATAAGCGACCACCATGTTGCGATACTGCGACGCGCTCATCAACTGGCCGCTGGCCTGAAGCGTAAAGGCGCGCTGCGGACCGGTGATCTGGCCCGTCGGCAGGTTCACGTTCCAGGTTTTCAACGCGTTTTCGACGTCGTTGATGCCGACCTGATGCGACGCGAGCGCCTGCGGATCCAACTCCACGTGCACCGCGTATTTCTGCTGCCCGAGCACCTGCACCTGGGCCACGCCGCTGGACATCGAAATGCGCTGCGCCACGCGCGTTTCCGCGTATTCGTCCAGCGTCCACAAAGGAACCTGTTTCGAGGTCAGAACCAGGTAAATAATCGGCTGATCCGCCGGGTTGACCTTGGTGAACGTCGGCGGCGTGGGCATGCCCTGCGGCAACAATCGGGAGGCCTGCGTGATGGCCGCCTGCACGTCCACCGCGGCGCCGTCCATGCTGCGCGTCAGCGCGAATTCCAGCGTGATCTGCGTCGATCCGAGCGAATTGACCGACGTCATCTGCTCCAGTCCGGCGATGGTCGAGAACTGATTTTCGAGCGGCGTGGCCACGGCCGACGACATGGTCTCCGGGCTGGCGCCAGGCAAGCTCGCCGTGATCAACAGCGTGGGAAAATCGACGTTCGGCAGATCGCTCACCGGCAACGCGCGATACGCCACCACGCCAAACAGCGCGATGGCGGCCATCAGCAAGCTGGTCGCGATCGGGCGCCTTATGAATGTCTCTGAAAAATTCATCTCTCTCTGCTTTCAGCAAGGGGTCAGAAGTCAGGAGTCAGAAAGACGGACGGTTATTCCGGCTTCCGGCTCCTGACTTCTGACTCCTTCAATCCCCATACACCGGCTCCGCTTCAATCGTCTCCGGATGCCGCCTGCGCCACCAATCGAGCAGGCTGGCCATATACGTGTAAACCACCGGCGTCAGATACAGCGTCACCGCCTGCGAAATCAGCAGGCCGCCGCACACCGCCAGTCCCAGGGGACGCCGCGCTTCGCCGCCCGACCCATAGCCCAGCGCCATCGGCACCGCGCCCAGCAGCGCCGCCCAGGTGGTCATCATGATCGGACGGAAGCGGATCAGGCATCCTTCGTAAATCGCCTCGGCCGGAGTTTTGTTGCCTTTGCGCTCGGCTTCCAAGGCAAAATCGATCTGCATGATGGCATTTTTCTTCACCAGCCCCACCAGCAGCACCAGCCCGACAAACGAATAAATGTTCAAATCGACATGGAAAAAGATCAGCGTCGCCAGCGCGCCCAGGCACGCCGACGGCAGTCCCGAAAGAATGGTGAAGGGGTGAATGTAGCTTTCATACAGCACGCCCAGAACGATATACACCACGCCGATGGCTACAATCAGCAGCACCGTCAAATTTTTGAGCGACGCCTGAAACACCTGCGCCGTCCCGGTGAACATCACCTGCATGGTGTCGGGCAGCGTCCGCGCGGCCACTTCGTTCAAGCGGTCCACCGCGTCGCCCAGAGCCACGCCGTCCTTCAGATTGAAGGAAATGGTCACCGACGGCAGCACCGACGTGTGATTGATGGTCTGCGGCATCGCATCGTCTTTCACCTTCACCACTTCGCTGATGGGAATCAGCGCGCCGTTGGTGGCGTGAAAATAAATCTTCGACAAATAATCGGAATAGGCTTGGTATTTCTGCTGAATTTCCATCAGCACTTCATACTGGTTGGTGGGCGAATAAATGGTCGAGCTCCATTTCGGTCCGTAGCCGGCGTAGAGCGCGTTCTCGATCTGCGTCACGTCCAGCCCCAGCGACGCCGCGCGGTCCCGGTCCACTACCACGTTCACCCGCGGACTCTTCACCTGAAGATCCGAATTGACGTCGACGACGTAATTGGACTCTTTCTGCACCGCCGCCAGCAGCCGGTTCGATTCGCGCGCCAGCGCGTCCGTATCCGGACTCAGCACGGTCAGCTCATACGCCGCGCGCGACCCTCGGGTGCCGATGTTGATGGTCGGCGGAACGCGCATGAACGTCTGGAATCCGGCGTAGCCCGCAATCTTCGGACGCAGCTCGTCCATCACCTGCGCCATGGTCAATTTCCGCTGATTGGCCGGCTTCAGGATGATATTCATGTTGGCGTTGTTGCCGCTCTGCCCGCCGAATCCGCCGCCGACGCTGGACATGAACGTGTCCACGTTCGGATCGCTTGCCACCACGTCGGCCACGGACGTCTGGTACTTCAACATCTCGTAGAAGGAGGTGCCCTGCGCCGCCACCATCTGCAAATTGATCTGGTCGATATCCTGATCCGGAATAAATCCCTTGGGTACCCGCACGAACAGGTACAGCGTCGCCCCGACCACCACGAAAAACATCACCGCCATCACCGGCCGGTATTTCAGCACGCGCTTGAGCGACCATTCATACACCTTGAATTGCGTGGCGAAGAACCACTCCGTGGCGCGATAAATCAGGTTGTGACGTTTGTTACGGTCGTGCGGCTTCAAAAACCGGCTGCACAGCATCGGCGTCAGCGTGATCGAAACCAGCCCCGAAATCAGGATGGCGACGGTAATGGTGATGGCAAATTCGCGGAAAAGACGGCCCAAAATCCCGCTCATGAACAGAATCGGGATGAACACCGCGGCCAGCGAGGTGGTCATGGAAACGATGGTGAACCCGATTTCTTTCGATCCCTTGAGCGCCGCCTCGAAGGGCTCCTCTCCGTTCTCGATGTGCCGCACGATATTTTCGAGCATCACGATGGCGTCATCGACAATGAAGCCGATGGCCAGAATCAGCGCCATCATGGACATATTGTCCAGGCTGAAATCGAGCGTGGCCATGATGGCCAGCGCGCCTAGAATCGTGAACGGCAGCGCCAGGCTCGGAATAATGGTGGCCGAGGCGTTGCGCAAAAAGAAGAAGATCACGCCGACCACCAGCAGCAGCGTGATTCCCATGGTGATCTCGATATCGTCGAACGCGCGGCGAATGGTCACCGAGCGGTCGCCGCGAACAATCAGCGTCAGCGCCGGCGGAAGCTGTTCCCGGAACAACGGAATCAGCGCGCGCACGTTGTCGGTCACTTCCACGGTGTTGGTTCCCGGCTGCCGCATCACCATCAGCGTGATGGCGCGGTTGGCCCGCAGCTTGCCGGTCTGCGGGTCGCGCGAATACACCCAGGCCGCCTGCTTGTCGTCCTGCACGCTGTCGATCACGTTGGCTACGTCTTCCAGGCGAATGGGAGCGCCGTTATCGTACCCGATGATCAGCTTGCGGAACTGCGCCGCGTTGTACAGCTGGCCGTTGGCGTAGATGTTGTACTCCATGTGCGGTCCGTACAACGTCCCCAGCGGACTATTGACGTTCCACTGATTCAACTGCGTGTCGATATCGTTCAGCCCGATTTTCCGCGCAGCCAGCGCGTCCGGGTCGAGCTGCACCCGCACCGCGTACTTCTGCTGCCCCATCACATTCACCTGCGAAACGCCGTTGATCATGGCGATGCGCGGCGCCACCTGTTTCTCGGCGAATTCGTCGATGTCGGACATCGACATCGTGTCCGAATAGAGGCTCAGGAAAATGATCGGCTGGTCGGAGGGGTTCTGTTTGTGAAACGAGGGCGGCGCCGGCAAACCGGCCGGCAGCAGCGGCGTCACCGCCGCAATCGCGCTCTGCACATCGGTCGCCGCGCCTTCGATATCGCGGTCCAGGCTGAACTGCAAGCTGACATTGGTGCTGCCGGTGGAACTGCGCGAGGTCATCGAATCGAGCCCGGCGATTCCCGTGAACTGCCGCTCCAGGACGCTCGCGACCGCGGACGACATGGTGGCCGGGTCCGCTCCAGGAAGGCTCGCGCTGACATTGATAGTCGGATAATCCACCGTCGGCACGTCGCTCACCGGCATGGCGTTGTAGCCGATGATGCCGAACAGAACAATCCCCGCCATCAGCAGGCTGGTGGCAATCGGACGGCGAATAAAAACTTCAGAAAAGTTCACTTCGAGAACTCTTTCTTGAACCGGTTCACCAGAGACCGCGCGGCAATCCTAGCTGGTCTTGCCTTTGCGGCCGCGGCCGCCCCGCGACGGCGGCGGACCCGAATCGTCGCTTCCGCTGCGGATCTGCACGGGCGAACCCGGCGCCAACCGCAACTGGCCCTCGGTCACTACCGTGTCGCCTTCCTCCAAACCCTTTTCAATCACCAGATCCTGACCCACGCGCGGCCCGGTCACCACATTGCGCGCGTCCACGGTGTTGTCGTCCTTCACCACGTACACGAAATTCCCGTCCTGCCCGCTTTGCACCGCTTCATTCGGCACCACCAGCGCGTTGGGCCGGACCGTCAACTGCAAACTCGCATTGACGTATTGCCCGGGCCAAAGTTTATGATCCGTATTGGGGAACGTTCCCTTCAGCTTGATCGTGCCGGTCGTCATGTCGACGCTATTATCGATAAACGTCAGTTCGCCCTGCTCCACCGCGTCGCCGTCCTGGGTTTTCGCGGTCACCGGCAGCTTCCGTTCCGCCATGTAGCGCTTGATGTCCGGCAGGTTCGCTTCGGGAACCGCGAAGGTCACATAAATCGGCTCCAGTTGCGTGATGGTTTCAAGAATCGTCGAGTTCGGCACCACCACATTGCCCAGCTTCACCGTCATATTGCCGGTTTTCCCGTCGATCGGGGAAACAATGGTGCTAAAGCTGAGCTGGAGCCTGGCGTTTTCGATGGTCGCCTCATCGGCCGCGGCCTGGGCCTGCGCGCTTTCGATCGCCGCCCGGTCCGCCACCACCGACTGTTCTAGAGTATCGGCATTAGTCAAATACTGGTCGCCCTGTTCTTTCGACACGATGCCGTCGTCGAACAGCTTGGCATAGCGCTGCGCTTCGGCGTGCGCGTATTTTTCCGAAGCCAGGTCGCGCGCCAAATTGGCCTGCGCCTGCGCCGCTAAGGCCTTGTCTTTGGCTAAGTTCGCGATGTTCTGCTGAAGCTGGGCCTGCAACGGCCGCGGGTCGATCGTGAACATTTTTTGCCCCCTCTTCACGATGTCGCCTTCTTTAAAGAAAACGTCGGTGAGCTGGCCGCCGACCTGCGGAAGTACGCTGATGGTCGAGTAGGCTTCCACATTGCCGACCGCCGCCACGCTGATCGGAACGTCTTTTTGCGTGACTTTGGCGACCACTACCGGCGCGGGACCGCCCGCATCCAGGCTTCGGCGGCCGCCGCGTCCTCTTCCGCCTTTCTTGTTGCCGCCGCCCGACGAATCGACCGCATCGGTCGTCGCCGGGTTGGCACAGCCATGTAGCAGCAGGACCACCAGTAAACATGCGAAAACGGCCCCTGTTTTCGTACGCGTCGAAGGGTTGAAAATTGCTTTCACGGTTCGTCTTAGTATACTTCGCGCGGAGAAATCTTTAGAGCAATCCCCGCGGTCTCAACGATTGGGCGTCTGACCGAGCGCTAAGGTTACTAATTTTCAGGCATTTATCGGCAAATTTTGTATGCCTTTCGGCAGGGCGCTCCGTCTGCCGCGCGGCCATCCGGCCGTGGCATACTGAAATTTCTTCGGTCGAGAATCTTGACTTGCGCCTGATTTTCGCTTTTTCCTGCTTCGCCGGTGAAAGCGTAACCGTCAGCGCTGGTGTCTTTTGTAAATGAAGAGCCGCAAACCAATCATTATCGCCATTGACGGGCCGGCCGGAGCGGGCAAGAGCACCATTGCGCGATCGCTCGCCAGGAAGCTCGGCTACACCTACATCGACACCGGCGCGATGTATCGCGCCCTGGCATTATGGGCCCTGCGCGCCGGAATCGACCCCAACGATGCGCATCGGCTGGAGCCGCTCGCCCGCGCCGCCCGCATCGAATTTTCAAACGGCTCGGTGCTGCTCAACGGCGAAGACGTGACGGCGGAGATTCGCCAGCCCGATGTGACGGCCGCCGCGTCCAAAGTGTCGACGTCCGCAGGCGTCCGCCGCGCCATGGTGGACGAGCAGCGGCGCATCGGCTCGGAAAATCCGGTGGTGATGGAGGGCCGTGACATCGGCACCGTGGTTTTTCCCGACGCGCAGGTGAAGATCTTCCTCGACGCCGATCCGCGGGTGCGCGCGCACCGCCGGGCCGCGGAAATCGGCGCCTCGACGGCCGCCGTCGCCAGGGAAATCGCCGAGCGTGATCAGCGCGACCGTTCCCGCCGGGAAGCTCCGCTGACCCAGGCGCCCGATGCCGAATATATCGACTCCAGCAAACTGAGCGCGCCGGAAGTCGAAGAAGCGATATTGAAAATTATCCGGAGAAGAATGTCGAATTGAAAGAAGAACTCAAGAACCTTCTGGTGATGAAATTCGGCGGCACCAGCATGGGCTCGGCCGAGCGCATGAAGGTCGCTGCGCGCCTGTCTGTGGAACAACACCGGCAGCGGCCGATCGCTGTGGTCGTGTCGGCGATGTCCAAGGTCACCGATCTGCTGCTCGATTCGCTGCGCAAGGCCGAAGCCGGCGATCAGGCGGATCTGGATGAAAATCTGAAAATTCTGAACGCCCGCCATTTCGAGTGTTGCCGCGAACTTCTTCCGGCCAACCGCCAGGAATCGGCGCTGGCCGGCGTGCATGCGCTGATCAGCGAATTTTCGCGCATCGCCAAAGGCGTCATGATGCTGGGCGAGCGCCCGCCGCGCTCGATCGATGAAGCCGTGGCCATCGGCGAACGTCTTTCGGCGTTTCTGCTGGCCGAGTATCTCGATTCCGAAGGCGTTCGCGCCGCCGCGGTCAACGGAGCCGACGTCATCGCCACCGACGCCGTGTTCGGCAGCGCGACTCCGTTAATGGATCAAACCCGCGAGCGTGCCGCGGCCGTGGTTCGCCCGCTGCTCGCGGATCGCGTGCTGCCGATCGTCACCGGATTCAACGGCTCGACCGTCGATGGCCGGCCGACCACGCTGGGCCGCGGCGGCTCCGATTTTTCCGCATCCATTCTAGCCGCCGCGCTGGAGGCGAGCGAACTGTGGATCTGGACCGACGTGGACGGCATCATGACCGGCGATCCGCGGCTGGTTCCCGACGCGCGCGTGCTCGATGCGGTGACCTACAGCGAGGCCGCGGAACTCGCCTATAACGGGGCCAAAGTGCTGCATCCGCGAACGCTGGCGCCGTTGATTGAGCGCCAGATCCCGGTGTGGAGCAAGAACAGCTTCGCACCCGAAAAACCGGGCACGCGCATTGTTCCCAAAATCGAAAGCGCCCGCGGACCGCATGCCGTCACTTCGATGGGCGACGTGGCGCTGCTGTCGATCGAGCCGGCCAATTCGATTTTGAGCGGAACGAAGGTGATGGCGCGGGCGCTGGGCGCGCTGGCTCGCGCGAATGTCGAGGTGCTGGCGATCACCAGCTCCAGCTATCGCCAGAATTTCTGCTTTCTGGTCCGCCAGGCCGAGCTGGAACGCGTCACCGAATATCTGGAAGAAAGTTTATCGCTCGAATTCGCGCACGGATATTTGAAGCCAGTGGACGTAAATCGCAACGTCGGATTGATTGCCGTGGTGGGCGAAGGAATGCGCGGAACACCGGGACTCGCCGGTCGGATCTTCACCGCGATTTCGCGGCAAAAGATCAACATTATCGCCATCGCGCAAGGGTCGAGCGAATTGACCATCGCGATCGTGGTTCATCGCGACGGTTTGAACGCCGCGGTGAAAGCGATCCATCAGGAATGCGGGCTGAGTGGGGCAGGTCTCTGACCTGCCTTCGCGGGCCGGGGCCGCGCCACTGCTAACCTACATACTTATGTCGGACCGTTTAGAAGAACTGCGCCGCCGCCACGCCGTCGCCGAAGCCGGCGGAGGTGAAGAGCGTCGAGCACGCCAGCACAAAGAAGGAAAACTCGACGCGCGCGAACGAATCGATCTGCTGCTCGATGAAGGCACCTTCGAAGAAATGGACAAACTGGTCCGCCATCGCTGCCGCGATTTCGAGATGGAAAACCAGGTCATCGACGGCGACGGATTCATCACCGGCTACGGCCTGATCCACGGCCGTCCGGCGTACGTTTTCGCGCAGGATTTCACCGTTTTCGGCGGATCGCTGTCCGAGATGAACGCCAAAAAAATCGTCAAGCTGATGGATCTGGCGCTCAAAACCGGCACACCGGTCATCGGCCTGAACGATTCCGGAGGCGCGCGCATTCAGGAAGGGGTGGTTTCGCTCGCCGGCTATGCCGATATTTTTCTGCGCAACACGTTGGCGAGCGGCGTGGTGCCGCAAATTTCCGCGATCATGGGACCCTGCGCCGGCGGAGCCGTTTATTCGCCGGCGATCACCGATTTCGTCTTCATGGTCGACAAAACCAGCTACATGTTCGTCACCGGACCGGACGTCATCAAAACCGTCACGCACGAAGACGTGACCAAAGAAACACTGGGCGGCGCGATGACGCACAATTCCACCAGCGGCGTGGCGCATTTTTTATCGCACGACGACGCCGACTGCCTGCGCATGATCCGCGAGCTGATGTCGTATCTGCCGCAGAATAATCGCGAAGATCCGCGGCGGAAAGCGACCCGTGATCCCATCGATCGCCAGGACGCCGCGCTCGATTCGCTGGTCCCCGAAGCGTCCAATCAGCCCTACGACATCAAGGACGTGATCCGGCGGGTGATCGACGACGGAGATTTTTTCGAGGTGCAGGAGCATTGGGCGCGCAACCTGGTTATTGGATTCGCGCGCATGGACGGCCGCTCCATCGGCATCGTCGCCAATCAGCCGGCCTTTCTCGCTGGTTGCCTGGATATCGATTCCTCGACCAAAGGCGCGCGCTTCGTGCGCTTCTGCGACGCCTTCAACATCCCGATTCTGACCTTTGAAGACGTTCCCGGATTCTTGCCCGGCACGGCGCAGGAATTCGGCGGCATCATTCGGCACGGCGCGAAACTGCTGTACGCCTTCGCCGAAGCGACCGTGCCCAAAATCACGGTGATCACGCGCAAGGCCTATGGCGGAGCTTACTGCGTGATGGGATCGAAACACCTGCGCACCGACGTGAACCTGGCCTGGCCCAGCGCGGAGATCGCGGTGATGGGAGCCGACGGCGCGGTGAATATCGTGTACCGGCGCGAGCTGGCCGCGGCTGGTTCCACCGAAGCGCAGGAAGCCGTGCGGCGCACCAAAACCGAGGAGTTTCGCGAGCGCTTCGCCAATCCCTTCGTTGCCGCCGAGTACGGTTTTCTCGATGACGTGATCGAGCCGCGCCAGACGCGTCCTCGCGTGATTCGCGCGCTGCGCCTGCTCGAAACCAAAGTGGATACGGTTCCCAAGAAGAAACACGGCAATATCCCGCTGTAATTTGTTGAGAAATTCGTTCCCAATGGATCACTTAACTACGTAGGTAGCTGCGTGGGTAACAACGTGGGTAACTACTTGGATTCGTCTTCCGGATTTGTCCCCCAGGGCGCCCTTTACGGCTGGAACCCCGAGTTAGTCTGGCTCAACGCGCTTTCCGACGCCCTGATCGCGCTGGCGTTCTTTTCGATCGCGGTTTTGATGCTGTACCTTTTCCGCCGCCGCACGGACCGGCGTTTCACCGGCCTGGTTTGCCTGTTCGCTGCGTTCGTCGCCTGCTGCGGCCTGGCTCGTGGGCTGGCAGCGTGGAACGTCTGGCACTCGGCTTACTGGCTGGAAACCATCTTCAAAACGGCCACGGCGGCGATCTCGCTGGCGACCGCGGCAGTGCTGATCAAAATGGCTCCGGTGATCGTCAGAATGGCGCTGCCGGAAGAGGTGGAGCAGGCCAATGTTACGCTGCGCCGGGAAATGACCGAAACCGAGAACGCCTACCAGCAAAGAATCGAGAGCGAGAGAAGCACGCTTCGCTCCTACTTCGAGGGCGCGGTGCAGGGGATTGTGGTGGTTTCGAGAACCGGCCGTATGATCATGGTCAACCGGCGAACGGAAGAGATGTTCGGATACGCGCGGGAGGAACTGCTCGGCCAGGAGCTGGAGATGCTGCTGCCGCGGCGTTTGCGGCACACCCATGCCGGCCATCGTCACGAGTTTTTTCTGGATCCGAGCATGCGGCAGATGGGCGAGGGCCGGGATCTCGCCGGATTGCGCAAGGACGGCACCGAGTTTCCGGTGGAAATCGGCCTCAGTTTCACCGGTTCCGGCGAAAATACCGTGGCGCTGGGACTGGTGAGCGATATCACCGACCGCAAGCGCGCGGAGGACGCGCTGGCGAAAAGCCATGCGGAGCTGCGGGCGCGGGAAGCGGAGCTTCGGTCGTACCTGGAAGCGGCCGCCCAAGCGATCCTCGCCGTCGATGAGGAGGGACGGATCGTTTTGGTAAATCAGAGGACCGAAGAGATTTTCGGGTACAGCCGGGAGGAACTGCTGGGCCAGCCGCTGGAGCTCCTTCTGCCGGAACGTTACCGCGCCGCGCACGCGGGCCTGCGCTCGGATTTTCTGCGAATGCGGCGCACGCGGCGGATGGGCTCCGGCATGGAGCTGGCCGCGCGGCGCAAGGACGGCAGCGAAGTTCCCGTCGAGATCGGTCTCAGCTTTGTCGAAACCCCGCAGGGGGCGCTGTCGCTCAGCATGATTACCGATATTACGGAAAGGAAACGCGCCGCCGACGAGCTGGCGCGCCTGAATGAGCAGTTGCGTCAGTCCAACTCCGACCTGGAGCAGTTCGCCTATATCGCCTCGCATGACCTTCAGGAGCCGCTGCGCATGGTGACCAGTTATCTGAACCTGCTGGAGCTGCGCTACCGCGACAAGCTGGACACCGAGGCGGGTGAATTTATCCGCTACGCCATCGATGGGGCCGAGCGCATGAAGGGATTGATTCGCGACGTGCTGCGTTTTTCGCGGGCCGGAACGCGAGAGGTCACGCTGCGCGAAGTCGAGTCCGGGCAGGCGCTGGAGCAGGCGATGGAGAACCTTCAAGCCACCATCGAGGAACGGGGCGCGCGCATCATCGCAGGCAACCTGCCGCGGATCAGGGCCGACGCCAATATGCTCGCTCACGTTTTTCAGAACCTGATCGGCAACGGCATCAAATTCACCAAACAGGCAACGCCCGAAATCAGCATCGCGGCCGAACGGCGCGGCGCGGAGTGGGTTTTTTCCGTTGGCGACCACGGGATCGGGATCGAGCCGCGTCATCTGGACCGTATCTTCGTGATCTTTGAACGTTTGAATCCCAATGAAGAATATGCCGGAACCGGCGTGGGGCTGGCCATCTGCAAGAGAATCATCGAGCGGCATCACGGGCGAATCTGGGTGGAATCCAAGCTGGGACAGGGATCCACGTTCTATTTCTCGCTTCCCGCGGAAATCGCGGCTAGCACGCCGGAAAAATCCTCGGCGAAAGCCTGACAGGATTCTGGGACAATCAGCTACCAGTCAAGAAATTGAGGCACTAATGAACGACCCAACCGTTCACACTTCCGCCGAAGTCCTGGTGGTCGAGGACAACCCCGGCGACATCCGCCTGCTTCAGGAAGCTTTCAAGGAAGCCGGCATCAACTGCAAACTGCACATCACCCGTGACGGCGAGCAGGCCATGGCGTTCCTGAACCATGAGGGCAAGTACGCCGACAGCCCCAGGCCCTCGCTGATTCTGCTGGACCTGAACCTGCCGCGCAAAGATGGCCGGGAGGTGCTCGCCGAGATCAAACGCGAAGAAGGATTGATGCGTATCCCGGTGGTGGTTCTTTCGACCTCTACCAGCGCCGCGGATATTCAGCACGCCTATGGTTTGCACGCGAACTGTTATGTGCCCAAGCCGGCGGATCTGGCGGCGCTGATCTGCATCGGCAAGGTGATCGAAAACTTCTGGCTGAAGGCGGTCGCTTTACCGGCCGTCTAGCCCGCGGCCAGGTTCGCAAAAAATTTCCGGATCATCGTTTTCGCGGTGCCTTCAATCAACCTTTGCCCAACGGCCGCGATGGTGCCGCCCACCTGCACGTCGCCCTCGTAGGCGACGCTGGTTTCGCTTCCCGACGGCTCCAGTTTCAGAACGCCGCTGCCCTTGAGGAACCCGACCTTGCCGGCGCCTTCCACATCCAGCCGGAAACTGGACGGCGGCTGCTGTTCGCTGATCCGCACTTTGCCTGCAAATGCCCCGGAGAATGCGGCCAGTACCATCTTCATATTCATGCGGTATTCGTTCTCGCCGATCCGTTCGAGCGATTCACAGCCTGGCATCGCCCGCGCCAGCGCTTCCGGGTCCTGCATCAGCGCGTAGGATTGATCCGGCGGGAACGGCAGCGTCTCGGTGCCGGAGATTTTCAAGCGGTCCTCGCCAGCGCGGCGGTGATGGCTCGAGCCGCGTAGACCGTCGCCAGATGGCGGCGGTAATCGGCGGAGGCGTGCAGATCCGAATTCGCGTCCGCGCCTTCCGCGACCATCGCGGCGGCATGTTGAATGTCCATGGCCGAACCGGACCTTCCTTCCAGCATCTTTTCCGTCGCCGCCGCACGGTAGGCGTGATTCGAAAGACCGGTGACGCCGACTCGCGCCCGAGTGATTTTCCCGCCGGAACGCTCGATGCGCGCGGCCACGCCGACGATGGCGAATCCGCTCGCCGGCTGCAACAACTTTTGATAACTGGTTCCGGCTGAATCGACCGGGACGATCACTTCGGAAACGATTTCGCCCGGTTCGATCGCGGTGCTGAAGGCATCGACAAGAAAATCGGAGAAGGGAATCGTCCGTTGCGATTTCGCGCCGCGCAGCACGATTTTCGCTTCGAGCGCCTGAAGCGCAGCCGGATAGTCGGCGGAGGGATCGGCGTGCGCGATGCTGCCGCCGATGGTTCCCATGTTGCGCACCTGCACATCTCCGATGTGCCCCGCGGTTTCGGCGAGCAAGGGACATTTTCCGCGCACCAGCGGCGAGGATTCAACCTCATAATGCGTCACCGCCGCGCCGATATGCAGCGAGCCCGGCTGCTCGCGAATGTAGTTCAGCTCTTTGATGCGCCCGATGTCGACCAGATGCTCCGGGGCAGCCAGGCGGAGCTTCATCATGGGGATCAGGCTCATGCCGCCGGCGAGCGGTTTGGCGCCCTGCGCGATTAAACCGAGCGCCTGATCGAGGGTCGCGGCCGAAGTATATTCGAAAGTCTGGGGAATCATTGTGCGCTCCTGAGCAGTTTCCAGATTTTTTCGGGCGTCATCGGCATGTCGATGTGCTTCACGCCGAGCGGCGAAAGAGCATCCACCACCGAATTGACGACCGCCGGCGAGCAGCCGATGGTTCCCGCTTCGCCCACGCCTTTCACGCCCAGCGGATTCACCGGCGTGGGCGTCACCGTGTGGTCGGATTCGATCCACGGCATCATGTGCGCCTTGGGAACGGCGTAATCCATCAATTCGCCGGTGAGGAGCTGGCCGTTTTCATCGTAAATGGCCTGTTCATACAGCGCCTGGCCGATGCCCTGCGCCACGCCGCCGTGAACCTGGCCGCCGACGATCAGCGGGTTCAGAATATTTCCGCAATCGTCGACCGCGACGTAGCGGCGAATTTTCACCTGGCCGGTATCCCGATCCACTTCCGTGACGACGATGTGCGCGCCGAAGGGGAAGGTGAAATTGGGAGGTTCCCAGAAGTGCGTCGAAATCATACCCGGCTCGGTATTCGGCGGAAGCTGCATCGCGCGATAAGAAGCGCCGGCGATTTCCTGCACCGTTTTCGACGCGCCGGTTTTATTGTCGGTGCACTGGCCGTTGGCGAGCGTGATGTCTTCGGAGTTGAGCAGCATCGCCCCGAATTTTTTGATTTTCGCCTTGAGATCCTGAAGCGCGAAATAAACCGCCGTTCCGCCCACCGCGGTGGAGCGGCTGCCGAACGTGCCGATACCGTATTGCACCAGCGAGGTGTCGCCGTGAACCACCAGAATGTCGTCGATATCGACGCCCAGTTCGTCGGCGGCGATCTGCGCGAAGGTGGTCTCTTCGCCCTGGCCGTGCGGCGAGGTGCCGGTGAGCACCGTCACCTTGCCCGACGGTTCGATCTTCACCGTCGCGCTTTCCCATCCGCCGGCGGGTGTGGCGGGCGACGGTCCGAAGGCGCAGATTTCGCCGTAGGTCGACATGCCGATGCCCATCAGCTTGCCTTGCTTGCGGGCTGCGGCCTGCTCTTCGCGAAGCTTTTCGTAGCTGACGATTCCCAGCGCTTTTTTGAGCGGCGCGGCGTAATCGCCGGAATCATAAATGAGGCCGGTGGCCGTGGGGAACGGAAATTCGTTGGGCTGGACGAAATTTTTCAGGCGAATTTCGGCCGGGTCCATTTTCAGCTCGGCGGCCAGAATGTCCACCATGCGCTCGATTCCATGCGTCGCTTCGGGACGGCCCGCGCCGCGATAGGCGTCGGTGGGAACGCAGTTGGTGAAGGCTCCGACAATATCGGCGAAAATGTTCTGCGTTTTATAAAGCCCGGGCATCATCAGCACGCTGAGCGTGGGGATCGCCGGCGTCAGCAATTGATGATACGCGCCCAGGTCCTGAATGATTCGCAGCTTGATGCCGGTGATGGTGCCGTCCCGGGTGGCCGACAGCTCGTAATCATCGACGTGGCCGCGGCCGTGGATGGTGGTGAGATAATTCTCGCGGCGCGATTCGATCCACTTCACCGGCTTGTTGATTTTCATCGCCACGAAGCCCATCAGAGCTTCCTCTGCGTAGACGTTCAGCTTGCAGCCAAATCCGCCGCCCACCTCCGGCGCGACCACGCGCAGGCGATTTTCCTCGAGTCCCAGCATCTGCGCCACCAGCGTGCGCATCAGGTGCGGGACCTGCGTCGAGGAATAAAGATTCAGCGCGCGATCGGCGGCGCGCCATTCGGCCACCACGCCGCGCGTCTCCATCGGCGTCGGGATCAGGCGCTGGCTGAGGATGCGCTGCTTGACGATCACGTCGGCTTCGGCGAAGGCTTTGTTGATGTCGCCGTGTTCCTGGTGGTAATCGAAAGCTTTGTTATCGGGCCACTGGGGATGAACCGCCGGAGCTCCAGGCTCAAGCGCTTTGACCGGGTCGGCTACGGCTTGTAAAACTTCCCACTCGATTTCCACGTCCTCGGCGGCGTCGGCGGCGATGTAACGGTCCGTCGCGACCACCACCGCGACGCCGTGGCCAACATAATAGACGCGGTCGGTGGCGAGAATGGTGTGATGCGGCACGCGCAGGCCGGGCAGCGAAGCTCCGCAGGGAACGGGGCCGACTTTGGCCGTGTCCTGACTCGTAAACACGGCAACGACGCCCTTGCGCGCCGCTGCTTTCCTGGTGTCGATTGCCCGGATTTTCGCGGCGGCATGCGGGCTGCGCACCACCACCGCGTAGTGCATGCCCGGCATTTTGATATCTTCGACGTAGGTGGCCGTGCCGGTGATCAGGCGCGGATCTTCGCGGCGGCGGATGGCCTTGCCGATCAGAGTTTTCGGTTTAGTGATGGTGGTCGCCATGGGTTATGCTCCTGTCGCTTTCGCCGCGGCCTTCACCGCGTTGACGATGTTCTGATATCCGGTGCAGCGGCAGATGTTGCCTTCAAGACCATGGCGGATTTCCTCTTCGCTCGGATTGGGGTTGCGATCGAGAATCTGCTTGGACGCCATGATCATGCCCGGCGTACAAAAACCGCACTGGAGGCCATGTTCGTTCCAGAACGCTTCCTGCATGGCGTGGAGTTTGCCGTTGGTGGCGAGTCCTTCGATGGTGGTGAGGCTCGCGCCAGTGGCCTGGACGGCGAACATGGTGCAGCTTTTTACGGCCTTGCCGTTGAGCTCAATGGTGCAGGCGCCGCACAGGGAGGTTTCGCAGCCGACGTGAGGTCCGGTAAGTCCGACCACCTCGCGCAGGTAATGGATGAGGAGCAGTCGCGGCTCCACGTCATGGGAATAACTTTTCCCGTTGATGTTTAGAGTGATGTTCATTCTCGTCCTCGGGCGGTTTTGAGGATAGCAAAATTCGAACAATCGCGAAAGAGGTTCAGGTATGGGGCAGGCCATCGTTTCTTCCGGCCTGCGAGTCTGGGGCGCAGGCGACGAAAAACGATCACCGGCCCTACTTGCCGAAACCAGGGACTTTTTAAGTTGCGGTCGCTCAAAACGTCCAGAGCCTGTGCCGAAACTCCTAATGCGGCTCGATGGCGAGATAGATCGTCTGCCCGCCGTGATTGACCAGCAGCAAAACGGTGTGGCCGGCGGCGCGGCGGATCATGCGGTTGAAGTCCTCGGTGTTCGAAATCGGTGTGTGATCCACTTCCTGGATCACGTCGCCAGGACGCAGACCCGCATCGGCTGCCGCGCTGCCGTCGGCGACGTCCGTCACGACAACGCCTTTGGTCGTGCCTGGTAACTGGAGTTGGCGCAGCGTCTGGTAATCGAGATCCTGGACCGAAACTCCGCCGAGCGCGTTCGAGCTGGTGTCGTCTCCGCCGGCCGAGGCGCGCGCCTGGTCGTTCGGCAATTCGGCCAATTTAACGGTCACGTTTTTTTCCGCGCCGTCACGCAGCAGGCCCAGACGAATCGTGCTGCCGGGCTGCGTCATGCCGACGCGCAGGCTCAACTGGTCCCTGTTTTCGACCGGATCGCCGTTGAGCGTGCGGATCACATCGCCGCGCTGAATGCCCGCGGCCGAGGCGGGCGAATTGGGCGTCACTTCCGCAACCAGCGCGCCGCGCGTGTCGGTGAGCTGGAAGGATTTCGCCATCGCCGGCGAAATGTCCTGGATCTGCACACCCAGATAGCCGCGGGTCACTTTGCCGTGGGTCATCAACTGATCCATTACAGCGTGCGCCATGTTCACCGGAACGGCGAAGCCGATGCCCTGATTGCCGCCGCCACTGCCGGACAGAATCGCCGTGTTGATGCCGATCAGCTCGCCGCGCACATCGACCAGCGCGCCGCCGGAGTTGCCGGGATTGATCGCGGCATCGGTCTGGATAAAATCTTCATAGCCCTGGGGATTCAGGTCCGGGATGTCGCTGTTGGTGCGGCCTTTCGCGCTGACAATTCCCATGGTCACGGTGTTGGACAAGCCGAAAGGCTGGCCCATCGCCAGAACCAAATCGCCGACGCGCACTTTGGCCGAATCGCCCAACGCGACCACCGGCAGGCCCGTGGCGTCGATTTTGAGCACGCCGATGTCGGTCTTGGGGTCGGTGCCGATGACCTTGGCCTTGAACGTTTTCTTGTCGAGCAGGGTGACGGTAATATCGTTGGCGCCGTCGATCACGTGATTGTTGGTCAAAATATAGCCGTCGGGACGAACGATGACGCCGGAACCCAGGCCGCGTTCGCGGCGAGGCGCATTGAACTGGGGCCCCATGTTACCGAAGAACTGGCGAAAGAAGGGGTCCATGAAAAACGGCTGATCGCCGCCGGTGTTGCGGACCACCTTCGAAGAGGAAACGCTGACCACCGCGGGTAAGTCCTTGTCGACAATCGGCGCAAAGGTGATCTGGATGCCAACCTGCGATTGCGGAACGGTCTGCGGCGCAGCATCGACCGCAGGAACCTGAAGATAAGCGGTAAGGGCTTTGGACCCCACCAGCACGCCGGCCCCACCGGCGAGCAAACAATACAGCACAATACGAAATCGTTGTGCGCGGCTCATGTGCACTGGTTTCTCCTCGTTGGCTCCAGATTAAAAGTAACGCGGCGGCCGTCCAATCCCCGATCGGGGGGATGTTTGTACCCGAAATTCCAGGGTCAAGCCGCTAAGGGATCGAAAAACGTTTCCCGCGCTCCTACTCTGAAACCGAGAGGAGATTTTTTCACGATGAAGTTTTCATGCTTGCTGGCTTTTATCGCTTTGCTGGGCCCCATCGCCAAAGCGGACGAATGGGACAAACGCACGGTGGTGACGTTCCATGCCCCGGTGGAGGTTCCGGGCGTGCAGAATCATGGGCATGGCGTGGTTTTATCACCCGGAACTTACGTCATGAAACTGGCCGATGTCACAAGCAATCGCGACGTGGTGCAAATTTTTAACAAAAATGAATCGAGAATTTACACCACCACGATCGCCATTCCGGAATATCGGCTGGAACCGACCGGCCACACCGTGATCGATTTCGAGGAACGCCCCAAGGGCTCGCCCGAAGCGATGAAGGACTGGTTTTATCCGGGCGATCTGCGCGGCCAGGAATTTCTGTATACCAAGCCGCTGCTGGCGTCGGCTACCGGCAGCCAGGCGCCCAGGCATATGATTGCCGAGGCGAAACCGGCTCCCGCGCCGGCTCCAGCGCCTGCTCCCGCACCGGTCGAACAGCCGCAGCCGGCTCCCGCCCCTCCGGTTCAGGTGGCGGAGGCGGCGCCTGCTCCGCAGCCGGCTCCAGCGCCTAGCCAGCCGATGAAGAAACTTCCGAAAACCGCGAGCGATCTACCCTTAGTAGGCCTCTGTGGATTGCTTTTCGCAGCGGCAGGATTGGCCATGAGAAAGAGCAACGCGTAAGTTATGCGGCAGCGGATCGCCTTAATTCTGCTGCTGGGAGGAAGCGCCGCGATGGTCTGGTGCCTGACGGTGCTGGGCAGCGCGGCGCTGTACCAGTGGTATGAAGGCCGGCAAATCACGCGAATCGAGCAGCAACACCCGCTGCGTATTGTGGTCGAGCGAAACAAGGCTCCCAAGCTGCACCAGGTGATCGGACGGCTGGAGATTCCGCGGCTCCATGTTTCGACCATCGTGCTGGAGGGCGACGACGAGCACGCGTTGCGCCTCGGCGCCGGTCATGTTCCCGGAACCGCGCTGCCGTATCAGCCCGGCAACGTCGGGATCGCGGCGCATCGCGATACGTTTTTCCGGCCGCTAAGGTCCATCAAGCCCAACGACCGGATCACGCTGACCACGCCGGAAGGCAAATTCGATTACGTGGTGGAATCGACGGAAATTGTGCGCCCGACGGCAGTGAACGTGCTCGATGCGACGAACCATCCGGAACTGACGCTGGTGACTTGTTATCCGTTTTATTACATCGGCTCCGCGCCAATGCGGTTTATAGTGCACGCCCGGCTTGCGGGGCCGCTGGCAGCCTCAGCCGGCGCCGCGCGGAGTGCGCCACAGAATGGTTTCTGATTAAATCCGCAGGTAGCGTAAGCCGTCAGGCTTGCGTGGAGATCGCAAGCCTGACGGCTTATGTTTGCGCTGCTACAGCGGAATCCAGCCGGGTAGCGATCTAATATCATCAGGCTTGGCATCACGCGGCGCGGCCAGATGCAACGGCCGGACCGATTCGTAGCCCAGAACGACCTGATAGAGCAGCCAGTCGAAAAAGAAGCTGGTGCGATTTTCCAACTCCTCTTCGACGTAAATTTCGAGCGAATTGCGCGCCAGACCCTGGGAGTGCGCGAAATCGATAATGCGGCTCTTCAGAAGGTGCAAACCGCGAACCACCTGGTGCAGAGGAATGCCGTTGCGCGCGCAGCTTTCGCCGAAACTGAGGTGAAGCTGCTCGGCCTGATCGTCGGTGGCGATGGCCGGCCAACGGTCGAGGGACGCGACAATGCGATGAAACCAATCGGAGACGTCGCAGCCGCCTTCGAGCAGATTTCCCAATTCCGGCTCGCGGCCGATCCGCTCCAGCGCGCCGTTGACCACCTGATCGCGATGATCCTGAATCAATTGAGGAAGCGTCTGTGGAAACATGGCTACTTCTAGGACGCGGCGCGGCCCCCGCGCGACGCTCCCCTGCATACAGTAGCGGTTGCAGGAAAAGGCCGGGTGGCACGGTATCATGCTGTAGTGCGCCTTGCGTGGGTCGATTGGGCGGTGGTTGCGCTGTACTTCGCGTTTAATCTTGCCATCGGTTTTTATTACAAACGCCGCGCCGGATCGAGCATGGGCGAGTTTTTTCTCTCCGGCCGAAACGTTCCGTGGTGGCTGGCGGGCACCTCGATGGTGGCGACTACCTTCGCCGCCGATACGCCGCTGGCGGTGACCGGGATGGTCGCCGTGGGCGGCATCGCGGGGAACTGGCTGTGGTGGTGCTTCGTCGCCAGCGGGATGCTGACGGTGTTCTTCTACGCGCGCCTGTGGCGGCGCAGCGGGGTGATGACCGACATCGAATTTTGCGAAATCCGCTACGCGGGAAAACCGGCGGCGTTTCTGCGCGGATTCCGCGCGCTGTATCTGGGCATCCCGATCAACTGCATCATCCTTGGCTGGGTGAACAAGGCGATGGTGGATATCCTGATGCTGGTATTGGGCGTGACGAAACTTCAGGCGCTGGCGATCGTCATCGGGATGATCGCGCTTACGTCGTTTATCTCCACGCTCAGCGGATTGTGGGGCGTGCTGGTCACCGACATGTTCCAGTTCGTGATCAAAATGAGCATGGTGATCGCGCTGGCGGTGTTCGCGGTGCGCGCGGTGGGCGGAATCGACGCCATGAAGATGAAGCTCGCCGCGATCGATGCGACGCGCGGGAATCAGGGGTCCGTTCTGAACTTCATTCCCGATCTGAATTCAGCGTGGATGCCACTGATTACGTTTCTGGTGTACATTTCGGTGAACTGGTGGGCGACCTGGTATCCCGGCGCGGAGCCGGGCGGCGGCGGCTACATCGCGCAGCGCATGTTCAGCGCCAAGGACGAGAAAAATTCTCTTCTCGCCACGCTGTGGTTCAACATCGCGCATTATGCGCTGCGGCCGTGGCCGTGGATTCTGGTTGCGCTCGCGTCGTTGATTCTGTATCCGGGTTTACAAAAGCCGGAGACGGGATATATTCTCGTGATGATCGCGTATCTGCCGCCGTCGCTGCGCGGATTGATGATCGCGGCATTCGCGGCGGCCTACATGTCGACCATCGCCACGCAGCTCAACTGGGGAGCGAGTTATCTGGTCAACGATTTTTACAAGCGATTCCTGAAGCCGCACGAATCGGACCGTCATTACGTGCGCATTTCGCAGGCCGCGACCGTGCTGTTGACCATCGTCTCCGCCGTGGTGACGTTTTATCTCGATTCGATCGCCGGCGCGTGGAAACTGCTGGTGGTGACCGGCGCGGGCACCGGCAGCGTTCTGCTGCTGCGCTGGTATTGGTGGCGGATCAACGCCTGGAGCGAGGTGTCCTCCATGATTTCGGCGTTCGTGGTTTCGGTGGCGCTGCAAACGGTGTGGCGGCTCGATACCGATCAACCGGTGGATTTCGCGTGGATCATGATCATCACCGTCGCGATCACTACGGTGGTGTGGCTCGCGGTGACTTTTTTGACCAAGCCGGAACGCGACGACGTGCTGCTCCGTTTTTACGTGCGCACGCGCCCGTCGGCGGCGGGATGGGGACGCATCGCGCGAATGAAACCGGAGATTCAGCCGTCGCGCGACGGATTGTCGAATCTGGTCGATTGGATTGCGGGCTGCGTTTTGATTTACGGAATTTTGTTCGGCACCGGAAAATTATTGCTGCACGAAGCGGCGAGCGGCGTCGTGCTGATCGCCGCGGGATTGCTCGGCGGCGCGGTGATTTATTGGGATCTTTCAAGGAGAGGCTGGAGTGCGGTTGTGGATTAAATGGTGGGCCAGGCTTGTCGACTGGCGGGTCTTTAACAACGCTTACAACCCCGCCAGTCGTGGCGGGGGCCGAACTCGACCCGTTCAGCAACTCGCTCTGTTCCTGCTCATCCCCTTACTAACGCCCGCCCGCGCGATGGCCGGCCCCATCGACTTCGCGTTGGACCAATTCAGCGCGGCGGCACAGGCGCGGCATCTGAAATGGAAAGTGAAATACGAGCTGACGGCGGACCCTCCCGAGACGTTTCACATTGAACCCTACGCCTATGGCGGCGCGCACGTCACCGGCGGCGATCTGCGCGGATTGATGTACGGCCTGCTCGAAGCCGCCGACCAGATTCGCTCCGGCGGACGCATGAAGCGCGTGAGTGGTGAGCCGGCGACGCCCGTTCGCGGCGTGCGCCTGTTCGCCAACGCGAACGATCTCGAATCGCCCGAAAGTTTCTGGCGGATGTATTTTCAAACCCTGGCGCAGGACCGCTTCAATCGCTTCACCATCATCTTCACCGTAACGCCGGTGAATTTCGAAAAGCTGCGCGCCATTTCGCAGATGGCCGAAGATTACGCGATCGATTTAACCATCGGCTTCTGGGACCGTTTGCCGCAGGACCTTTCGAAAATCCTCGCGGCTTGCCCGCTGATCCGCAGCGTGGAAATCCGCGGCGATTCGGAGGACGTGGAGGCGTATCGCCGCGAAGTGTTCCGTCCGCTGCGCGACGCCGGCCGCAGGGTCGCGCTCGATCGGCAGGGCGCGCTCGCCGGGCCGGCGTTGTCCAAGGCGGCCAAACAGATGGGCGTCGCCTTGCGCTTCGATCCGCCCTCCTGGCCGCCG
Organism: Bryobacteraceae bacterium; assembly: GCA_035507655.1. GTDB lineage: Bacteria > Acidobacteriota > Terriglobia > Bryobacterales > Bryobacteraceae > Palsa-187. The sequence continues at coordinate 35,741 of DATJNW010000064.1, read as the reverse complement.
TCGTTCACGCTCGATCTGCCGCGCGAGTTCGAGCAGCACCTGGAACTGTACTGGTTGTGGGGACGCGCGGCCTACGATCGCAAACTCAAGCCGGCGCATGGCGAAAATCCCGCGGAATTTCAGGCCGCGGCGCGAATCACCACGCTGCTCGCCGCCGCGCAGGCGGCCGATCCGGAGATGTTCACCATCCCCGACGCGATGCGCGAAGCGCCGCGACAAAACGCCGTGGAAAACGACTGGATCGCGTCGATTCCCGAGGCCGTGCGCGATCGCCTGGAGCAGATCGCGTCGGCGAAACAGACGCCGCTCGAGATCGCCGATGGATTGCTCGCCTCCGCCGCGGCGCTCGAAAAAACCGGCGTGCCGGATTTTCGATTGCTGGTGAAGCTGGCGCGATTTCACGGCTACCGCGAGCGCGCCGCCTATGAGATCGAACTGTACCGCCGCACCGGGGACGAGGCCGCGCTCGAGCGGGCCCATCGCGATGTGAGCGCCGCTCACGCGATTTTCGACTTTGATGAGAAGCCGGCGGCCCAGCGCCAACCGGGCCGCGAGATCGCTGCGATTCCACCGCCGCCAAAACGTCTTCCCCGGCCGCTCATGAGCGAGATCCCCGTGAAAAGCGCCAAGGTCGATGAAGCGATCGAGGTAACGCTACGGCTCGGTTCGATCAAGGACGTTCGCACCGTGCTCCTGCATTACCGCGCGGCGGATTCGGGCGCGCTCACCGGCGTGATCGAAAAGCCTGCGGCGGCGGTGATGAACTTCACCATCCCCGGAGCGTTGTCGGATCTGGTTTATTATTTTGAAATCCTGAATCGCGAAAACAGTGGTTGGTTTCAGCCTGACCCGGAACAAATGAAACCATATCATCTGATAAGGATCGAACCCAAATGAAAGCTCTCGCTGTTTTCCCCCAAGATCGCCGTTTCGGCGTGATCGATCATCCCGAGCCGGCCCTCAAATCTCCACACGAGGTGATGATCCGCATGCTGGAGGTGGGCATTTGCGGAACCGACAAGGAAATCGTCGGCTTCCAGTATGGCGAGCCGCCGGAGGGATCGAATTATCTGGTGCTGGGGCATGAATCGCTCGGCGAAGTGGTCGAGATGGGATCGAACGTGACCCACTTGAAACGCGGCGATCTGGCGGTGGTCACCGTTCGCCGCCCCTGCGGCATTCCGAGCTGCACGGCTTGCGCCGCCGGCCGTCAGGACTTCTGTTTCACCGGCGATTACACCGAGCGCGGCATCATGAAACGCCACGGCTACATGACGGAGTTCGTCTGCGAAGAGGCGCGCTACGTGAATCCGGTGCCGCGCGCGCTGCGCGACGTCGCGGTGCTGGTGGAACCGCTGACCATCGCCGAAAAAGGCGTCGAGCAGCTCTGGGAAATTCAGCGAAGGCTGCCGTGGGCGGCAACGGACGCAAACGGCAAACCTTCCGGGCGCGGACGAAATGCCCTGGTGCTGGGCGCGGGACCGGTCGGTATTTTGGGCACGATGAAGCTGATCCTTGAAGGATTCGAGACCACCGTGTATTCGCGCGTGCCTCCGGCGAGCGACGTTTCCGGCCTGCTCCGCAGCATTGGAGCCAGGTTCGTAGACGCCGCATCCACCGACGTGCCCACGCTGGCGAAACAGATGGGCACGATCGACATGGTGTATGAAGCCACCGGGGTGTCGTCTCTGGCGTTCCAGGTGATGGAGTATCTGGGCGTGAACGGAGCGTTCGTCTTGACCGGCGTGCCGGGCCACAAACCGCCGGTCGGGGTCGACACCGATAAGCTGATGCGCGACCGGGTTTTGAAAAACCAGGTGGTTTTCGGGACGGTCAACGCCAGCGTCGAAAATTTCCGCAACGCCATCTCCGACATCGGCGCGTTCGCCGAACGCTGGCCGCGGGCCTTGGGCGAAATCATTACGCACCGCGTGCCGCTTCAGGACGCGACCGAGCCGCTGTCGGGAAAAATCGGCGGAATCAAGAATGTCGTCGCGGTGGCGAGTTAAATCGCGGCCATCGCATTTTGCAGGCCGCCGCGCCGCGCATCTGGAGGGCGGGATTCATCCCGCGCGGAGCTTCAGCTCCGCATGTCGCGCAGAAACGGCGCGGAAGTCCGCCGTCAAGTGGCGTAAGCCGTCAGGCTTGCGCGGCCCGCGCGTCGAGTGCGGGCCGCTGACGGCTAACGCCGTCTAACAGGGTGCTGAAAAAAGGGGACAGACCGCTCTGTCCACGGCTAATGCGTCAACTGCGCCGCCGAGGCGTCCGCGATCTGTTCGCACGTCGCGAACCACACGCCCGCTTTGCTCCTGATGTAGGCGGCCAGTTTTTCGAACTGCGCGATGCGGGAGCGGTGGCCGCTGACGAACGGGTGCATGGTCAGCAGAAAGAAGGTGTGCTCCTCATAAGCTCCATCGAACTCGGCTTGGTAGATCTGAAAAACGTCGTCGTCGCTCATGCGATGGTAGGCCGAGGTCGGCCGGTCGTAGCTGTAATAGGTGTAATCGTCGAGAATCCAATCGACCGGCAGTTCCACTAAGCCAATCGGCTGGCCTTCGGCCACGATTTCGTACGGACGGTCGTCGCCCATCAGGCTCGAATCGTATTTGAAGCCGAGGTCGCGGATGATGGTCAGAGTTTCCGAGGTAAAATCCCAGCTTGGAGTGCGGATGCCCGCGGGTTTGTGGCCCAGGCGTTCGGTCCAGAAATCGCAGGCGCGGCGAGTGAGGGTGCGCTCTTGTTCCGGCTTCAGATCGGCGATGCGCTCATGCACCCATCCATGCACCCCAATTTCGTGATGCTGGCGGGCCTTGAGAATCGCGTCGATGGTCTCCGGATGCAGCTGCGCGGAAACGGTGGGAATGAAGAACGTCGCGGGAATATTGTTCTGCTCCAGAATTTTCAGAATGCGCGGCATCGAAACACGCGGACCGTATTCGCCGCGGGACAGCGGCTGCGCCGAAAAATAGCCGGAGCGCAACATGCCGGTTTCCGCGTCCATATCGAAGGAAAACGCGACTGCGACACGCGCGCCGTTGGGCCACGTTTTCGGCGTCAGATCGCGGCCGGCGCGAACCTTGTCCACCGTGGCCTTGATCTGCGGATAATCCCAGTTCCACACCGGCGGCGTAAGCAGGTGACGTTTCATAACAGAAAAGAATACAGAAGTCAGGAGCCAAAAGTGTGGAGTTCCTGTGAGTCCTGACTCCTGACTTTGGACTGCTTTTTTGTGCTATTCCTGATCACGTATGCCTTCTGAAGAAGAATTGAAAGCAGAAATCGAACGCCTGCGCGCCGAGAATGAGAAATTGAAAAAGCCGTCGCGCGGCCAGACCTCGTTGAAGGTCAGCGAAAAGGGTGCGCTCTCGGTTTACGGACTCGGACGGTTCCCGGTGACCTTGTACCGCGAGCAGTGGGAAAAACTGCTGGGCATGGCCGACGAAATTCGGGCCTTTATTCAGGAAAACGACGAAGCGCTGAAGAAAAAAGCGCCGCAATAAGAATCGCCCGGTGAAGACCAATGCCGCCCGGGCGCTGGATGCTCTGGGCATCGCCTACGAACTGCGCGACTACGCCGTCGACCCCAACGATCTGGCCGCCGAATCGGTGGCGGCCAAGATCGGCATGCCGGCCGAACAGGTGTTCAAAACGCTGGTCCTGCGCGGGGCTCGCAACGGGGTGTGCCTGGCCGTAGTGCCGGGCGACCGCGAAGTGGACGAAAAGGCGCTGGCCAAGTTGACCGGCGACCGGCGCGTCGAAATGGTTGCGCTCAAGGAAGTCCAATCGCTCACCGGCTACATTCGCGGCGGTGTGACGGCGCTCGCCGGCAAACGCGATTATCCGGTTTATCTCGACGAAACCGCCGAATGCTTCGACACCATTTCCGTTTCCGCGGGCGTGCGCGGCACCCAAATCCTGCTGGCGCCGGCCGATTATATTCGCGCGGTGAAGGCCACGGTCGGCGCGATCGCTCGGGAGAAGCTAGGCTGAAGACAGGTGAGGCGCAAACCCGAAATCATGAGTCCGGCCGGCTACTGGCCGCAGTTGAACGCCGCGATTGAAGCCGGCGCGGACGCGGTCTATTTCGGACTGAAACATTTTTCCGCCCGCGCGAAAGTCGGTTTCACGCTGGCGGAGCTTCCCGAGGCAATGCGCACCCTGCATCGCCGCGGCGTGCGCGGATACATCACCTTCAACACGCTGATCTTCGAACATGAACTCGCCGAAGCCGCGCGGACCATCGCCGCCATCGCCGCAGCGGGCGCAGACGCGATGATCGTGCAGGATTACGCCGCCGTGCGCATGACTCGCGAAATCGCGCCGGCGATGGAGCTGCACGCCAGCACGCAGATGAGCATCACCAATGCCGAGGGCGTCCGCTTCGCGCGAAATTTCGGATTGCGGCGCGTGACGCTGGCGCGCGAATTGTCGCTCCAGGAAGTTCGCTCGATTGTCGAGGAAACCGGCTGCGACCTTGAAGTTTTCGTGCACGGCGCGCTGTGCGTCGCCTATTCGGGCCAGTGTTTTTCTTCGGAAGCATGGGGCGGGCGCAGCGCCAATCGGGGCCAGTGCGCGCAGGCGTGCCGGCTGCCCTATGAAATGATGGTCGACGGACGCGCGGCGCCGCTCGGTGACGCGCGCTATCTGCTTTCGCCGGGCGATCTGTTCGCGCTGGACCAGATGCCGAAGATCGTCGAAACCGGCGTCGCGGCGTTGAAAATCGAAGGGCGATACAAAGACGCGCAATACGTCGCGCTGGCTACGCAGGCGTATCGCAAAGCGGTGGATGAAGCGTGGGCGGGTACGTTCCAGGGCGTTGAGCCGTCACACAAATTGCAACTGGAGCAGGTTTATTCCCGCGGCCTCGGTCCGTTTTTTCTCACCGGGACAAATCATCAGGCGGTGGTGCAAGGCCGCGCGCCGCGTCATCGCGGGCTGCTGATGGGGCGCGTTTGCCGCGTGGAAGCCGATCGCGTCTCGCTCGAGCCAAGCGGAATCGCGCCGCTCAAACCTGGCGACGGAATTGTTTTCGACGCCGCCGATTGGCGCAGCCCCGAAGAGCCGGAAGAAGGCGGCCGAGTCTACGAAGTTTCCCCGCGCGGGTCGCAAATCGAGCTGCGTTTCGCCAACGGCGCGGTCCGTTTCGATCGCATTCGCGCCGGCGACCTGGTGTGGCGCACGCATGATCCGGATCTGGATCGCGCCGCCAAACCCTTTCTCGATCCCGCCGCACCGGTGGCGCGGCAACCCATTCGCGTGGACGTGACTGCGAACGAAGGCGAGCCGCTGATCGCCGAATGGTCGCTCGAAAAACGGCCGGAGGTGAGCGTCACCATAAAATCGTCCGCGCCGCTCGGCCAGGCTCAAAATCGCGTGATTTCTGTCGAGACCCTGCGCGAGCAATTCGGACGGCTCGGCAATACGCCGTATCAATTGGGCGAAGTTGTGTTTAAAACGGCTGGATCGCCATTTGTCTCGGCATCCGAATTAAACCAGATGCGCCGCAACGCCGCGGAGGCCCTGCAGAAGCTCCAATCGGAAATTCCGCCCATCAGCACCGCGCCGTTCGCATTTTCCCATCGCGCCGAATCTCGCGAGTCCGCGCCCGGCTCGCCGCAGCTTCATGTTCTGGTCCGCACGCCCGAGCAACTCGACGCGGCGATCGAGTTTCATCCAGCGACCATCACCCTTGATTATCTCGATCTGTACGGCCTGCGGCCTTCGGTCGAGCGCGTGAAAGCGGCCGGAATCGCCGCGCGCGTCGCCAGCCCGCGCGTGCTCAAGCCGGGCGAGCATCGCATTCTGAATTTTTTGAAGAGTCTCGATTGCGCGATTCTGGTTCGCTCCGCGGGAATGCTCGAAGCGCTGCGCGGTTGCGATCTGGTCGGCGACTTCAGTCTGAACGCCGCCAACTCCGTCGCCGCCGAAACCTATTTGGGCCTGGGATTAACGCGCCTCACGCCCACCCATGATCTGAACGCCGCGCAGGTCGCCGAACTGGCGCGCGGCGCCGGCGCCGATCGCATCGAAGCCATCGCCTATCAGCATTTGCCGGTCTTCCACACCGAGCATTGCGTCTTCTGCCGCTTTCTTTCGAGCGGAACCAGCTATCGCGATTGCGGCCGGCCGTGCGAAAAACATCGCGTGGAGTTGAAGGATCCAAGCGGCCGCGCCCATCCGGTGATGGCCGACGTCGGCTGCCGCAACACCGTTTTCGGAGCCGAAGCGCAGGAAGCGAGCTCGCATCTGGACGACTGGCTGCGCGCCGGGATTCGTCATTTCCGGCTGGAATTCGTGCACGAATCGGCGGATCAGATTCGGCAGGTCTCGCGGCTGTTTGCAAGCGCGCTCTCGGGCGAGCTCAGCTCAAAAAAGTTGGCCGCCGAGCTTCTAAAAATCGCGCCGCAGGGCACCACGCAGGGAAGTCTTTTCGTTCCTGAAGGCTATCGCGCGCTGCCGATTCTTCAATAGCACTCTAAAACCAGACGCCGTTTCTGCCGATGATCGAAAGTAGCGCAATGTTCGTCGATCATTACGAAATCCTGCAGGTCAGCCCCAACGCCGACGCCGAAACCATCCATCGCATTTACCGTCTTCAGGCGCGCCGCTTTCATCCCGACAATCTGGAAAGCGGGGACGCGGAAATTTTCAAAAAACTCTCTCAAGCGTACGAAATCCTGAGCGATCCGAAGCGCCGGGAATCCTATGACCGCGAACATCGCGAGGCGCGCCGCCGCGAGGGAGGGCCCTTTGGGCCCGGGGTTGCCGAACCTCCTCCCGCGCCGCCGCTGACGGACGAAATGCAACGCCGCGAAGAAATTCTTCGCCTGCTCTACGCCCGCCGCTTCGCGCATCCCGATCAACCCAGTCTCGGCCTGCGCGATCTCGAATTGCTGCTGAAGATCTCCCGCCGCGATCTCGAATTCAGCCTCTGGTATCTCAAAGAGTGCGGCTACCTGACGCGCAACGACAGTGCCCGCCACACCATCACCATCAAAGGCGTCCAATTCTCGGAGGCGTTGAAAGCCGGACAGGCGAAATGGCTGGACGCGTCGTAATCAGCTTCGTAATCAACCGGCCCGCTTGCGGCGGCGTGAACTGACCACGGCCGTATTCATGCCGATCGTGTTGAGTCCGCCGAAAAATCGCGCGTGCTCGATTTTCATGCAGCGGTCCATCACCACTTCAAGACCGGCTTTGCGGGCGCGCCCGGCCGCTTCTTCGTGGATTATCCCGAGCTGCATCCAAATCACTTTGGCTCCCGCCGCAATGGCTTCGTCGACAATCGACGGAACCGCCGCGGGCTCGCGAAAAATATCGACCACCTCGACGCCGCCCGGAATCGCGTTCACCGTGGGATAACTTTTTCGCCCCAGAATTTCGTTTTCCCGCGGATTCACGGGAATGATATCGTAGCCTTCCGAAATCAGATAAATCGCCGCGAAATGGCTCGGCCGGAAGGGATTCGAGCTGAGTCCGACCATCGCGACTCGGCGATATTTTTCAAGAATGCGCAGCCGGTCCGCCGCGGTGGTCGCAAAGCGGCTGAGATTCACGCTCGAATTGCCGCCCACGCCGTCGGAAAGCGAAAACGAACAACTCTCTACGCGCTCCGCTTCATCTGTCAAACGCTCCGCGTGAGGGCCTGATCCAGATCCCATAAAATATCTTCGATCTCCTCGATTCCGACGGAAAGACGAATTAAATCGTCGGTGATTCCTCCGGCCAGTTTTTCTTCGGTGCTCAGCTGCTGATGCGTGGTCGACGCCGGATGAATCACCAGGCTTTTCGCGTCGCCGACGTTGGCCAGGTGCGAAAAAAGCTGGAGCGATTCGATGAATTTTTTTCCCGCCTCGATTCCGCCGCGAATTCCGAAGGCCAGCATTCCGCCCGCTCCCTGCGGCAAATAGCGTTGTGCGAGCGCGTGATACGGGCTCGATTTGAGTCCCGGGTAGCTCACCCAGGCCACGCGATCGTGCGCTTCCAGAAACTCCGCCACGCGCTGCGCGTTCGATGTATGCGCCTGCATGCGCAGTTTCAGCGTCTCCAATCCCTGTAAAAACAAAAACGAATTGAACGGGCTCAGCGCCGGCCCGAAATCGCGCAATCCTTCGACGCGCGCCTTCACGATGTACGCCATGTCGCCGAAGGTTTCATAAAAGCGGATTCCGTGATACCCCGGGCTCGGTTCGAGAAGCTGCGGAAAACGCCCCTGATTCCACGGAAACCGGCCGCTATCCACAATCACGCCGCCGATCGAGGTTCCATGGCCGCCGATAAATTTTGTCGCGGAATGCACCACGATGTCGGCGCCATGCTCGATCGGGCGGCACAGATACGGCGAGGCGAACGTGTTATCGATCACCAGCGGCAGATTATTCTCATGCGCCACCTGCGCGACGGCGGAAATATCGAAAACGTTGATGCGCGGATTGCCAATGGTCTCGCCGTAAATCACTCGCGTACGCGGCGTGATCGCGCGCCGGAAATTTTCCGGATCCTCGGGATCGACGAACGTCGTCTGAACTCCCAGCCGGCGAAAGCTCACATCGAACTGCGTGTAGGTGCCGCCGTATAACGTTTTCGCGGCGACGATCTCATCGCCCGATTCGAGCAGGCTGAACAGCGAAATGAACTGCGCGGCCTGCCCGCTCGATACCGCGAGCGCGCCCACGCCGCGCTCAAGAGCAGCCATGCGCTCTTCGAATACGGCCGTGGTCGGATTCATGATCCGCGTATAAATATTGCCGAATCGCTGAAGATTGAACAGCGCCGCGGCGTGCGACGTGTCCTCGAAAACGTAAGAAGTCGTTTGGTAAATGGGAACCGCGCGAGCGCCGGTATCGGAATCGGGGTGCTGGCCGGCGTGGAGCGCGCGGGTGGAAAATCCAAAGTTTCGATCGGAAGTGGGTGAGGCCATCTCTTCAAGCTACACGAGCGAGTAGTATTCCCGGTAATCGACCGGCACGTCGACCAGAAACGGTTCCCGTTTCGCCAGCGCGGCGTCAACCGCATTCCGCGCCTCTTCGATCGACGCTGCGCGCTTCGCCTCAATGCCGAACGCCTGCGCGGCCGAGGCGAAATCGGGCGGGCAGAAATCGACGCCATAAGGCGCGATCCCCTTGCGTTCTTCGCTGACGCGAATCAAACTCAAGCTGCGGTCGGAAAAGACGACGATCACGATCGGCAGATTCATTTCGCGGATTAGCGTGAGGTCGTGCAGCATCATCAGCATCCCGCCATCGCCGGCCACGACCATCACCGCGCGATCGGGACAGGCAATCTGCGCCGCGATCGCCGCGGGCACGCCGAAGCCCATGCCGGAAAGCCCGTTCGACATAAAAAATGTCCCCGGTTCGTAAGCGCGCCAGAACTGGCCCAAGGCGAGCTTGTGCGATCCCACGTCGCAGGTGACGATTCCATCGCGCGGAAAGACGCGCCGCAGTTCTTCGATCATTCGCAGCGGCGAAGCGCCGTCGCCCGGAGTCCGGGCCATCGCCGCGCGGCGTTGCGCCACCAGATCCACAGGCCACGGCTTCGCGTCCACCTGCAAATGTGAGGCCAACCTCACAATATCGCCGATCGCTTCTTGCGGATGATAATCGCCTTCGCGCATCGACACCGAATCGATCGCGACGATGTTCGTTTTCGCGAACCAGGTCTTATCGCACTCCACCGGATCGAAGCCGATGGCCAGCACCAGGTCGGCCTGCTGAATGGTCTCGACCACGTCGCGATCGATGGCCATCCCGCTCGCCACGCCGAGAAATAAAGGATGGTCTTCGCTGGCGATTCCTTTCGCTTTGGGCGTCACCAGAAACGGGCATTGCAACCGATCGATGAGCGCGCGAATCGCCGGCGCCATAGCGGGAGTCGCGCCAAGTCCGATGAGCACCAGCGGCCGCCGCGCCGCGGATAAATGCGACGCAATCTCGCCTAAATCATCGTCACGGCGGGCCTCAGCTTCCACCGGCTCGCCGTCCGCGGATTCCTGAAGCGCGACATCGCTCGCCAGCGCGATATGCACCGGACCCGGACGCGGCGCAGCGGCCAGATTCATCGCGCGGTCGATCAACGCCGCCGTATCGCCGCGGCCCACCGAAACCGACGCTTTCGTAACCGGCGAAAAAATCGCGTTCAGCGGCAGACGCTGGTGCGTCAGAGTCGCGATGGACGATTCCGGAATCTGCGCGGTGATCGCCAACATCGGCGCGCGATCGAGCATCGCGTTGGCCACGCCTGTCACCAGATTCGTCGCCCCTGGCCCGAGCGTGGAAACGGCCACGCCGGGAATGCCGGTAATTTGCCCGAGCACCTGCGCGATCCACGCCGCGCTCGCTTCGTGACCGGTCAGAACAAAGCGCATCCCCGCGCGGCGGCACGCGTCGATAAAGGCGACAATCTCGCCGCCGGGCAAACCAAAAACATATTCGACGCCCCGCGAGGCCAGCGTTCGCGCCATCAATTCCGCATGAGTCGGCACAATACCTCAATTTTATTCGTGTCGCAGCTCGACCACTGGAGGTCTCAGGCTGCGATGCGTTTTTTATCCTGTAGATCCTTGTTGGAGCATGCGGTGCAACAGCCGATTTGTCAAGAGCCGTTATAATGTGGACTGATCGCCAACGCGCTCCACCACTGTCGCGCCTCGGCGACGGTCAACAAATGCAGCGTGCGCGCAATCAGGAAACCACCGAGGGGATCAGCAAGCTGATCGGCCAGCTTGGGCGATTGGGCTGGTATCACTCGATCGACCTGCCGGATGGCCGCGTGATTCCCGGCATCCAGACCCTCGACCAGCTTCGCGCGCGTATCGCGCAGTACCCGATTCCGCAGGATCTGCGCGGCAAACGCGTGCTCGATATCGGCGCCTGGGACGGATGGTTCAGCTTCGAAATGGAGCGCCGCGGCGCACAGGTCGTCGCCGTCGATTCGGCGCGGCAGCAGACTTTTTTTGAAGCGAAAAAACTGCTCAACTCCAAAGTCGAATACATCGTCGAGGATATCTGCCATCTCTCGCCGCGCGACATCGGCTATTTCGATATCGTGCTGTTTTTCGGCGTTTTGTATCACCTGAAGCACCCGCTACTGGCGCTCGAAAGAGTCTGCGAATTGACCACCGACATGGCCTGCATCGAAACGCTGGTCACCGATGACCCGCCCCAGCCGGCCGCGATTCCGATGCTCGAATTTTACGAGACCACCGAGCTCGCCGGCCAGTTCGACAACTGGTGCGGGCCGAATACTTCCTGCCTGATGGCGTTTCTGCGCACGGCCGGATTCGTGAACGCGCGCCTGCTCGGCGAGCACGATTGCCGCGCCCAGGCCGTCGGCTACCGCAAATGGCCGCAGCTCGCGCGAACGGGAGAAGCGCCGTCGCTGATTTGCGTCGAAAACACCTGGACGCGCGATCACCATTTCCGCAGCGGCCGCGATCATTACTTCACCGCGTGGTTCACCAGCGCGCAGCGCGATCTCACCTGCGATAACGTCTTCCTCGAGGTCGGTCCGTATGCCTGCCGGCCGGTCGGCGTGCGGAATTACGCCGGAGACGGCTGGCAGGCGAACTGCAAACTCGCGCCGGGGGTTTTCGACGGCTGGTTCGACGTTCGTGTCGCCGCCGGCGATAGCGCCTGGAGCAATCGCGCGCGCATTCCCGTCGATCTTTCGCGTCAGGAACGCCGCCGGCCCGGCGCGATTTCCCGCGCTGTGGCGATCGCCGGCGTCACCGACGGCAAAACCTACCAATCGAATCGCGTGAACACCGGCGCGGAGAGTTGCCTGTCGCTATGGGCGTCAGGCATTGCCGAGGACGCCAATCAAGCCGATATTTCCATCCGGCTCGACGGCGCCGATCTCCCGGCGACCTATCTTTCGACGCGCGATGAGCGCGGTCTGCGGCAGATCAACGCCATGCTTCCGCCGCAGATGGAACCGGGCGAGTATTCCGTCACCGTCGCGCTGCGCGGCCAGGAATCGCCGCCCGCCGCGATTGAGTTAGTCAAAGCTCCCGATAACTGACCAGTTGGACCGCAGCCTCGCGCAGCGCCTCGCGCACCTCCGGCGATGTGAGCGCGCGCAATTCCTCTTCGCGGCTTTCCTTCAATCGCGTGCGCGCGGCGCGCAGCTCCTCGGTGCAGTGGCCGGGGTGGCACATGAACTCGGTCGAGCCTTCCGGCAGGGCGCGAATCAAGGCGGCCAGCTCCGCGGCATTGTATTTTCCGGTGATCTGGAATCCCGCGAAATAATCGGTGGAGCGGCAGCCGTGACGTTCCAGCACCCGCGAAAGTCCGCCCTTCACGCGGTGCATAACCGCGTTCGCCGCGCGGCGTTTCCAGTCGATCCCGTTGGCGTGCAGCGGAAAATCGAACGGCCGCCGCACCCACGGAATGGAAAATTCCTGCGAAATTCGCGCCACCGCGTTCAAAACCGGCGCCAGCAGGTGGGTGTGCTTGTGAGTATCGAGATGCGTCGGCTGCAACCCCGCCTCGACGATTTTTCGAACCTGCGCGGAAAGCACGTCATAAACCGGAATCTTACCGAGCGACCAGGCCAGCTTCGCCACCGAACGCGGAAATCCCGGCGAGCCGACCAGCACCAGATGGCAGCCGATATCGAGCGAAGGATTCTCTTTTGCCAGCCGCACCGCGTGATCGAACTCGTCGCCGACGGCCATCAGCGTGGTCGCGGTCAGAATGCCATTGCGGTGCGCCTCGACAATGCCTTCATTCACGCCGCGCGTGAATCCGAAATCGTCGCCGTTGACCACCAGTTGACGCATCGGCCACTAGAAAATGTGCAGCTTGATGCTCAGGAATTTTTTGGGATTGGCGCGAAAATCCTTAAGCAGGCTGTGCATTTCGTCGGTAGTGCCGTTGAGCGACTGATACAGCGAAGGATCGTTGAGCAGCAGCCCCACCGTGCCCTGCCCGTTGTTGACCTTGTCGAGCAGCGTGTTCAGGCTCTTGAGCGAGGTGCTCAGCTCGTCGTGCAGATCGCCGTTCTTGAGCAGCGCGCCGATGGTGCCTTTGCCGGAATTGATGGTATCGAGGGTCTGCTGTACGCTGCCGATGGCCTTGCGCAGATCGGAGATGGTCGCCAGCGTGTTGTTGTACATCGCCGGATCTTTCAGAATCATGCCCAGCGTGCCATTCCCCTGCTGCAAGCCGTCCATCAGCGTGTCGATCCGCGCCAGCGTGCCATGCACGTCGTTGAAAAGTTCATCGTTATTCAGCCAGCGCGGAATGGTGCCCTTGTTCGAATTGAGCGCGGCCAGCAGTTTCTGGGCCTCGTCTTCGATGCCCACGGCTTTGTCGGCGATGGTCGGATCCACCAGCAGCTTGCCGAGGGTGCCCTTGCCCGACATGATTTCGTCCAGCAGGTCGTCCGCCTTCTTGACGAAATCCTGCAACGCGGCGAGCGCGTTGTTGCCCTGCGCGAACAGTTGCGTCATCTCCGCCGATTGCGCGCTCCTCAATTCGCCGCCGGCTGGAATATGCTCCCCGCTGCGCCCCTTGCTGATGTTGATGTACTTGGTGCCCAGCAGATTGCCGGCGTCGATGCCGGCCACCGAATCGACCGGGATCGAAGGCAAAAATTTGTTCTCGACATCCATCTCCACTTTAATGACGCGGTTCGGGTCGGTCGAGCCGGACAGCGTGACGCTGTCGATCTTGCCGATGACGATTCCGTTCAGGCGCACCGGCGCTCCCGCGGCCAGATCCCCGGTATCGGAAAAGTAGGTGTAAATTTTCGAAGTGCTCTCAAACAGACCGCCGCTGCCGGTGATCAAAAAAATCAGATAACCGGCGAGCCCCAGCGCGACGATCGCCATGATCCCCACGCGCAACTCCGCCCATTTGGCTTTGGTTCGCTGTGGCATCGGTTAAGGTTTCATTTCGCGAATTTTTTCACGTAGGGATCTTCGGCGGCGGTCAGCTCGGCCAGACTCCCCTCAAAAACCAGGCGCCCTTCGTTCATCACCAGAAATTTGGTGCTCGCCGGCCTGTCCCCGTTTTGCGGGGCCGCCTCAATCTGCCCACTGCTCGGATTGTAGCGAAATTTCGCCACCAAATGGCCGTCCTGAAAACGATGCGTCACCAGCAGCGACGACGCGTTATTCATGTCTCGCTCTTTCAGGATCAAACTGATGATGGTGTACGCCGTGATCGGATCGAGACCGGCCGTCGGCGAATCGTACAGCACCAGCGGCGGTTCGGTCACAATGGCCCGCGCGATTCCCACCCGCCGCCGCATGCCGCCCGATAATTCGCTGGGGAATTTGTCGAGCGTCTGCTCCAGGTCGACGAAGCGCAGAATGTCCCGGACTTTTTGCTCCACTTCGCCGTCTCCATCGTGCCGCGCGCCGCGATAGGCCGGCGCATTGGTCAGCGGATAAGCCACGTTTTCGGCGATGGTCATGGAATCGAACAACCCGCCTTCCTGAAACAGCATGCCCATGCGCGCGCGCAGCTCGAACCAGCGCGCTTCCGCGAATTCCGTGACATCCTCCTCGAAGACGTAGATCCGTCCCGAGTCCGGTTTCAGCAATCCCAGCGCGGTCTTGAGCAGCGTGGTTTTTCCGCTGCCGGCCGCTCCGTAAATGATGACCGATTCGCCCGGCTCCATGCTGAAGCTCACCTGATCGAGCGCGGGCGTTTCCTGATCGAACCACAGGCTGACGTCTTCAAACCGCAGAATCGCGCGCTCGCTCATCGCATGTTGACGAAAATCTTGCCGAGAAAATAGGTGGTGATGAAAATCCAGATGGAGGAGGAGACCACGGCTCTGGTGGTGGCGCGTCCGACGCCCTCCGTTCCGCCGCTGGTGCGCATACCGTAAAAACACCCCACCAGCGCGATGATGATGGCGAAAGCGAATGGTTTTATGCTGCCCTCGCCGATGTCCGGATAAGCCAGGTTTTGCCAGGCCGGCGTCCAGTATTGGGAAAGCGGTACGGCGAACTGGAAATGCGCGATGATGTAACCGCCGATCAGTCCCAAAAAGTCGGCGATGACGGTCAGCAGCGGCAGTGTGACCGCGGTGGCAATCAGCCGCGGCGTCACCAGCTTCTGAATCGGATCGGTGCCCAAGGCGCGCATCGCGTCGATCTGCTCGGTCACTTTCATCGAGCCCAGTTCGCTGGCGATGCCGCTGGCGTTTCGTCCCGCCACCAGCAGCGCCACCAGCACCGGACCCAGTTCGCGAATCAGCGCGACCGAAACGACGTAACCGATCTCCCCGATCGCCCCGTAGGTGCGCAGCGTGCGCCCCAGCTGCTGGCCCATGATCAGCCCGCTGAACAGTCCGATCAGCATGACAATCGGCAGCGAGCCGACGCCGATGGCATCCATCTGGATCAGAACATCGTCGCCGTAATGCGGGCTGCGGAAGATATTCTGGATCGCCCGCCCGCTCATAATGATGAAATCCTGAAAGGATGCGACCGGCGATTTCAAGAAATCAAACAATCGAGTGCCCCCGATCTTGACGATGCTAACATGTGGTTACCGTGAAGGGTCTCACCGATATCCCCGGAATCCTTGTGGGCCACGCTACCGATTATGACGGATTGACGGGGTGCACCGTGGTACTGTGCGAGGCGGGCGCGGTGGCCGGCGGAGACATTCGCGGCTCGGCCACGGGAACCGAAGAATGGGATACCCTGAATCCGCTGCACGTCGACGCGGTGATTCACGCCGTAACCTTTGCCGGACGCAGCGCCTTCGGCCTGGAAGCCGCCAGCGGCGTGCGCCGTTTCCTGGAACACAAAGGAGTGGGCGTCGAATTTGGCGGCGCGCACATTCCCATTGTCCCCTGCGCCATTCTTTTCGATTTAGGAATGGGCAAACCAGGCGTGCGTCCCACCCGGGAGATGGGTGAATCGGCCAGCGCGGCGGCAAGCGATGGTCCCGTCGAAGAAGGCGCGGTCGGCGCGGGCGCCGGTGCGACCGTGGGCAAAATCCTGGGCATGAAGAATGCCATGAAGTCCGGCATCGGATCGTTCACGATGGAGCTCGACGGCGGCATCAAGGTTTCGGCGCTGGCCGCGGTGAATGCGCTCGGCGATGTGCGCGACCCGAAGACCGGAAAAATCATCGCCGGCGCCAGAAAATCGCCGGACAGCATGGAATTCGTGGACGCGGCCGAAGTGCTCAAGACCCGCGCGGAGATCAAGCCGGCGCGCCAGAATACGACCCTGGTGGTGGTCGCGACCAACGCGTCGCTCAGCAAGGTCCAGGCGACCAAGCTGGCACAACTGGCGTCCTTAGGAATGGCCCGGACCATCGACCCGGTGAATACCATGTCGGACGGCGACCTGGTGATCGCGCTCTCTTTAGGAACCGGGCAGGCGCGCATCGACGCGCTGGGCGTGGCCGCGGCGCAGGCCGTTTCTGAGTCGATTCTGCGGGCGGTGCGGCTGGCTCCCACGCTCGGCGGCCTGCCGGGGTTGAAGAGATAATATCCGTCGCCCGTCTGCGCCTCGAGCCTGGCGGCCCGGCACATGTGTTCATGGCTGTACCGACCTCTGTACCAGAAATCCCACGAACAGCGTCGCGTTGTAGCCGATATGCAGCATCGCCGCCGCGGCCGTTGAGCCGGTTTTGATCCGCGCGATGCCGAATACCACCCCCGCCAAACCGACCGTCAGCAAAACCTGCCACGCCCAGTGATACTCCGGCCCGTGCAGCGTGGCGAACAAAGCGGCGGTCAGCAGAATTCCGGCGGCATCGCCCAGCGATCGCGCCAGCAGCGGCAGCAAAAATCCGCGAAAAACGATCTCTTCGAAAATCGGCCCGATCAGCGCCGCGAAAATCAGCATCAGAATCAGCGACGCGCGATTGGTGATCAGGTCCTGGATCATGTTTTCCTGCGGCGCGTGCAATTCGGCGGCAAGAATGGCCAGGCCGATCGCCAGCGGCGGTCCAATGGCCACCCACAGAGACGGAAAATCGAAGGTCCAGCCGAGCGATCGCCACAAGGGCCGCCGGTGCCGGATCGCGATCACGAAATACAGCGAGCCCAGCAGCGCGGCGTAAAAAATCATCTGAAAAACGATGGTCCGTACCCCTTGCGTGCGGATGTGAAACGGCCGTACGAACAGCGCCGCGATCGCCAGCGCCGGTAAGATCGAACCGATGAACAGCGCCAGGTCTTCATAGCCCCAAAAAGGCTGGCGATCGCCGTTTTCGGGCGTCATTCGCCCTTTTCCACCAGCGCCGCGGCGAGCAGCGGGATCATTAATTCGTGATGTCCGGTGATGGCGTAGCCGCGTCCCGGAGCCGCGGGCTCCGTCGAAGAGGCGCTGCGCGCGTGCGGCCGTTCCACCACGTTGACCTTGGGCCGGTAATGTTGCAGGAAGTCGAAATTGACTGTGGTAAATTCGGCCAGCGGATACCCCAGATTCCGCACCACTGAAATGGCCTTCAGGAAAACCTCGGGCAAAACGACGGCGGAGCCGAGATTCAGATAAACGCCGCCGCGGTCGAGACCGCGCACCAGCGAACAAAGCAGCCGGAAATCGCGGTGCGTGGCCGCGCCGATGGCCGCTCCATCGGCCGCGGGATGCGTGTGCGGCGTATCGGTCCCGACGGCCACGTGCACCGTCACCGGAACCGCGGCCTGATAAGCGCCATAAACAATGCTGTGCGGCGCAAACTGCGGTTTCGCCAGCGTTGCCAGCCGCCGCCCCAGCGCTTCGCCCATTCCGATGCCGTCGCGCGCGCCCTCGGCGATGGCCAGATTCATTTCGCGTCCGGTTTCTTCCGCCGCGCCGAAGCGGCCGTCGGGAAGAACCGCTTCCACGTCTTCACTGGTCTGGCCGGCGATGGCGATCTCGAAATCGTGAATCGGCGCCGCGCCGTTCATCACGAACGCCGTGACCCATCCGCGGCGCATGAGGTCGAGCAGAACATCGCCGAGCCCGCACTTGATCACATGACCGCCCAGGCCCCACAGCAGCGCTCGTTTTTCGCGCCGCGCGCGGCGTACCGCCTCGATCACGCCGCGAAACGCATCGGCGGCCAGAATTTTCGGCAGCGAATCGATCCACGCGTTCACCCCGCCGCCGCCGTACGGCCGCGCGAAATCCTCCACGCGAACTTTTCCGCCGCGCGCGTCGATCGGCACGGTCTTGAGAGCATCGAAGGAAAGAGGCTTTTCAGAATATCGGCTCATATTGGGGGTGGCATAAGCCACCAGGCTTGTGCTGCGGACGGCATGCAATCCCGCCGTGAATTACGCCACGGATTCATACCGCCCGTCCGTTCCTGAGAACGGCCTTCAGCGCCTGCGCGGTGTAGCTGGCCCGGTGATGCACCATTTCCTCCGGCGTCCCCGCGGCCACCACGCAGCCGCCGCGTTCGCCGCCTTCCGGACCCAGATCGATGATCCAATCGGCCGTCTTCACCACATCCAGCTGATGCTCGATCACCACGACAGTATTGCCCAAGGCCACCAGGCTATGCAGCACGTCCAGCAGTTTTCGCACATCTTCAAAATGCAGACCGGTGGTGGGCTCATCGAGAATGTACAAAGTTTTTCCGGTCTGGCGCCGGCTCAATTCGCGCGCCAGTTTGATGCGCTGCGCTTCGCCGCCGGACAGCGTAGTCGAAGATTGTCCCAGGTGCAGATACCCCAGCCCGACCTGCACCAGCGTCTCCAGCTTGGCCTTGATCTGCGGAATATTTTCGAGCAGCTTTAGCGCGTCCTCCACCGGCGATTCCAGCAGATCGGCGATGGAAGAACCTTTATATTTCACCTGCAAGGTTTCGTGATTGTAGCGCCGTCCGCGGCACACGTCGCAGGTGACGTACACGTCGGGCAAAAAATTCATTTCGATGCGCTTCAAGCCGTCGCCCTGGCAGGCTTCGCAGCGCCCGCCTTTCACGTTGAAGCTGAACCGTCCGGGTTTGTAGCCGCGCTCGCGCGATTCCGGCAGCCGCGCGTACAAGTCGCGAATCAGCGTGAACACCTGCGTGTAGGTCGCCGGATTCGAGCGCGGCGTGCGGCCGATCGGCGATTGATCGATCTC
This sequence comes from Bryobacteraceae bacterium, assembly GCA_035507655.1. Classification (GTDB taxonomy): domain Bacteria; phylum Acidobacteriota; class Terriglobia; order Bryobacterales; family Bryobacteraceae; genus Palsa-187. Next base: position 16,708 of record DATJNW010000064.1, on the reverse strand, counting down.
GATCACTTTATCGATAAGGTCGAGACCTTCGATGTTCTGGTGCGCGCCCGGTTCGCTGCGCGATCCGTACACGGCTTTCGAGGCCGCGCGATACAGGATGTCGTTGATCAGCGTCGATTTGCCGCTGCCGGAAACGCCGGTCACGGCGATAAAAAGCCCCAGCGGAAATTCGACGTCGATATTTTTCAGGTTGTGTTCGGTCGCGCCGCGAATGACGATCCGTTTGTCCGTCGCCGCGCGGCGCGCCAGCGGGGTTTCGATCCTGCGTTCGCCCGAAAGATACTGGCCGGTCAGCGATTTCTCATTTCGCTCGATCTGTTTCGGTGTTCCCTGCGCCACCAGATCGCCGCCCAGCCTTCCCGCGCCCGGACCCAGGTCGATCACGTAATCGGCGCGCTCGATGGTTTCGGCATCGTGCTCCACCACCAGCACCGTATTGCCCAGATCGCGCAATCGCGCCAGCGAATCGAGCAGCCGGCCATTATCGCGCGGGTGCAAACCAATCGACGGCTCATCCAAAACGTAAAGCACACCGCGCAAACGCGATCCGATCTGCGTGGCCAGGCGAATGCGCTGCGCTTCTCCGCCCGACAATGTCGCGGCCGAGCGTTCCAGGTTCAGATAATCGAGTCCGACGGCGATCAAAAATTCCAGGCGATTGCGAATTTCATCGACCGCTCGCCCGCCGATCAGGTGTTCGCGCTCGGTCAATTCCCAACCCTTTACCGCTTCGAGCGCGCGGGTGAGCGGCATTTCGGTCAACTCCGCGATGGTGGCGCCTTTCACCCGTACCGCAAGGCTCGCCGGCTTCAAGCGGCGGCCGTGGCAATCCGGGCACACCGATGGCGACATCCATTGCATGAACCATTCGCGATAAGTTTCACTCGCGCTTTCCTCCACCTGGTAGGATTCGAGCACCCCCAAAACCCCGCGCTGGCCGCCCGCGCCTTCGAGCAGAATCGCCTGCGATTTCGCCGGAAGCTCGGCGAACGGCAGATTGACGGGAATCTTATATTTCGTCGCGAGGGTGTTGATCGCGTGCGCCATGTAGCTGGAGCTTCCGCCCGGCCCCAGCGCGCCATCGAGCAGCGGACGCGACGGATCGACGATAATCTTCGCCGGATCGAAAGCCCACTTGCTGCCCAATCCGCTGCACGTCGGGCAGGCGCCGAAGGGGCTGTTGAAGGAAAACGACCGCGGCTCCAGCTGCGGCACGTTGGCGCCGCAATCCGGGCAGGCGAGTTTTTGCGAATAAAGCCGCTCCGCGCCGTTCACGATCGCCACCGTGACCAGCCCGTCGGCGAGTTTCGTCGCGGTATTGACCGATGCTTCCAGGCGCTTCTCGATCTCCGGCTTGATCAGTAACCGGTCGACGACCACCTCGATGGTGTGATTTTTTCTGCGGTCCAGCGTGATCTCTTCCTCGAGCGCGCGCATCACGCCGTCGATTCGCGCCCGAACAAAGCCCTGTTTGCCCAGTTTTTCCAGCTCTTTTTTGTATTCGCCCTTGCGCCCGCGGACGATCGGCGCCAGGATCATCACCCGATCCTGCGGTTTGAGCGCGAGAACCTGCTCGACAATCTGCTCGGTGGTCTGCCGGGAAATTTCGTGGCCGCAATTGGGACAATGCGGCACGCCGATGGCCGCGTACAGCACGCGCAGATAGTCGTAAATCTCGGTGATGGTGCCGACGGTCGAGCGCGGGCTGCGGTTGGTGGTTTTTTGCTCGATCGAAATCGCCGGACTCAGACCGTCGATGGAATCGACCTCGGGCCGTTCCATCTGGTCCAGAAATTGGCGAGCGTAAGGCGACAGTGTTTCGACATACCTCCGCTGTCCCTCGGCATAGATGGTGTCGAAGGCGAGCGACGATTTTCCCGATCCGCTCAACCCGGTAATGACGGTGAAGGTATTGCGCGGGATCTCGACGTCGATGTTCTTCAGATTGTGTTGCCGTGCGCCATGCACGGTGATGCGGTCGAGCAACAATTTCATTTTCCCATATTCACCGCCGCGCTCCGACAAAATTTCATTTCTCTTCAAAGCCATAGGGATTGGGCGCGGCTGCGGCGCCGCGGCCTGCGGTTACAAATTGGGCATGACAAGAGAGCGCATGACCACCATCTGGTCGCTGGCGCGGCGCGCGGAAGTCGCGCTGCGGATCTATTACCGCGTGCGCAGCACCGCATCCTGCCGCGTTCTGATACTCGAACGGATTGAGCGCTTCGACGACGCGGCGCCGCGATAACGCGGTTACTTCGCGCCGTTCCGTGGATTCTGGCGTCAGCTGCGTGCCGTAACGCAGGTGTAGCGGTGAAACGAGCCTAAAAGGGTCGAGTCTAATGGGACGAGGATCGCTCTCGGGCTGTCCGGAAACCTGGAATTGGCACAGACCAAATCGAAAAAGGAGATCCTGATGAAGAAATCATTCGTGCCAGTCTTTGCGAGGAAACTGATCTGGCGGCCGGTGGCCACAAACACTTTGACCGGCAATCCGGAAAAGAACGAGAAAAAACTCTCGAAGACGGTGGATGACATGTTCAAAAATTTCCCACCGCAACCGAAGGGTTAAGATTTTCGATCCATGAATTCACCTTTCCTGAGGGGAAGGTGTCTGGACGGGCGCGCACGTTTTTGCGGTTGGCTGGGACTGGTCCTGGCCGGAATGAGTTTCGCGTCGGGTGCCACCATCAATCGGCCCACGGCCGTCTCCGACGCAAGAGCGGTGAGATTGCAGGAGTTTTTCAGCGCTTACCGCTGTCCTGGTCCGCTGCACATCGCCGCTTACCTCCGCGCCGCAGACACCTACGGAATCGATTACCGGCTGCTTCCGGCGCTTTCCATCCGGGAGAGCACCTGCGGACGTCATGGCCGGAAAAACAACCACTGGGGATGGGACTCCGCCAGAGTCGGATTCGCCAGCGTGAGTCTCGGAATTCAATATGTCGCGCGCCAGCTTGCCCGGGGGCGAAGTTATCGCGGCAAAACCCTCGATCAAAAACTTCGCACCTATAATCCGCATCCACGGTACGTAGCCGAAGTTCGCAAACTCATGAGACAGATCCAAGAAGACGAGGAGTAACAGGAATGTCCGGCGTGCTGGAACAGTGGAATCATTCTGGAACAGATCGTAGGGCTGCTCGCTCGAGCGGCCAATCACAAAGGACGGCGGACTTTAGTCCGCGCGGGGCTTCAGCCCCGCTTCTGCGCGACATTGTGGAGCTGGCAGGGTGCTGAAAAAACTGTAACGTGGCAAGAAAAAGGCGTCGGAATCCTCCGGCAGTACAACCCCCGGCATGACTGCCGGGGCTTTCCTCGACAATCGAGCGTGTCAATCCCTGCCTTTCAAAACCGTAAGCGGGCGCCCAATCGGCTATTCGGCGTAGATGCTGCGGACGAAGCCGGTGACGTTCATGCTCGGCCAGTCCGGATATTTCGTTTTGAACTCGGCGGAGAGTTGTTTTCCCGCATCTTCCGCGGAGACGCCTTTACGTTTCAATTCGAGCGCGCTGGTGCGAAGATCGCTGATGAAATTTTTCTCCGCCTCGACCAGCGAGCCGTCGCCGGGCGCGCTATGGTCGGGTAAAACGTGCAGGGCATGCAATTCGGCCACCTGATCCAGCACGGCGAGCCAGGAGGAAGGCGTGCCGCCGTCGCCGAAAATATTCGGCACCACTTTGTTCTGCACCACGTCGCCGGAAACCAGCGTGCGATCGGGTTCGACGAAGGTCAGCTCGTCGCCCTTGGTGTGCGCGCCGCCGAACCACACCAGGCGCGCGGTGACGCCGCCCAGATCGATGCGCGCCTCGCGATCGAAGGTGATATCCGGCTCCGGAAGCGTGGCGTTGGCCAGCAGCTCCTTTTGTGTCGCGTTGCGGCTGGCGAACATATCGACCATTTCCTTTCCGTGCAATTCCATTTCGTGCTGCTGCACGGCATTGCGGATCACGATCGTCCCGGGCGGGAACCCGCCGACGCCGGCAGCGTGCTCCGGATGAAAATGCGTGGTGGTCAGAAACAGTTTCCGGTTGCCCGGCGCGAGCTTCGCCGCCACACGAGCCACCGTCGCGCCATTTCTGGGACCGAGGCCGGTGTCGACCACCAGGGTCGCGTGATCGCCGACGATGATCGCGATGTTCGGGAACCCCATGATCGCCCAGACGTGTTCGGAAACCTTGACGGGATTTTCGCCCAGCACCGGTTGATTCTGCGCGGCAACCATCCCGCCGAGGACAGCAAGCAGAAGCGTGATTTTCATCGTATATCTCTTATAACACTTGCTCGCACACCTGAAATCGCGTGCTAACATGAGGGCATTCGCAAGTCATTCCTGCGCCGCCACGCCTTCGCTCTCGGAGTGAGCGCCGTCTGCCTTATCGCCTGTTTCTGGATGGTCACGCAAGGGACCGGCCGGCTCCTCGTGCACAGCGGCTTCGACGCTTTTTACGACGCGCAGGCGGCCAGCCTGCTGGCCGGCCACTGGGACGTCCCCTCCGACGCGATCATGGGCGAGGCGTTCGTTTACCGGCGCAAATCCTACGGCTATTTTCCCTTTACGCCGGCGCTGCCGCGCATGCTGTTGAACCGGCTGTTTCCATCGCACGCCGGCGAATGGACCCGGCTGATGATGCTGCTGGCGATCGCCGGCATCATGGCGTCGCTGCTTGCGTTCATGGATCTGTTCGAGATCGCCTCAAGCCCATCGCTGATCGCCATCGCCGTGCTCGGATCCACGCTTTTTTTTCTGTGCTCGCTGGCGCTCGTTTATCACGAAGCGATCCTCACTGGAAGCGCGCTGGCGCTGTGGGCCTTTTACTTCTTCGGCCGTTATCTCAAAAATCCGCGGACCATTTTCTTGGCCGCCGGCGGCCTGCTGTCGTTCCTCGCATTTTTCGCGCGCTTCAGCGTCGGCGTCGGACCATTGCTGCTGGCCGCGTTCCTGCTGCTCGCGCCGCGTAAGCCGGCATCGCACCGCGCGTTGCTGGCGGTCTCGCTGTCGCTCACCGTGATGACGTTCGTGGCCATCAATCACGCCAAGTTCGATACCTGGCTGAATCCGGCTCCGTTTCAATACAACGTGCAGTACACCGCCGGCAGGCTGCGGCGCATTCAGGGAAAAATCAGCCATTTTTCGAACATTCCGTTCAATTCGCTGGCGTACCTGGGCCCCGCTTCCCTCCGTTTTCGTCCCAGTTTCCCATGGCTGCTGCTGACCAACACCGGTCCGGCGGCCGGCAGCGCCGCAAAAATCGATCTGATCGAAGGCTATTCTTCGATTCCCGCGGGCATGCCTGCGCTGGCGATTCTCGCCCTGCTCGGCGCCGGCTTCGGGGAAGGCCGTTGGCGCCCGCTGCTCGCGGCGGCGTTCCTCGCCGGCTGCACCGTCCTGACCGTTTCTTTCATCACCTATCGCTACGTTCACGATTTTTACCCGTTCCTGGGGATGGCCGCCGTGCTCGGAATGGGAGCTGCGCAATCGATCGCGAACCGGCCGCGGCGGCTCGCCGTGAAGAGTCTCATCGCTGTCGCGGGCGCCTGGTCGATCGCCGCCAATGGCGCTTTCGCTTTGACCGAGCAGCGGGAAAGCTCCTGGGCCGGCACGCAGCAAAAACTCGCGTTCCTGCGCCTGCGCGGGCGCATCGATTCGTTCTTTCCGGCCGGCAAAATGGAGCCGCTTCGTTACCATATCGGCGATCCGGTTTATCAACTGCGCGCCGGGCAGGTGCTGATGGTCGACGATCCGCCGGGAATTTATCGCTACGACGGCCGCCAATGGCAACACGTGAGCGGCGCCTGGCTGCATCGCTTTCGTCTGCGCGTGCGCTTTCCGGCCGGCCAGCCGAACCAGCACCTGGCCTTGTGGTACGCCGGCCGGCCGGGGGCGAGCGATGTGATTTACATCGTTTACGCCAGTGACACCAAGCTCCAGTTCTGTTTCGACCACTGGGGAACGGGCGGCGCCTGCGGTCCGCTGGCCGGCATTCAGCCGCGGCGCGACGCGCTGGTGGAGATCGACGCGGACCGGTTGAATTCGCGCCTGAAAGTCACCTTGGACGGACAGAATGTTCTGGAGGATCCGGTGCTGTTCTTCCCCTGGCGCGATCCCGATGTTTTGCTCGGCCGAAGCCTGGCGCCCGCCGTGCACGGAATGCCGTTCACCGGAACGATTCGTACCGATCCCGCAAATTAGATTAGCGGTGTCCCCTCTTTCAGGCCTGCCACGAAGACCAGGATCGGCGTGTCCTGGAGGGCGGGATTCATCCCGCGCGGAGCTTTTAGCTCCGCGTCTAGGCGGCGGGACTAAAGTCCCGCGCGGACTGCAAGTCCGCCCTCCGCAATCCCCTAAGCTAAGCGCGACGCAGCGCCTCCGCCGCATGCTCCGGGATCACGTCATCCAGAAACGTCCACGACGCGCTTTCCACCGCGGCCAGATACTTCAATTTCGCGGCGCTGCGCTGGAGCGGCAAAAATTCGACGTAGCAATGTTCTTCCTGGTGCAGCACCATCATCAGCGGCATCGGCGGGGCGAACAGCGCGTCATATTTTTTGCGCATCAGGCTCAGCATCGACGCGAGATCCCGCACTTCGGCCGCCGTCAACTGGTTCAGCCGGGCCGCGTGCCGTCGAAGATAGATCTGCGACTCATACGGGAAGCGCGCGAAGTACGGCACAAAATCCACGAAGGATTCGTTGGCGGCCACCACTCGCCGCGCCTCGCGCGTTTCATCGTCCAGAATCTGGCAGTACAGGCAGCGATTTTCCCTGGCGCGGAAACCCGCCGCGGCGGCCATTTCGCGCTCCGCGCGCGGCGGCACGAAGGGAAATGCGTAAATCTGGCCGTGCGGATGCGGCATGGTCACCCCCACGGCTGCGCCGGCATTTTCAAACACCAGCACGTATTTGACGCGCGCGTCGGCGGCGAGCTCGGCCGAGCGCCGGGCCCACAGCGCAACCACTTTTTCCCACTGCTCCACCGGCAGCTGCGACGGCAGAACATCGTGACGCGGGCTGTACAGCACCACGTCGCAAGCCCCCGGCGCGGCGGGATCGTCGAAGGAGAACGCCGGAAAATCGTTGGGATAAAGATAAACGTCGTAGTTTTCGGGAACGCGGCCGGACCCGGGGCAGAACGGGCACCAATCCTCCGGCATTTGCGGCCGGTGCTGGCGATGCGCCGTGATCACCACCCATTGCTCCAGCAGCGGGTGCCAGCGAAGCTCACTCACGAAGTTATTTTCGAACGGCTGGCGACCTGCGAATCGCCGGTACCGGCGCGGGCGAAGCGGAGTTCGAGTTGTACACCGGAATCGTCACCACGTTGCTGGTGTAAATATCCTGCGCGATGGTGACCTCCGCGGTCAGATTGCTCGCCAGTCCCGAGCTTAACTGGAGCACCACCTTGTAAATGCCCACCGTGCCCGGCTGTAGGCCGGCCGACACCAGAGTGGCGGTGTTGCCTCCGACCAGCGACGAAACGGGCGACGCCGGGGTGTTCAGCACCGGACCGTTATAAACTTCGCCATCATTCTGCGCCGCCTTAGCCACATCCGGAGTCACCAGCCCGAGACCCGTGGCGTAAAGCCAGATGAATTCGCCCGCGACCGCGGGGTTATCCTGGGTAATCGGCGAGCCGGCCACGTTGGCGCAGCACAGGTTGGGATCGATCGCCGTCAGCACGATCGCCGGCGCGCCGGAAGCGGCCGTGGTCGTCTGTGTCGCGTTGATCGGGATGCCGTCGCCTTCCGGCCCCGGAACCTTGGCCTGGAGAACGATGCGCGTATAAGCCGCCGCGGGTGACGCCGTCACCACCTCCTGCGGATTGGCGTTGATTATCGCAATCAGCGAATCCTCCACGGAAGCAAGCGTATCCGTTGCCTGAACATTGTAGTTGTAGATCCGGTCCTGGATCTGGATGGTGGCCACATCGCCGCCGGCAATGGTGCCGTCCACCGACACAATATCTGTCGCGTAGCTGGAGCCGTGATAGGCCATCGCTGGCCGCGGATCGGGCAGCGGGTTGCCGTTGGCGTCCGTGATCTGGGCGTAAAGTCCCGGATTCTGCGTCGCCAGCGGGATCCCGATCGCGTCCGTCACGGTCACGCTGCCGTCATTATGAGCCGTGCGCACCACCACGCTGCTGCTGTTGGTGTCTACCGTTTCCCACGGGATTTGCAGGTTAATCTCGGTCGGAGAAACATACATCAGTGGGGAGCGGATGCCGTCCACATAAACCTCCACGCCGCCGAGCTGCGTAGGCAACTGCGCGGCGGTCGGATCGGCAGTCGCGGTATTGTCGGAAAGATTGGTCCCCATCACGCTGATAATGGTCCCCGGCGCGAGCGTGGTCGCGTCTCCGCCGCCGCTCAATGTGCCGCCGCTGGTGGTGAGCTTTTCGGTCGCGCCGGTCGAAACCGACGTCGTCAGGGATATCGTGTTTCCGTCGATCCCCGAAACACGGGAGGTCAATTGGACGATCCCGTAGCCGATCTCCACGCTGGCGGTCACGTTGGGATCGCCGTTGCCGTTATTCGCCGTGTTGATCAGGCTGGCGATATTGGTGATTACGGTGTCATAGGCGTCGAGCGACCCAACCTGATATGCGGAGCCGCTGGCCACATCGCCCGCGGTCACGGTATAGGTATAGGCGTTGGTGGTCGAATTCGCAGTGGTGCCGCCGCCTTCGGCAGTAGTCGAAGGAGATCCTATGGTAATGGTCAGCTCGTCGCCCGCCGTCAGCGTGCCGCTGATCGTCACCCTCCCGTACGCGTAAATGGCGCGGCTGGCTGAATTGACCACTCCCGTGGTCGCGACGTTCGGAGTTTCCGGCGTGAATACCAGGACGCGAAAATCGGTCGGATCGGCCACATACAGATTCTCGCCATCCCAGGCGAGCGAGGTGGGACAAGGCGTCACGTTCGACCCGGAAATCGTCAGATCCGGTGTAAATTCGCTGTTGGTGCTGGTGACGACGTCGGAATATTGGTCCGGCTCGCCCAGTACGATGTCCGCGCTGGCCGCGTTGAAGGTCGGAATGGATTTGTAAACCAGCACGCGATCATTGCCGCCGTCGGCCACGTACAGCCGGCCGTATTGGTCCGGGATCACGAAGCGGGGAAAGCTCAGGGTCGAGCCGCAGATGGGCGGGTAGGTCGGATTCCCGTTGCTGTCGACGCCGTTCGACGCGCACAGATCGGTATTGTCGTTGGCGACGGAGTTGGTCATGTCCTGCTGGCCGATTTCCACGTCGGCCGGTTGATCGTTGGCGGTCGGCAGCGAATTCCAGATCAACACCCGGTCAAATCCGAGATCGGCGACGAACAGATGCGTTCCGTCGCTGCTCACGCCGGTGGGAGAAAGCATGCTCTGCGCGCTGACCACCCCCAGCGGCAACTGGGTTTGATCGTACTGCGGCACGGTGGTGAAATTCGGCTGGCCCAGCACCACATCCGCCGCCTGATTATTCTTGGTCGGAATCGTGTTCCAGATCAGGATGCGATTATTCTGCGTGTCGGCGACGTACAGTTTGCCGCTCTGAATCCAGCAACCCTGCGGCGCGCGCACGCTGCTGGCGTTGACCAGCACCGGTTCGGTGACCGTGGTGAAATTCGGCTGGCCCAGCACCACGTCGGCGGGTTGCCCGATGAAGGCCGGCATCTCCAGCCACAGCAGCACCCGATTATTCGCGGTATCGGCCACGCCGATCACGTTTCCGTCGGTGCACACGCCGAGCGGCAGATTCATATTCTGCGACGTCAGTCCCGACACATCGCCCTGAATGTCGGTCTGCCCCAGCACCAGCGTCGCCTGGCCCACGCACGCCGGACACGCCGTCGTGTCCACCAGCTCATCGGTTGGCTGCGGAAAGGAATTGAGCGGGAACATCAGCACGCGGTTGTTCACCGGCAGTTCGCCGATGCGGTTCGCATCCGCCAGGAACAGCCAGCCGTTGCTTTGATTCGCGGCGCTCGGCGGACTCGCCGCCAATCCTCCCGCGGCGCCGAAAACCGTATTGGAATTGCCGTAATTCTGCGAGGTGAACGTCGTCTGTCCGATCACTAAACGGGCGCCCTGGCCGGTGATGTAATCTTGCCCCATCGCAGCGCAGGCACACAGTGAAAGAAAGGCACAGTATTTCAGCATCAGAATCGACTAACGTGGGTGTTTTCCAGTATAACAATCTACCGACGTGAGGAGAGATGTGCAGGTTGCAGACCAAAACAGACGCCAGAAATCGGGGCCGCCTTCTGGCTTCTACTGCTGCTTGCCGTCGTAAATGATGCTGGACTCCGCTCCGAACTTGCGGTAATTCCGGAACTCGATCCGGTTGCGCGCGCACATGCTCGATCCGCGGACGCAGCTCAACACTTCGGCGTCCACCGGCAGCAGATACTCTGTCGGCGTGGACAGGCGCACGAAATCATAATCCGTAGCCGATTCCACCGTGTCGAACGGGAACATCGTCGGCATGCTTTTCGCCTGCTGCTCGATGCGCAGCACGCGCGCCGTCTGTTTGTCCACCCAGATCGACCCGCCGTACGCCGGATAATAAAGCTGCGACGGCGCCTCAATCCGCCAGTGCGAATTCTCGCGCGGCACCTCAAAGTGATACACGTAAGTCGAGCGTCCCGCAATGGTGTCGCTGCCGTCGCGCTTGAAAATCGCGCCGGTATAGGGATTCAACAGATCGTCCAGCATGGTGGCAAATTCGCCGGTCGAGCGGGTACCGGAAATATCGTCCATCGACACGTTCACCGGCTTGCCGCCAACTTTGATGTTCTTGTACGTTTCGCGGCCGTTCTCATAAGCCACGTCCGCGGTCACGATGTCCAGCGCATCCCACCCCGTTTTCGGATGGTCGCTCTGATAACGCGTGGTCACCTGCTGGCAGAAAAAATTGGGAAGCTGCCCGGCAAATTGCGCCGCCACTTCGCGCGCCTTGGCCATGATCGGATCGTCCTGCGACAGCACCGGCGCGGGCCGCGGAGGCGGCGCCGAAGGAATATGCAGCTTGGGCGGCGTGTTGGAAGCCACCTGCGTCGGCGGAGGCAGCGGAGCCGGCTGATCGGCCGCCGGCGCGCCACGCTTGAGCGTCGGCGGACCCGGATCGCTGCCGTCATTGGGAAGATTCGGCGCCTTCATTTCGGTCGCCGGCCGATTGTCGGGAACAGCGTTCGCGTCGGCCTGCTGCTGCGCCGGTTGCTGCGATGGAGCGCTCGAAGCGGAATTATCGTCGGAGGAATCGTGACGACGCCGTAAAATCGGACGGCCATCGTCGGAAGTGCCCGAGTCGTCCGACGCCGAAACGGGTCGCGAATCGAGTTTCGGCAGATCCCAGGTTTCGAGCGCGTGGTTCGCATCCGCGGGCGAGCCTGCATGATCGAAGCGTACTTCGTTCGCCGTCCAGTAGCCCTGATCGTCTTCGGTCGAATCGACAATCAGATGATCGCCCGGCGCGAATTTCATCAGGTCGGCCGTTTTGCCGTCGCGCTCGACCGTCATGCTCGAAGCGACGCGATAAGTGATCACGCGATGATCGTCGGATTCGATCACAAACTGCCGACCCGCGACCACCCGCAGCATTCCGTAGGTGGTCGTGGGCGCGCCCGCGTTGGGGTTGCCCTGTTGCTGCCGCCCGCGCCGCCCTTGCTGCCCGTTCGGATATTGGCCCGGCGGATAACCTCCGGGCGGATAACCACCCGGTGGATAGCGGCCGGGATATTGTCCCGGATAAGGGTACTGACCCGGATACTGGGCTTGGGCGGCCAAGCCAAGCGCGCACACCGTCATGACCAGGCGAACGGCTTTCATACTTTAATATGATGACGCTTTTTTAACGGCGTGGTGTACGATTTTTTGTGGAAGCCGGCGTCTGTTGACTCAAATGCGGGCGGCGCGCCATCTTCGGCTTATATTCGCTATGGCGGCAATAGCGCAACAGGTGCGATCGCGGAGGTATCGATTGAGCAACGTTCCGCCGCCAGGAGGTGACGGTCGGCGAGGGCGAGACGGGCGAGTCGGTGTGAGAACGCTTGAACAACCCCCGGCATGACTGCCGGGGCTGTCATAACTTTCTAAAGCCCCGCCAGTCATGGCGGGGGTTGTCGATGAGTTGTCGCACACGCAGCTACGCCAATTTTTCCCAATCCGACGCTTCGCCGAATTTTTGCGCGCTGACGGATGGATCGATATTTCGCAACAAACCCGTCAGCACGCTGCCTGCGCCCACTTCGATGAATCGCGTAACGCCGTTCGCGATCAGCGCGCGGATCGATTCGGTCCAGCGCACCGGGTTCGGCACCTGGTGATATAAACCGTCGCGCGCCTCAGCCGCGGTGCGAACCTCACGCGCCTGCCAGTTGTTGATCAGCGGAATCGACAGATCGCGAAACGCGGTCGCGTCCAGATCCGGCTTCAAACGATCCTGCGCCGGTTTCATCAGCGCGCAATGGAAGGGCGCGCTGACCTGCAACAGCACCGCGCGGCGCGCTCCGGCGGCTTTAGCCAGCTCCACCGCCCGATTCACCGCGTTTACATGTCCGGCGATCACCACCTGGTCCGGCGTATTGAAATTCGCCGCGCTGACGATCTCGCCCTGGGCGGCCTCTTCGAGCACCCCGCCGAGCTTCTCTTCCGGCAATTTGAGCAGCGCGGCCATCGCGCCCACGCCCGCCGGCACCGCTTCCTGCATATATCGTCCGCGCTTGCGCACCAGCCGCACGGCGTCGGCGAAATCCAGCGATCCGGCCGCCACCAGCGCGGAATATTCGCCCAGGCTGTGGCCGGCGACATAATCGGCCGCGAGGCTTTTTGATTGTAAAACCGCGAATGCCGCCATCGAAACCGTGAGCAGCGCGGGCTGCGTGTTTTCGGTCAGCTTAAGCTGACCCTCGGGACCTTCAAAGCACAATTTCGAAATCGGAAAATCGAGCGCGCGGTCAGCCTGGTCGAACACGCGCGCCGCTTCCGGATATGCATCGGCGAGGGATTTGCCCATTCCGGCAAATTGCGCTCCCTGGCCGGGGAAGATGAACGCTATTTTCGGCATTTTTTGAAGAGAGAAAAGAAGATCAGAATTCAGAATAAAACTTCAGCCGCGGGATTCTGACTCCTGCCTTTATGTATAGCGCAACGCCTGGAGAGTGCGATCGTCCTTCAGAACAAGCTGCGCGAGATCGGCTTCCGCCATCCCCGTGCGATCGAGCGCCAGCTTCAGCCGCGCGGCGGAGGGAACGTCTTCCTCCGAATCGGTCCAGTGCTCGACCAGAAAGAGAATCGCGGCGAGCCTCTGCTCCGTTTTTTCCGGCTGATGATGAAATTCGATGGCGGCGGCCAGCGGTTCCGGAAAATTCCACCCGCGGAGCGCTCGCGCGCCGGCGTGGGCGTGGCTGAAACCGCAAAGGACGCGCTCGACGATCACCGGCTCGCAGCAGCAGCGGGTCAGGTGCTCGAAGGCGGACTGAAACGCGGAGGGAAGCGCGGCCATCGCCAGGCTGCCGATGTCGTGGACCAGTCCGGCGAGAAACGCTTCTTTCGGATCGGCCGCGCCGCTGCTTTCGGCGATCGTTTCCGCGACTTGCGCCGCGACGAGCGAATGCTGCCACAGCAGGCGCAGCCGGGGAGTGGAAAACAGCCGCTTGAGCGACGCCGCGTAAAGGATTCGCGAGGTTCTTTCCTCGCCGAGATAAACAATGGCGTGGGAAATGGTCGAGATTCGGGCGCGCGCGCCGCCAATCCAGGAATTGGCCGCGGCCACAAGATCCGCGGCGATGCTCTGGTCGGTTCTGGCGATCGCTTCCAGTTCGGCGGCGGACCAATCACCGTCGATCAGCAGGCGCAACGCGCGGTTCACGACCACCGGAGAAACCGGCAGCGAAGCGAGCGCGCGGTCCAGATCCTCGGCCGTGCTCAAACGGAGACACGCGAGCCCCGCTTCGGCCAGCGGATCGGGCGCTTGCTCAGGGTCGCTGTAAGGCTCCCAGGCAAAATGCTGATCGACGGCTTCGGCGATTTCCAGGATCTCGCCCACGTTCGCCTTAGCGGTCCGTTCAAGCGCCAGGGACCACGCGGCCACGCGCCGGTAGTGGCCTTCCATCGCTTCGCACAGTTGTTGCGCCATCAATTTTCTTATCGGAGACGTAGCGGGCGCCGATATAAAAAACCGATATAAAAAAGGATCTGTTTTTCACCCCCGCGCGTCTCTATCGGTGAGCGGCGCCCGGATCAAGGAGGAGTGACGTGAACAATTTGCCGGCGAAAATCGAGACGGGCAAGGTCTATTGCCCGATGTGCACCCACACCGTGGACGCGGAAATCCACCGCATTGAAGGCCGGCACGCGCGCCGGCTGGTCGTGAAACCGGGACAGCGCTGCCCGCATTGCACCGCTCCGCTGGACGCGGGCTACATCTTCCAGACCGGCCGCGCTGCCTGACCATTTGCAATTTGCCTGTTATAGTGGAGTTGTGAGACGGAAGCGCACGTCCGATCCCGAACCGGTGGTCCCCGAGGCCGTCGTGCCGGAAGCCATCATCGAACAGGCGCGGCTGGCGATTGAAGCGGATCGCATCAAGAAGCCGGCGCAGTGCAGCGTGTGCGGCGGCGAATGCGCGCCCAATTCGAATGAAGGGCTGTGCTGGGTCTGCCGGCGTTTGAAGCTGAGCGCGTGGCGCGATTCCGATTCGCAAATGTCGGCGCAGGAATAGCGTCTTTTTATCCGAACCTGATTTTCCTCCGCGACCGGCTCACGCCAATTTTTCGTACACGTAGGCCGCCGCGGCTACGTCCTCCACGCCCAATCCACTGGACTTGAAAATCGTCACCGGATCGCCCGGCGGCCGCGCCTCAACCTGCTCCAGATCCACGATTCGCGGATCGCTCCAATCGACGCCCGCCAGCAGCAGATCGCCCGCTTCGATTTTGGCGACCTCCAGCGAATCGCACGCGATCAGATCGGCGCGGGCAATCAGATCGGCGGGAATCTCGCGCCGCTGCGCCTGGTTCGATCCGATGGCGTTGAGGTGCGTGCCGGGCGCGATCCATTGCGATTCGAGCACCGGCTCTTTCGACCACGTCGCCGTCACCACCACCGCCGCGCCCCGCACCGCTTCTTCGGCCGAGGCGACCGCTCGCGTCCCGGTCTCGACCGCGAAATTATAACGGTTGGTTTCGTTGCGGCTCCAGACCCGAACATCGCGCAGCTCGCGCACCTCGCGAATCGCGGCGAGCTGCGTTCGCGCCTGAAACCCGGCGCCGATGATCGCCAGCGTATCGGCTTCCGCCGCGGCCAGAATGCTGGTGGCGTATCCGCTGGCCGCGCCGGTGCGGATCTGGCCCAGGTGATTCGCTTCGAAATACGCCAGCGGCAGCGCGGTTTCCGCATCGAAGAGCAGGAAGAAAAAATAGGCGCCGTGCCGCGGATTGGTGGAGTAAACTTTGGTTCCCAGATATTTTCCCCACGCGCCGGCCATGCTGTGCAGAACGGTTCCCGTGGGCAGAATCAAGCGCCGCCGCGGCTGATTCCGGGCGATGCCGGCGCGCAGCTGCGCGAAGGTTTCGCGCATCAGGCCGACGGCCGCCGGCATGGTCAGATGTTCGCGAACCTGGTCCTCGGTGATAAACAGCACGACTCAAGCTTACCTCGCGGCCTGGCGCTCGAACGCGGACGCGCGGACCACTTCGGCGACCTCGATTTTGTAATACTCGTACCATTTTTCGCGGCCCGATTTTTGCGCGGCGAGATGCCGCGCATGCGCGCGCCAGGCGGCCATGGTCTCTTCGTCCTGCCACCACACGATGGAAATACGCTCGCCGTCGTCGGCTTTGAAACTTTTGAAATCGAGGAAGCCGGGCATGGTTTTCGCGGTTTCGAGCATCTCCCCCGCCATTTCCGAATAATCGGCGCCGGCCTGCGCGGTCAGACGGGAACGGAATAGGACGACAATCATACCGTCGATTTTCTCACTTGTGGGAGCCCCCGCCATGACTGGCGGGGCTGTAGACCCCGTTATAGCCCCGCCAGTTATGGCGGGGGCGCATCCCGAAGTAAATTGTCTCAACCTCTATAAATTGCCGCGCAGCGCCTGTTCGCGCTCGATCGCTTCAAACAGAGCCTTGAAATTTCCCTTCCCGAAACCGCGGCTGCCCTTGCGCTGGATGATCTCATAGAACAGCGTGGGCCGGTCCTCCACCGGTCTGGTGAAGATTTGCAGCATGTAGCCTTCGTCGTCGCGATCGACCAGAACCCCCAGCTCCTCAAGTTGATCCAGAGGTTCGTCGATCTGGCCCACGCGCGCGGTCAGGTCGCGATAATACGTGCTCGGGACGCGCAGAAATTCGACCCCCTGCTCGCGCAGCCGGGAAACACTGCGGATAATATCGCCGGTGCCGAGCGCGATATGTTGCACGCCGGGACCTTTATAAAACTCGATATATTCCTCGATTTGCGATTTTTTCCGGCCGGTTGCCGGCTCATTAATCGGGAATTTGATGCGTCCGTTTCCATTGGCCATGACTTTCGACATCAGCGCGGAATATTCGGTGGAAATATCTTTATCGTCAAAGGTCTGATAGAGCCGGAAGCCCATCACGTCTTCGTAAAATTTGACCCAGGTGTTCATCTGGCGCCAGCCGACGTTGCCCACCATGTGGTCGATGTACTTCAATCCCGCGGGACGCGAGACGCGGTCCGGCTCGTCCACGGCGCGAAACCC
>DATJNW010000063.1:0-18911 GCA_035507655.1 Bryobacteraceae bacterium | reverse complement strand
TGGCCGTTGCGGACCAGAAACTCGGTGAGCTGGCGCTCGCCGACCTTTCCTTGCT
Source organism: Bryobacteraceae bacterium (assembly GCA_035507655.1). GTDB lineage: Bacteria > Acidobacteriota > Terriglobia > Bryobacterales > Bryobacteraceae > Palsa-187. The sequence goes on along the minus strand of DATJNW010000063.1, from coordinate 18,856 downwards.
TGTCAATCGTATGGTAGTTTCGTTTCACGGCGGTTCTCCTTTTCAAGGTTTGGTCACCCCGATTCTATTCAGAATCAGGGGGAACCGCCGCCTCAACTTCCAACTACGGGCGAGACACCGTCGAGAAGCGGCTCACGCGACGAATCAACTTTTTCCGTTCCAGCTCTGACACCTCTTTCTGGGCCTGCCTTTCTCCCACGCCGATCTCTTCGCCAAGCGTTTTCGTCGTTGGATGGCAGCGGCCGTCGTGGCCGGCATAACGGGCGAGTCGGCCCCACGCGAGTTTGGCGCCGGCGGTGATCCAATCGCAGCGGGCGAGACCCTCCGGTATGAAGAGGCCGGTGAACATCCGGTAGGGATTAAAGGGCTGGCCCTGCTGGAGGCCGACGCCTCTCGCGGCGTTGCCAGGAGACTTTGCTGACACTGGGATTTCCTCGTCTGGAAAAACAAAAACGGCGCCGCAGCCAGCGGCGTCCTTTTTCAGTCTGAATTGTTCTGCGTTTAGCTCAGTTGAATGCCGAACGTAAGATGCGGTGCAACAGTCAACCGCGGGTGATGCGTGATCGCCACGTCTCCCGCGTTCGTTCGAAGCAGGCAAGCGCGCAACAATCTCAAAAGTGTGCCAAATTCGTGCCACAGATTTGAGAGACTGGCAGTTCTGGCGGGTCTGGCGCGACGAAGAACCCGTAAGTTACGCGCTATCAATGCGCGTAGGGGGAGCGATTCCGTCCCTGGCCACCAACGTTTTCATAGACTTAAAGCCAATTCCCTCGACAAATCAGCACTGAACTCCAAATGGAGTCCAAACTCGGCTTTCACTCGAATTGAATCGCCCTTAAGGTTCGGCACGCAAAAGACGATGAACCGTGACGCGGCACCCGCACTCAGGCGTGCGGTCCGCAAGCGATCCGACGCGCTGCTCCGGCGTGCTTCTTGCTGCGAATATTCTTTTCCGGATCAGCAAGACATTCGACGAAGAAGATCGGGGTGATGACGGAGAATAGAAATTATCGAGCAGGAGCGCCTCATCGAGATTGAGACTTTCCTAACAGCCAGGCGAACGGCAAACGACGCGCTGAACACGGCCACCCATCGTGATGCTGTGATCTCGCAGCGTGAGCGCTTGCCCAAATGGGCAGGTATCCGGACCGAGGCGAAGCGCAAAGCGCCGGAGGAAGTCGAAAGAAGACGGGCCGCTGCCAGGGCGCGCCGCGGAGCCTTGGTCGCGGACGCGAGGTCGCCACGCTGAATGGCCGATGCGGCCACTGAAGACGATTGTGGCTGGAATGGGGAATACCATCCGCTCCAACGACGGCGTCGGGGTGCACGCGATGCGGCGTCTGCAGGCCAATCCTGAGATGCCTTCCGAAGTCGGTACGGAAAAGCCCGTTTGGCTGCCATTTCTCGTACTCTCCCACGAAAACTTTGCACTTATTTATTTCTTATGGCTTTTCTATGAGTTCTTGAGCTTGGTCCTGCTATTCTGCTATTGGTTGATTCCGAGAATGAATGATTCTGGCGAACCTGCGCAACCAATTCCTCGCGCCCGGCTTGGCAAACAACTTCGGCCTGCAATTTTGAGTGCACTGGTACTCACCATAGTCACGGGCGGCGTATTTCCTTTGCTCCTGTTCGCGATTGCGCGGCCGTTATTGCCGAGGCAGGTCAAGGGAAGCCTGCTCGCGCACGGCAATCAGGTCGTCGGGTCGGCGCTGATCGGACAGGAATTCACGCGGTCGGAATACTTTCAGAGTCGCCCCTCGGCTGCCGGGAGCGGCTACGATGGAAGCTCGTCCGGAGGCACGAATCTCGGTCCCAACAATCCGAAACTGATCGCCAGCATTCGTCAACTGGCCGAGGAATATCGAAAGCGCAACGGCTTGGCGCCGGACACGCCGGTTCCCATCGATGCCGTGACCCGGTCGGCGAGCGGCCTCGATCCGCACATCAGTCCCGCCAACGCCGAATTGCAGATTCCACGCGTGGCGCGCGCCCGCGGCCTGAGCGAAGACGTTGTGCGGCGCCTGGTGTCGGAATACACGGAAGCTCGCCAGCTCGGATTCCTGGGCAACCCCCGCGTAACCGTGCTCGAACTGAACCTGGCATTGGACCGGATCGCGCCGGCGCACAAACCTTATGCGCTGGATTGAATATGGGGCGTTTCTGGCAATCGTGATCGGGCTTGCCGGGCCAGTCGGCGTGTATCTGGCTCGCGTATTCCAACGCCAGCCGACTTTTCTGGACCCGGTTCTTTGCCCGGTCGAGAAAGTGTTTCATCGCTGGCTCCGCGTGCGATCGGATCAGGAGATGTCCGCGCGCGTCTATATCGCGTCGTTCCTCATGTTCGGCGCAAGCTGCTCGATTCTACTGTTCCTGATCCTGATGCTGCAGCGCTGGCTGCCCGGCGGCCCTGCTGGCGCCTATCTCACCACGCCGATGACTCCGGATCTGGCCGCCAACACTGCGGTGAGTTTCGCCACCACAACGACCTGGCAGGCTTACAGCGGAGAGAACACGCTGCGTTATCTGACTCAGTTGATCGGACTCGTGGCGCAGAATTTCTTGGGTGCCGCCGCGGGGCTCGCGGCCGGGATCGCATTTATCCGCGGCATCGCGCGAGAGCGCTTTCTGACCATCGGCAATTTTTGGGTAGACCTGATCCGGGGGTTGCTATGGGTTCTGTTGCCGCTGGCGCTGGCGGGCAGCGTCTTTCTTATCTGGCAAGGTGTTCCGCTGAACCTGGATCGGTACACGGTCGCCCACACGCTGGAGGGACGGGCGCAGATCATCGCGCAGGGACCGGTCGCCGCGCTCGAATTTATCAAGAACCTGGGGACCAACGGCGGCGGATTCTTCAACGCCAACGGCGCGCACCCCTATGCCAACCCGACGCCGCTCACGAATTTTCTGGGTCTGCTGGCGATCGCCGTTCTGCCGGCGTCGCTGATGATCACGTTCGGCCGCATGACCAGGCGGCCGGCGGCCGGCTGGGTATTGTTGGCGGTCATGGTGGTGCTGTTCACGCTCGGTCTGGTGGCTTGCGATTTTGCAGAGACAACCGCGCCGCCGCAACTGGCCGGCCTGCACATTTTCGGCGGAAACATGGAAGGCAAGGAAGTCAGGTTTGGCGCCGGCGAATCGGTGCTGACCACCATCGTTACGTCAAGCGCTTCGACTGGTTCCTATAATTCCTTGGTCGATTCTTACCAGCCGAACGGCGTTCTGCCGCCGCTGATTTTCATGTTGCTGGGGGAGGTTGTCTTCGGAGGCCTCGGCGCCGGCGTTTACAGCGTGGTGATGGTCGCGCTGCTCGGAGCGTTTCTGGGTGGATTAATGGTCGGGCGCACGCCGGAGTATCTGGGCAAGAAAATCGGCGGCTCCGAGACGCGCTGGATCGCGCTCTATGCCCTGGTAACGCCGACCGTGGTGCTGCTGCTCAGCGGGATTGCAGTAGCCACCGCGGCGGGCCGCGCAGGTTTAGTCACCAACGCCGGTGCGCGAGGCTTCACCGAGATTCTTTTCGCATACGCGTCGTCGGTGGCTAATAATGGAATGAATATGGCGGGGCTGAACGCCAACACCGTTTTCTATAACACGACCACCGCGCTCGCCATGCTCGCCGGGCGGTATGTTTCCGCCGCAATCGCGTTGGCTCTCGCGGGACGGTTCGCGGCACAGCGCCGCTTTCTCACCACCGCGGGCACCCTTCCGAGCGATACGCCGATGTTCGGCGCGCTGGTTTTCGCGACCATCGTGCTGCTGGGCGCGCTATGTTTTTTTCCCGCCCTGGCGCTTGGCTCGTTCGCCGAGTTGTTACAGCACGCGCCGTGAGATTGAACCTGATCGCCATGCTCGCTCTGACGTGAGCCGGATGGACTCGATGCAGCCTGGCCAGTCAGCGACGGCTTCGGCTCCGATAAAGTTCGGTCATGCCACCCAGTGGCAAGCACCGTTAACCAACTGAAATCGTCCGAGCCGGACCATCCTAATCGACGAGAACTTACGATTCGCTTAAACATTCTTTATGACTTGTTTACGCTTTCCGGGCTAGCATACTTCATGACGTCAACATCTGGAGTTTCATCGCGCGGCACGATCGAGTGATCTCACGGAGATGTCGGCGCCCTCCCTGTTGCGGGCTCTTTCAAGGCACTTTCCCTGCGCGTTGAAGCTGGGCGGAAGACCGATCCGGCAAGATTAGCGATCGAGGTCTTCGCCTCTGTCCATGTGTGTTCGAGAAACGGGAGATCGATGTGGCCTAAGTCAGGCACGAGGGTGAATCTATGAAATCCAAAATGATCGAAAAGGCGTTGTTGAGTTCTCTGTTTGTTACTCTGACAGGAGTTACAGGGAATCTGTACGGTCAGTCCACTTTTGGAAGCATACGCGGTAGCACGGCGGATCAAACCGGGGCGGCGCTTCCCCAGGCACGAATCGCGCTTCACAACCTGGATGAGAACACCAGCGCGGAAACGGCGAGCGACGCCAACGGCAATTTCGCCTTCGAAAACCTGAAACCCGGACATTATTCAGTCACGGCGTCCAAAGACGGGTTCAGCACTTCAATCGTCGATCAACTGGCGTTGGCGGCGCGGCAGACACTGCGCGTGGATCTTAACCTCAACCTCGCCGCACAGTCGCAATCTGTCGAAGTGGTTGCGTCGGCGGCGAGCGTGAACACGGAAAACGCGACTTTGGCTGATTCGAAGAACAATGGAGACATCACGGCGTTACCCCTGAACTCACGCGCCGTGTCCACCAGTCCCCTGGCCGCGCTCGCAACTTCTCCGGGCGTCGTCAAAGACAGCCAGGGCAACATCAATATCGGTGGCGCAAGCTCGGCGATGGTTGGCTTTTCCGTGGACGGAATTTCCACCGCCAGCGCGCGCTCGAACGGCGCGCTTCTCGACGCTTATCCGTCTTCGGAAGGAATTCAGGAAATGAAGGTCACCGCCTTCAACAACAATGCCGAATTCTCGCAGGTTGGCGATGTGACTTTTATTACCAAGAGCGGAACGAACGATTTTCACGGAAGCCTGTTCGAATATCTGCAAAACAACGAACTTGACGCAACCATTTTGAATTTCCCGGCAAAGGCGCCGAAACGATTTAATACCTTCGGGGGCAGCCTGGGCGGTCCGGTGACCATCCCGAAGTTTTATAACGGCAAGGACAAGACGTTCTTTTTTTTCGACTACGAAGGAAATCGCAAACGAACATCGGATCCGGAGCAGCTTCTGGTTCCGACCGCGGCGGAACGCAACGGCAACCTGAACGGACTGGTCGCGGCTTATCAGGGCGGTCCGGTAACCAACCCTTTCACCGGCCTTCCCTATGCGAACAACACCATTCCGGGCGGAGCCTGCCAAGGCTGCATCAGTTCCGTGGCCCAGGCGGTGCTCAGCTACTACCCGCTACCGAACGCTAATCTGAATGTCGCCAATCCGTCGTTCAATTACCAGACGCTGGTGCCGATTCCCGCCAACACCAACGGCTGGGACCTGAGAGTCGATCAGGCGATTAATTCCAAGCAGCAGGTTTACGCTCGTTTCAGCTGGAAGAACCTCGAAGCGCAGCAGGGCGGCAGCGGATTTGTGGCGAATCAGTTTCTGCCGAATGTCACTGCCAACGATCAGAACCGCAGCTTCCTGGTCTCCTACAATTATTCAATCACTCCAACATCCATCAATGAATTTCGTTTCGGGTTCACGAATTTCCAGGAAAATGACCAATTTCCCATCCAGGGAAGTGCGGCGATTGCGCAGCTCGGATTGCAAGGGATCAACATCAGCCAGCATCCGGCCGGCGAAGCCTTTCCGACGTTCACTTTTTCCGACGGATCGATCTCTTCGGTCGGCCAGGATCGTACCGGAACCACGCTTTCACAGACGACGCAGTTCACCGACAATTTCAGCAAGACCGTGGGCAAGCACACTCTGCGCGTGGGAATCGATATGCGGCGCGTGCGCTATAACGCGCTGATGTTCTTCCAGCCATCGGACGATTATGGCGACTTCACTTTCAGTCCGGGCCTGTTCACCAATTATGCGTTCGGCGATTTTCTTCTGGGTCTGCCGCAAGAGTCTTTCTTCGCCATCACCAGTCCTCAGATCAATGCACAAACCACGCAGTGGGGCGTCTACGCGCAGGACGAATGGCAGGTCAACAGCCGTCTGACGGTGAATTTCGGATTACGTTGGGAATTGCTTCCGCCGTTTGATGAAAGCATGGGCGACCTCGGAAGCTTCGATCCGCGGTCGAACAGCGTCCTGATCCCGGATCAATTCCTGAAAACGGTCGCCAACGACCCGGCTCTTCAGCCGGTCTACAACAGCTTTCTCGCATCGTTCAATGACTGCGAGCTTCCGGGACATAACACCGCGCTCGCCTGCTCGAATGTCAGAACAGCCAGCCAGGATGGCGTTTCGCAGGGGTTGAGAGAGGTGTATCGGCGGGATTTCGATCCGCGGATCAGCTTCGCCTACCGTCCCTTCAACGACACTAAAACCGTGTTTCGCGCCGGATTCGGCATCTTCACCATGACGACTCTTGGACCCATGTCGTTCAACAACGCAGGTAATCCAACTTCGGATCTGATCACCAACGTCAATGCGGTTTACAATTCCAATGGCACGCTACAGCCGCCGCAATTCCAGTTTCCGCTGACGGCCCCGCTGAATCAATCCATCACGTATGGCGGCGGAAGCCTGGAACAGGCCAACGATCCGCTGTTTCGCGATCCCCAGGCGGCGCAGTGGAACGTCACGCTCGAACGGGAGGTCACTTCGAGCACGCTCGCTCGCCTCAGTTACGTAGGAATGAATTCGTACCGTTTGCCGGTCACCATTGATCTGAATCAGATTCCGGCGAGCACCACGCCCTATACGATCCCCGGCGGCGCGTTCGTCGATCCGCGCGCTCCCTATCAGAACTGGTTTCTGCTGATGTCCAGCGAAAATCTCGGATTTGCGGACTATCAGGCGCTCCAGGGCGAACTGCGGCGCACCTTGTCAAACGGCCTTTCGTTCCAGGCGAATTATACCTGGGCGAAAAACATCAGCGACGCGCAAGGCAGCGATGCGCCCACCGTCTTTTCCGGCGAGGAAGCTTACGCCGCCGAGATCGCCAATCGCTTTGACGTTGCGGCGGATCGCGGAAACGTGGTGGGAACGCCGCGCCAGCGTGTGCTGCTCACCGGCATTTATCAGTTGCCGTTCGGATCCGGCCGCAAATGGCTGCACTCCGGATTCCCGGAAGCGGTGCTCGGAGGCTGGAACCTGAGTACCATCACGACCCTTCAGACCGGCGAATGGCTTACTCCCACAATCAATCCTACAGGGCCGAACTCGTATGATCCGGCCCAGATCAACGATCAATCCAACACCGATGTGGCCAATCGCGCCGGCGCCGTGCTTCGTCCGGATTGCGTCGGGAATCCGAACACGTCGAGTCCAGGCGCACTCTACAACATCAGCGCCTTTTCATCGACGCCGCCCGGCGCGGGCCGGTTCGGCAATTGCGGAGTCGGCGTTCTACAAGGCCCTGGAATGATCGATCTGGACGTCGGGCTCGCCAAGCAGTTCCACATCGGAGAGCGCGCCCGATTGCGTTTTGAAGCTTCGTTCACCAACGTCTTGAATCACGTAAACTACGCGCCTCCAGCGACAAACGTCAGCAATCCGAGTACGTTCGGCGTGCTCCAGGCCGCCCTGCCGCAAGGTTCTGGAGGAAATCGCGTCGGACAAGCGGCCTTGCGATTGGATTTCTGAGTCAAAGGGAATCCTTAGTCAGGCACCTTTACGCGTTCCGTACGGCTTTCCAGGTTGGAATCGAGTCGCATCGGGTATCGAGGTCACCGCTGTAATCCGGAAGCTGTACCCGCGACGTTGCGCACGGCGACGCTGCACCCGAGCCGGCCCGTCGAAGCAGCCCGCGACTGAGGTTCCGCGGCGCGCCATGTGACACCGTGTGAAACGGGCATGAAGGCACGCGGCGGCGTGGCGAGAAGAAGGGGAGTTCCGTTGGCATTGGGTTCCCGCTCGGTCGATTCTTTCGGCGCCATTGCAGGCGTGCCGAGGTCCCGGGCTTCTGCCGCTTCCCGACTGGCTCGTCGAATGTGGTTTCGCGCCGCAGCCCTCTAGCAGGGTGCTGAAAAAGGGGACAGACCGCTCTGTCCACGGCCACGGTCGCACGCGGCAGGAATAACTTACAGGCGGGGACAGAGTAGTCTGTCCCCTTTTTCAGCACCCTGCTAGCGAGAACGCTTTGTCCGGCGATAAATCAACCCGCAGCTTCAGCGCCTTTTCATACTTTAGCCGCGAGCGAATCATTTCACCCTGTGCCCCGCATAGACGCCGGAGTTGACATAGCGGCGAAACGCGCTCGGATTTCGATTAATTCGTGATCGTTCAGGTGCTCCACGCAACCATCGACGACCCGCTGCGCCCGATCGATCACCAACTGGTGAATTTCCTCATCCGTCGTGCTCGCGGCGATATCGCCGAGAGCGCGGAGAATTCTCAGGCTGACCGCAACGTCTGCTTTTGAGTACATTCGAATCTGCTCGAATGCGTCATCCAGCAAGCGATCGAATCCAGGCCACGGAACATAGAGACGAAATGTTCCGGGCGGGTCATAGGCCAGGGATTCTGGCGCCTCGCGCGACGCTGCCCGGATCAGAAGACGACTCAGTTGATCGACGCAGGTGATGGCGGTGCTAGGATCGTTTACGGCCGGCGAAATCGCCTTCAGGGCGATGTCGACGATCTGCAAGATGCCGAACTCCACATCCTGTTGCAGAGTTCTCGACGGGCCCAGATCGAATGCGGCGCGAATCGCGTCCGCGCGCTCCGGCGTAATCCGGTCCCTTCGCGAGACAGCAACAATCGGAACGCCCTGCGGAACAAAATGTCCCACGCGCCGCAGAACCCGAAGCTTGAGATGGTAAGTCTTGGCCAGAACGAGCAGCCGATTCAGATCGACGAAGCGGATATAGCCGGATGCGGCGGACGGAAGGCGCACCTCCCATTTGAACTCGTCAATACGCTCATCCCCAACCAGACGTAATGCTCTGCGGGGGTATGGCATGATCTGGTCGATCACTACTTCGGTTTCCGATGCGATTCTATCGACGATCCGATTCACGTTAATCGCGTGAGAAATGTGATGAATGAAAAACAGCAACCATGCCACCGAGATGAGTGCAAGAAGCATCGCCCCCATGACGGTCAGCACCGGCGCGAAGGGTTTGGGATAAGATCGCGCCGCCGGCAGCGCCGCCATGCAATAAGAAAATGTTCCGAGAAAAATGCCCAGCGTCCATTGCGTCACGCCGTCCTGCGCGAAACCCTGAATGATGCGCGGCGAGAACTGCATCGAAGCGAGCGTGAGCGTCATCAGCAGAATCGCGAAGACGATAGAGACGACGGTCATGATCGATGCGCCGATGCCGCCGAGAATCACCTGCGCTACCTGCGGGTCGGAATGCGAGGGAAAGATCACGCGCGGCGCCAGCGCGCCAATCGCCGGAAAGGTCTCTTCCAGCCACGACAACAGCGCGCCGGCGGCGCCCAGCGTGAGCGCGATCGCCAGCGGACGGACCAGAAATCCACCACGCAGGTTGTACATCACCTGGTGGAATAGCAAGGGCAGGCGTCTGGACACAGATTTGCCTGTTCAAGTTTACTCCGCTGGGGCGATTAAGGGCGAATGCATGCCAGAGAGAGGCGTAGCCGAGGTCCGAGGACGAGCGCCTGCGCGAGCGGCGCGCAGGCCTCCCCAAACAGCAGATCCTCGGGTGGGCGGCTGACGCGAGGGAAAAGCGGGGAGAAGAGAGATCAGGACGGGTAAATCGCGAACGGCGGCCGTCTAGCTGGGGATCGGTGACGTGGTGATGCACTACGCGTTCCTCTGAGTCCGAAGCCGCGGAAGCTTACGAAATGTTTTTACGACACGTTCAGAGTCAACGTTGCTGCGATGGTTGACAATCCGGAAGGAGCCGTTTGTCCGCAATGCCGGTTCTAGGCCTATGGCGAACGCGAACAGCGTACTCCTTCGAAACCGCTTGGGCGATGGGCGCTGCCTGCGCCGATCGCTCCGAGACGAGCATGTTAGGAAGCAGACCGCCCAGCACTGCGAATAACGCGCCGGCTGCCAGAATCCACCGTTCGCGCGGGAGCGCGTCCGCAGCCACGGTGAAACCGGTCCTGCGTTTTCCAAAAAACAAGCGCGCGAACAATCGGAAGACAGTGATCGCGTTCATCGCGGTGGCGAGGGGGAGAAGGAGCCCGATCAGCGGGTGCGACGCCAGAGTTCCATGAATGAGCAAGTCCTGGGAACAGAAGCCCAATGTGCCCGGGAGGCCCACCAGCGCCAGCCCGAACAGGAGGAAAAAGACGGCAAGGCGCGGGGCGTGCTCCGCCAGGCCGAAGTATGTGCCGGCGGTCAGATTTTCGCCGAAGCGGACCTCCAGCAGCCGCAAAATGGAGAACAGCGCCACAGTAGAGATCGACACAACAACCCAGTGCACCAACGCGCCGGTGACGCCCTCCGGGGTGCGACTCTCCAGGCCCGCCAAAATGCATGCGGACTGACTCAGCGCAAGATAAGCGATGAGGCGGCGAGGCGAGTTTTCCGCCAGGGCTCGCACGGCGACGTAGAGCGCTGTCGCCAGCGCCAGATAGGAAAGCAGCGGGAAGGAATTGCGGGCGGCGTTCGGGAACAGCGGCATGATCAGCCGCACCAGCAGCATGGCGCCGAAATGGCCATTCAGCAGAAGAGCGGTGGGGATTGGGGAGCCGCCCTCGGCCGCATCCGCGACCCAGGCGTGAACCGGGCAGATTCCTTTCCGCAGAACAACGGCCGCCACCAGCAGCCCGAAAACCACGTTGCCGCCGGGGTCACGGCGCGTCAAGCCGGCGATCGACATCTCGTGGCTTTGCCAGGCGATCATCGCGACGGCCAGCGCCAGGGCGAAACTCGAAAGCAGCAGGGCGAGCCGTGGGCGCCACGCGCGTGCGGCGAACGAGGTTTTGAACAGGAACGGGAGCGTGGAAAGGATCCAGGCGCCCAGCAAGATTCGAAGATCGTCGGTTGAATAGGCCAATAGCGTCGCGCCGAGCAAGAAAAGAATTCCGGCGATCATGCCCGGACGGCAATCGCGCCGCGGAAGGACTACGGTCGCTCCTAAGGTCAGGCACGAGTACAGAAGCATCAGTGTCTGTTTGAGCGACTCGCTTGGCGGCGCGGCAACCAACAAGAGCGCGCTTGCCACGGCTGATACCAATGCCGCTCCACAGCCGACGATGCGGACGTGTCTCCGGCCCGCGATGGTGAGAATGGCTGCGAGCCACGGCCCACCGATCGCGACCGCCGTCAGAATGGCCGTGCCGTCCATCACTCGCTCACCTCGCCGGCCGCCATGCCAGTGCGATCCAGCTTCGCGCAAATCCCGGAAACGCGCAGAAGCGGATCGACGACGAAGCGATCCAGAATCGTATCGAGGTGACCGCGATCGAGAGCCCAGCGGTAGAGCCACAAATGAACGCGCTCCGGCAACAGGTCCTCCAGACGCGTTCCGGTTCGCGGGAGCTCTCCTTCCATTGCCGAGTGCATCTGATGATAGTCGTGCAACATGGATGGAGCGCGCAGGAACTGCAGCGTTCGGACGACGGCGTGCCCCAGGACGTGGATGACCGCAATCCACGTCAATCCGAACCCGATCTCGGCGAATATGACGCCCACCTGCGTCAATGATGCGAACGCCAGCGAGGTTTTGGCATCAGCGCTGGCGCGTCCCGAGATGGTTCCGAAGACGGCGGTCGCCGAGCCGATCGCCACCGTCAGCAGAGACGCCAGACCCGAGTGCGCGAGTATCGGCTGCACGCGCAGCATCAGATACGCGCCCGCGTGAATGGAGATAGCGCCGTAGAAGATCGCGCTCGAGGGCGTCGGACCTTCCATCGCGCGCGGCAGCCAACCCGAGAACGGGACTTGCGCGCCCTTTCCAGCGGCGGCGAGCAACAGAAGCAGGCAGACGATGGTCGCGCGGCTTCCGGCGAGAACGGGCGAACGGCCGGCAAACGACGCCGTGCCGGCCCAATGATACATGGCGAACACGCCCACCAGCAATCCGATATCGCTGGCTCGATACACCGCGAAAACGCGAAGCGCGTTCTCCACCGGAGCCGTGCGGCGATCAAAGAAAGCGATCAACAGCACCGAGGTGATGCCGACGATTTCCCAGCCCCCGACCAACAGATCGAACGATCCGGCGGCAAACGCGACCAGCGATCCGAACGCAAAAAGATGGAGCAGCAGGAAGAACCGGAAAAAACCGGGCTCGCGGTGGAGGTAGGTCGCGGAGAACTCCCCAACCAGTCCCGTCAATACCACTGTCATGCCGAGGAAAGGTAACGACAGCCGGTCCGCCAGCAGGACCATGGGGAAATGGTAGTCATGCACCGTGAACCATTGGCCGAAGCTCACCGTGACGGACCCGGTCGAAACGACTTTCCGGAGAACGAACGCGAGTGCGGCAAGCGAGGCGGTGAAAGTGGTGCTGGTCACGGCGGAGACGAAGCGCTCCGATGGGACCCAGCCGGCCAGCCACGCGAATGCCAATGCGGCGAATGCCGCGCCCGGCGCCAGCACCACAAATACGAGCAGTGTTTGTGAATAATCCACGTTAGTCGCCCTCGGATGATCGCGCTCGACTCACCTGGGTTGAATCCAGGCCATGGCCAGGTGTTCGATTTTGCCGCCGTACCATTCGGCGGACGAGAGCGCGACGGGCAGACGCTCCAGCGGCTCATCCAGCTCTTCAAAGCCGGTATCCCGGTAAACATGAACCAGACCTGACTGGCGATCGATGACGGCAATGCGAATCCAGCGATTTTCCACCAGCTGCTTCAGCGGCGCGCTTGAGCTGACGGCTTGGAGAAGACAGCTTGGCGTCGTCTCGATCACGAACAACATGCGCACCGGCTCGTGGATTTCGACCATTTGCCAGGGTAAGCCGGTCCGCAGATCGCTGGCGTGACCGTCCATCACCCCGACCAATCCCGTCACGTTGTGCGGCAGCTTGGTGCCGCATCCATAGCGATCGTTGTCGACGAAGGAGAAGTAATACTCAAGACTGATGCCGGCGCAGACGGGCACCACCGCGTCCAAGATTGCCGCGAGGCTGCGGCCGTCGGGGTCCTGAGCGGCGTCATACGACGCGAGAAACGCCCGGCGATCGAGAAACAGTCCTCGGGTCAGGCTGCGCCGGCCGACGATGCACACGGCATTGGTGCAATGGCCGTATTCGGGCCGCGGCTCGGCAAGGTGTTCGCTGCGCTCTTCAACATGGCGCAGCGCCTGTTCAGGCGACGTAGGAGAAGAGCACGATTCAAACCTTCGTGTCCGTTCTTTCGCGTTCGAAGCTCTGGCTCTATCGAGCGAATCCCGTATCCATCTCAAATCGGCTTCATGGGAAGCCGGAGCCGCGCCCAGGTCATAGAGTTCCACATCGTCGCTACAGGTGTCGTGATAACCGCCCACAAACCAGGTGCCCTTGGGAATTTCGACGCCACGCTCGCGCAACAGCTCCCGGACCTCGGGCCGATTCGCCATCGCCGCAAACAGGCGCGCGTTCGGGCCGCCGCGACGTCCGCCGCATGCTCCGCAATCGTGAGCCGATTCGTGCGGATTATTGAGGCTGGTGGAACCGTGACCGAGAATCACCACCAGCCGCGCGAAGCCGCGGGTCAAGCCTGCGGGGATCAGAACGCTGGCCACCCGGTCCGCCTTCTCCTGAGCGGCGAATCCCGTCAAGAGGCTCGAAACCGCGTCCTGCGAGTGCGCGGTATTGCGCATCAGCGTGAGCTCCGTGCGCGGCTCGGGGAGAAATGCTTTGTTCATCCATTCGCGGAGTTGTGCGTAGCGCCTGGGAGCCAGCAAATGTCCGACCAAGGGCACCGCGGAAAGCACCCCCAGCGCTGCCGTGGAAACCCAGCCTCGCACCAGGCTCCGCGAAGAGACGAACCAGCTCCGCGCGACCATTCCCATCAGCCGCCGCCGCCAGCGGCGTTTGGCATGCAGACCGCGATCTTCTTCTTTGGGCTGCTCGCGCACGGCATGCTGCGGCTTGATGACCACCGGACAATAGGCGGCGCCGCGGGAGTCATCGATTCCCTTATAATCGACGGCGATTCCGAAGTATCCGGCCACGCCGAACGTTTCCACCTCCGGCGAGGCTTCTTCGAGCGCGCGGCGCATCGATTCCTCGCGCTCGTCGATGCAGACGAACACCTGCGCCAAAGGAGGTGTGGCGGATTCATACACGCCCCGGTAGCGCCGATGGCTCGCCAGACCGCGGAGGACCTCGTTTTCGTGGCGCCGCTCGTAAGCGAGCTGGAAAATGCGCCGGCGCTCCAGTCCGTTGCAAGTTCTTACTTCGTCCACGAACCGGGACCATTCCGAATCGGCCAGACGCACGATTTCGTCCGCGGAAAGCGAGAGCACGCGCGCCGCGTCATAGATTCGGGCGGCCCGGCTCAGGCGGCGATTCTCGCTGGTTTTCAGCGGACTTTCGCGGGCGACGGTTTCGCGCGCCCCTTCGCGCGAGGCCACGCGCGTCATCGTCAGGCGAACGGCCAGGAAATCCATCAGCGAACAGGGCACCCGTTCGTGCGGCGCGAGGTCGGGATCCTGCTCCAGCCGCCGCATCAATCCTGCCCAACCTGGCAATGCGAGCAGTTCGGCTTGAAGAACATCTTCCCAGTCCGCCTCGGAGAAATGCTGCGTATCGAGGTAGTCGAGAACAGAATCGGCGGCGGAAAAGGAGAAGTAGGCCTGGCGGTCGAATTCCTCATCGAGTCCGGTAAGATATCGCGGGAAAACGCCGCCGCGAGCGGCAAGCAGTGCCCGCACACTCTCATAGAAGCCCCGGCCGCGGTTTGGCATGGACCAATAGGTCAGACCCTGATCCAGGAAGACGGAGCACAGCCGGATCAGCCATGGGTGAATGATTTCGTCGACCGGACGTGGCTCCTTGGGCTCGAGTTCAGGGGTGATGACCCTCGCCAGACAAGCATCGAAGAGCGCGCGCAATGCGGGCTGCCGGAAATCTCTCGCCAGATCGCCCTGCTCGGAGCGCCACAGGATCGTGGCCGCGTCAAACTCGCGCACCCCCGGCGTCATCATCGCCCGGCGAAGGGAATGGCGGGTCAACGCCGGGAAGATCGAGGCGTCCGGTTCCCGATCGAGGACCGCGTCGATATCGTCCAGACGGATGCGGCCCCGAGCCAGCTCCGCCCGATAAGCTGCTTCCTTCATATACGGCTCGCTGCCGAACAGATCCGACGCGTGGATTACGGCCCGCTCGAACGGCAGATCCTGAAACGCGTGCAAGGTGTTGTGGTGAACAAAAACTCCGATCGGACCCTGCATCGGCAGCAGGTGCGCCGCGTGATCGACCGCGTGCTGAAGCTTGCTTAACCGCACCGCGTCGTCCGAACCATCGTGTGCGGCGGACGGTTTATCGCGAGAACCGTGCGCCGGAACAGTCGTCAGGGGATGGAGGTCGTTTGTTCGCAAAATGTGCTCAAGGGCGGCAAGTACGGCAGACGCCGCGAGACATCAGGGGGTTGATTTTTCCACGGGTTCCGCCAACGCCTCTTCTTCCAGCATGTCGACTGTGCTGCGAAGCTGCGAATAAAAGTAACGGCGCAGAATGTCCAGGACGCCAATCAGCGCTGGATCCCGAATCGAATAAAACACCTGGTTGCCGACTTTGCGGTTCACGACGATGTGTTTGGCTCGCAGAATCGCCAGATGTTGCGAAGCATTGGCTTGTTCGAGACCAAGCTTCTCAATCAGCTTCCCTGCCGGCACCTCGCCGTCGCGCAAAAGTTCAACAATCGCGATTCGGGTCGGGTGCGCGAGTGCCTGAAAGATCTCACTCTTGAATCGCCGGAGAGCGTCGCTCATGTAGATTAGTATATTCAAATAATCGTATATAATCAACTGGTATTGCCTGATCCGGTTATAGGCCGCTTGGAAACTGGATGAATTGGCACCAAAGGTTCGGGGACGGCTCGTGTCGGCGTGTCAGGCGAACTTCGAAAATCGTTTGGCGCGGTACGCGGGAAATCGGGATTGCAGCTTCAGCGGGCTCCTGCCGGCGTCCACTCGATGACTTCTTTGATTGCGTCAGGCTGATGCTGATCCTTTAGCCCCGCAAATTGGTCCGGCGAATACCGATTTGTGATCAAGCCCGCAATTTGGGCGCCCCAACGCAGATGAGCCTGGGCGAGATGGTCCGCCGCCATTTGAAAATGCCCGCGCGCGGCATTCACGCTGCCCAGCATGACCTGATTATCGAGCACCAACTGCCGGATCAACTCGGCGCCGGGAATTTGCAGCGGCCGGCCGCCACCGGGGATGCCGGTGAGCACATACATCCCGTTCAGAGCCAGCGCGTCGAGAAGATTGAACTCCAGCGGCGCAATCCCGGTGGCGTCCAGAATAAAATCCATACCGCCGATCCTCTTCTCTACCTGGTCCGCCGGTATTTGACGACCGTCAATATAATGCCCGCCGATACTACCCAGCCATTTCGGGCGCGCGGTCTGTGAATCGACAACGTCCAGTCCGTAAACTTCGCCGCCGCGCAAGACCAAAACCATCGCTGCCAGCAGGCCCACTGGTCCCAATCCCGCGACCAGACAGCGCCGCCCATGCAGCCAGTCGGGAATCGTCGCTGCGTCCGGACAACGCACAGTCTGCACACGCAGGGCCTCGTCGATCGCTTTCTCAACCACCGAAAGCGGTTCCATCAAGACGCCGACCGGCTCCAGTTCGGCTGGCACCCGCACGATATATTGCTCGCGATCCACGACGAATTCCGTCTGGTATCCGTCCAGTCCACGGATGCCTCTTTCGCGATACTTGCCGGTTCGACACATATCGGCGCGGTTCATCACGCAGCAGGCGCATTCGCCGCAGCCTCGCCGGACCGTGAACACGGCATAGTCGCCGGGCTTTACGCGAGTAACGGACGAGCTAACGCCGACCACCTGGCCAAACATTTCATGCCCAATGACCAGTTCCTTCTGACCATCCGGAGCCTGAGCGCGGCCTCCCGAAACCTCTTCCCGATCGGTGCCGCAGATGCCCACTCGAATCATGCGGATTTTGATTTCATCGGGCGCGGTGATAGAAGGCTCGGGCCGTTCCACAAGGCGCGAGCCGGCCGTACCCGGAACAATAGCGATCGCTTTCATAATCCCAACCTTTCGAGCAAATGATCACCAACCCGCAGCGCGTTCGCCATGATCGTCAGGCTGGGGTTCACAGCGGCAATCGAAACAAAGAAGCTTGCATCGACCACGTAAAGGTTCTCCAAATCATGCGCTTTGCAATTCACGTCCAGCGCCGATGTTTTCGGATCGCGACCGAACCGGACGGTGCCGGCCTGGTGGGCAGTGCCTCCGATCGGAATGTCCTTGCCCAGGTACAGCGAGCGGTGCATCAATTGATCGTGCAGGCCTATATCGCCAAGCATGCTCTTGAGCTTCGCGGTCAGGCGCCGGTGTCCTTCGAGATTAGTCTCATCGATACTCAGCACGATCTGTCCGTTCGGGTTGATGGTCACGCGGTTGTCAGGATGGGGCAAATCTTCCGATTGCAGCCAGAAATCGATCGAATGCTCCGCCAGATAGTCGAGCGCGAATTCGGGCTTCCAAACCGCCCAGCCGGGCGCTTCCCCCTTGAGCATCTCGCCATCCGACTTGCCGAGCATCTGGATCTCACCCAGCGGGTATTCCCAGTCGTCGGAACGAAAATAGAAATCGTTTAATGCGAGAGTTTTTTGAAATACCGTGGGATTGGGATCTTTGGAAACGGCCATAAAGGCTGAACAGTTGTGACGCATATAATGCCGTCCGACAACATCGGAGCTGTTGGCGAGCCCGCCGGGATGTTTGTCGTTCGCGGACCGCAGAAGCAGAGCCGCGGAATTGACGGCCCCGCAGGAAACCACGACGATATCGGCTGAATATTGCTCCACGGCGCCCTGGCGCGTGACGATGACTTTGGTCACCACGCGTCCGGATGCGTCTGTTTCGAGGCGCTCCACGTAAGCTCCCGTCAGGAGTTCGACGTTAGAATGCTCGAGGGCGGGGTCCACGCAGATCACTTGAGAGTCCGCTTTTCCATTCACCAGGCACGGAAAGCCGTCAAACGCGGCGCATCGCACGCAGGCGCTGGTGTGCAGGGCCTTGCCGGACGCTTCGTCTAACAAAATGCCGAGCGGCAGGGGAAACGGGTGATGGCCGAGGCGCTGGAGATCGTTGAACAGCTCCTGAATTCGCGGTGCGTGGCTCACCGGCGGATAACGATAGGGCGCGCTAGCCGGGCCTTCCGTGGGATCAATGCCACGCTGCCCGTGAACATGATAAAGATGCTCGGCCTTGGTGTAATAGGGCTCGAAATCGTCGTAACTCAGCGGCCAAGCGGGCGAGATGCCACCGTGATGGGCAACCTCACCGAAATCCCTTTCACGAAACCGCAATAACGCGGCTCCATAAACCTTCGTATTGCCGCCGACATAGTATTGAATGCCTGGATAGAAGGCCTTTCCGTCCTTGTCATACCAGGTTTCTTTCGCTCTGTATTTCGATTCGACAAAAACAGCCTTGGCGTCCCAGTTGTCTTTCTCCCGAGGCAAGTATCCGCCGCGTTCGAGGAGCAGAAGCCGCTTCCCCGAAGACGCCAGATGGTGGGCAAGCGTTCCACCGCCAGCTCCTGTTCCGATGATGATGACGTCGTAACGATTGTTTTCAGTCATGTGCTCCTATCCGAAAACCGGCGC
>DATJNW010000062.1:0-11722 GCA_035507655.1 Bryobacteraceae bacterium | reverse complement strand
TTTGAACCTGGCGAAAATCGAATCGCGTCCGCGGCGGGGAAAACCGTGGGAATATATGTTCTACCTGGACGTTCGGGCGCACCGCGACGATCCGCGGATGAAAAATGCGCTGTCGCATCTGGGCGAGCTGGCGGATTTTCTTAGGGTGCTGGGCAGTTATCGCGCGGCCAGGTGACCTGGTAGGGTGGTCGCACGCGGTGTGAGGTAACTTACAGGCCGGGACAGAGTGTTTCAAGGTAACGTAGGCCGCTACGCTTGAGAATACGTGTGAGGTTGCCCCCGCCATGACTGGCGGGGCTGTAATTGGTGCGCTTGATCGAGAGATGGGGGCAGCACCAGCCTGGCGGCGCCGAGTATGCGATGCTCGATGGGTTATGGATATCCGTCAACTGGAATTGTTCATGGCGGTGATGGAATGTTCGAGCGTGACCAGGGCGGCCGAGCGCGTGAATCTTTCGCCCGGCGCGGTGAGCCTGCAATTGCACAGCCTGGCCGCGGAACTGCGCTCGGATCTGTTCGTGCGCAGCGGGAAGCGGCTGGTGCCGACGCCGGCGGCGGTGCGCCTGGCGGAGCTGGCTCGTCCGGTGTTGTGGCAGATGCGCGGCATCGAACAGGCGTTTTCGAACGATCCGGCGGCGGACCGGCGGCCGTTTTCCTTCGCCACCGGCGCGACCGCGCTGATCCATCAACTGGGGCGTCCGCTGCGGCTGCTGCGAAAACGGTTTCCCAATGTGCGGGTGAAGATTACCGTCGCGCCGACAGAAGAAATGGTTGCGGGACTGCTGGACCGGCGGTTCGACCTGGCGCTGATTTCGCTGCCGTTTGAAAACGATCATTTGTCGATTCTGCCGCTGTTCGAGGAAGAGATGCTGATTCTGAAGCCGTCGCCGACGCTGGTGCGCGGCTGGCACGTAGGGACGATTCGCCCGGCGGAGCTGGCTTCGGCGCAGTTTCTGTTGTATCCGAAACGAAGCAACATGCGCACCATCATCGATCGCTTCTTCCGCGAGCTGACGCTGACACCGGAGGTGATCATGGAAGCCGACGATACGGTGGCGATCAAGCGGCTGGTGGAGGCCGGGTTCGGCTATTCGATTCTGCCGGAGCGGGCGCTGCGCGGGCAGCCGCGATTTTTCCAGGTGTATCGCGTGCAGGGGCGGCCGATCGTGCGGCAGCAGGCGCTGGCGACGGCGCGGACGGACCATCCGCGGGCGCTGACCGAATCGATCGCGAAGTTTTTGCAGACGGCGCTGCGCAGAGGCGACGGGGGGCGGGCGGAGTAGAGCGCCGCGGCCGGACGCATGAGTGCGTGCGCCACCGAAGTCAGAGTGGTTTGCCGTTGATCAGGACGTTGCGCAGTTGTAAGCCTTCGACGTGCTCGATGACGTTCGGTTTTTGGGCGTGATCGAAGCGGCAGTCGATGACGCGCACGTCGCGGATAGGGGAGTTGGCGTAGCCGCGCAGATTTAATGCGTCGGTGCAGCGGCCGCAGGTGACGTTGCGAATTTCCACGTTGCGCACCACCGGGTTGAACGGTCCGCCCTGGCCTTCTTCATAGAGAAAATCGATCTGCACCGCGTCGGTGGCGACCTGGCCGATGGTGACATCGCGGAACACGATGTTTTCCATGAATCCGCCGCGATAGGAGTTGGTTTTCAGGCGCAAGGCGCGATCAAGATGCGGGCTGCTCATGCGGCAGTCGCCGATGAAAACGTTGCGCACGCCGCCGGAAATTTCGCTGCCGATACTGACGCCGCCGTGGCCGTCCTGCATGGTGCAGCCGCGGACGATCAGATTTTCGCAGGGCGCGTGCAGGCGGCGGCCATCGGCGTTGCGGCCGGATTTGATGGCGATGCAATCGTCGCCGGTGGAAAAGGTGCAGCGCTCGATGAGAACGTCGGTGCAGGATTCGGGATCGCAGCCGTCGTTGTTGGGGCCGTGGCTGTCGATTTTGACGTCGCGCACGATGACGTTGCGCGACAGCACCGGATGAATTTCCCACATGGGAGAGTTGCGGATGGTGACGCCCTCGATCAAAACATTCTGGCAGCGATATGGCTGGATGAAGTTCGGGCGCAGATAATGGCCGTTGCCAAACCTGCGGTCCTTTACGGGCGTGCCGTTGTCGCCCATTTTTTCTATGGCCATGCGATCCGTCAAGCGGGCGCGATCGCGCCAGTCCCACCAGTGGTCGTGATCGGCCTGGCCGTCGAGCGTGCCCTGCCCGGTGATGGCGAGGTTCGATTGATCGAGCGCATAGATCAGCGGCGAATAATTCCAGCATTCGGTGCCCTCCCAGCGGGTGAAGACCAGCGGGTAGGCTTGGGGATCGGTGGAGAAACGCAGCGTGGCGCCGTCTTCAAGGTGCAGCTCGACATTGGATTTCAGGTGAATGGCGCCGGTGGGGAAATCGCCGCGGGGTACGAGGACGCGTCCGCCGCCGGCTTTGGCGCAGGCTTCGATGGCTTGGGCGACGTTGCCGCTGTAATGGGTGATGTCGAAATCGCGCGCGGGGATTTTGGGGGGATGGATGCGCGCGAGAATTTCCGATTCGGGATCGGCGGCGCGAAGGGCCGCGGCGGTGGAGGCGGCGAGAAAGGTTCGGCGAGTCATAGGTAGCTCCCGTCGGCGAGTGGCGCGCGCACAGCCATCATGCCGGGGATCCGAAAAGATTCGTGGCTAGCCAGCGGATGTATTGCGCGTTGCGGCGGCGCGTTTCTTCCACTACGGCGGTGGGCAGATGGTCGAGCTTGTCCTTGAAAAATGCGCCGTCTTCGTCGCGGCAGCCGACCATGTTGCCGAGCCAGAAGACCAGGAACAAATTGCCGTCGACACGTCCACGCGCGGAGTCGCCTAGCGATGCGCCGCGTGACGCATGATTTGGCGCGGCCAGCGAACTTTCTTCACCGAAGGCATTGGCCGCGGCGAAACCTTCGCACGCCGCGACCATTCTTTCGAACAAGGCGCGTTCGGGGGAATAGTGGGGCTGCTCGGAAAGAACATCGAAAAGCTGGAGCTGGAGTTCGCCGGAAATTTTGTAATTGAGGCGGCCGCGCGTGGCTTCGCCGATGCTCGCGAGCACGGCCGGCTGTTTGCCGCTGCCGGAATGAATGCTCAGGGTGCCGTCGAAAAATCTGGCGACGGCGGCCAGTTCGGCTACGCGGGATTGCAGCTCGGGAACGGGATTGGCGACGCCGGCCAGTTCCGGCCACATTTTGTGCGAAGTGTAGAGCGCCAGAGCTCCGGCGGATTCGGGATAGGCCTGGCGCTTCTTGAATCCGAGATTGGGCGGAACAAGCTGCGCGGGGCGGCCGCGCTCCCGCAGCCAATGCATGTAGAAAATCAGCTCGTGCGGCGTGGTCAGGGTTTCGGCTTCGTCGAGGGATGGCTCGAAGTCGAAGGGAGCGCCGTTTTTCGCGTGGCGAATCGCGTCGAAGAGTTCTTCGTTGAGTTTCAGGCTCGGACCGAATTTAACGGCGAGGCGCTTGATTTCGGGGGCGGGGAAACGATATTCGCGATCGTCGCAGACGAAGGGTTTCGAGAACGCCTCGTGAACCCAGGCGCGATCCTCGGCGGTGAGCCGCTGCGCGAAGAGAGCGTCGATTTCGGCGCCGGAATAGGGGAGCGGATGGCGCGGGTCGGCGCGCAGATCGAAAACCCGCGAGGTGTCCGTGGTGAATTTGGTGTAGCCAGATGCGTGGCGAATGGCTTGCTTCACCCATTGAACCGATCTGGCGATGGCGCGATCGTCGGCGCCGCTGACGATGAAATGATCGGCTTCGGCATTGTAGCCGCGGCGAAAACCGGCGCGGATGGCCGCCCACAAACCGGCGTGATAGAGCTGCCGGATGCTGACGCGGGTGTGGCCGGGCGCGGTGGGGTTGGAGCCGTCGCGCGCGGCGATTTCTTCGTCGGTGCTCATTTCCCGCGTGGCGGAGAGCTGCACCGTGGAGGCGAGATTGCGGCCGGTTTTCTCGAAAATGGTTTCGAAGGCGTCGAAAACCGCGGGCAGGCTGATTTCGGGATGGCGGTTACCGGCGGCGATGGCCGGCTGGTCACCCTGGGGGCGCGGGAGAAAGGCGCGATCGATCTGCTCGGCAAAGGTACGGACGTTTTTTCGATCGCGCGGAGTGAACGCGTATAAATAATGATCGCTGTCGTGCCAGATGGGCGCCGCGAAATCGGGCTTGCCGCCGAGCTGCAACAGGCCCGCGTCGGTCACCACGAAGGCGGCAGTGGCGGTGCGGGTGAGCGAGCGCGGATAGACGCCGGCCAGGCGCGCGGCGCGAAAAGATTCATCGCCTTGCGCGAGCGCGGCCTGAATCGCGGCGATATCGGTGACGGCTACGGAGGTGCTCATGCTCGCCTGATCCACCTATCTTTCGCGTCCCGCGAAGCGTTCGAAGTTGGCGCGGAACATTCGCGTCACGTCCTGCTCGATTTCGGCTTTGCCCGGCTGCCGGCCGTCTTCGGCGAGCAGCGAATAGGTGTTGGTCAGGATCGGCGCGAGGGTGCGGCGCGTGTTGCGCCATTTATAGATGACCTGTTCGAGCACGCGTGCGTCGCTGTGCTGCGGAATAAAGCTGGCGCCGAGCATTTCGATGCGTTCCCGGGTGATCTCTTCGACGATGCTCGGGTTGTTGAGGAACCACCAGCAGCCGAAGGGCAGGAGATTCGAAAATTTGCGCGCGTAGACGGCGAGCTCGTGCTGATTTTCGCGGCTGAGAACGCTGATCAGGTAGCGATTGCCGGGATAATCGGCGGCCAGACGCTCGACCGCGCGCAGATCGGCTTTGCCGACGCCATCGCCGGCGAGCTTCAGACGCGGGTTGACCTGATAGCGCGGGCCGATCATGGTCGAAAGCGGCAGATCGAATTCGCGGCAGGCGGGAAGGACCGCATTGGCGAGCAGGCGTCCGCGCAGGGAATCTTCCGGGAACTGGAAGGTGTCGGGAAGCGAGACGGCCATATAGACCGGCTTCATGCGCCGGCACCAGTCGGCCAGAAAGCGGCGCGTTTCGGCGATCGCGGAGGGCGAAGCGTTCTCATCGACGCCGTAGCCTTGCGATTCGAGCACGCGCCAATGGTCCGGCCATTTGTTCAAAATGCGGTCCAGGCGCAGCACCGGATGAAACCGCGAATCGGGCGCGGCGCCGCGCTCCCACAGCGGGGCTTCGGCGGGATCCAGCGGATCGTTGGTCATCACCGCTTCGCTGATGCCGGCGAGCTTGAAGACGTGATCGATGTGCGAATCGAGGGTTTGCGACGCGAAGAAGCCGCGCGCTTCGTCGAGATTGGGGCCGGTGGTGGGCAGGCCGAAGGCCTGAAGAACGGCGACCACGCCGCGCGTCGCTTCCGATACCGGAGGGTTCTCGACGAACAGCGTTTGCCAGATGAGATCGGCCTTTTCGCGCCTGGACATCTCGAAATATTTTTCGGGTGAAACGCTGGAGGAGCGGAACAGCTCGGCTTCAAGGTAATGATACGTGATCAGCTCATCAATACCCCACAGGCCGAGGGCGCCAAGCGAAGGCATGAAGAGGTGGGTGTGGACGTCGATGAACGGGATCGATCGAAGGGCGCGGTCGACGGTTTCCGCGATCGGGGCGGTGTGGGGGACTGCGTAGTCTTTGGTGAGAAGGCTGGCCATGCTTCAGAACTATCGCAAATTTCGAGCGTTGCGTCAAAGCCAGAATCGCAGAATTTACATTTTAGGGAAAGCGCGGCGAAAGGAACTTCGCGCTGGCGGCATCTCCAGAGCATGTGGCCCGTCTGCCTGATCTGCTGCTTTTCGTTTCACCCGGCGCAGCCCCGCGAGGTCGAAAGGATTCGGGCGGTGATCGAATCGCACTACCGCGCGTCCCGGCAGCCGCCTCAGCCGTGGAGTGAAGCCGCCGGACCGTTCGTCGATGCGCGAATCGTAGTACTTGCGTCCGATTGGGGCCTCGTCGACGCCACGCTCACCTGGATCGGCGTTTTCGGAGCCAGTTCCCACAGGTATCGGGTCGCCGTCGCACAACTTTCCGGCCGATGGCGCGTCGTGCCTAGCGGGCCGTAGTCAGGGTCTCTTCCGCCAGCCGGTTTTCGACGCGAAGGACGCCGGCGACGCCGCGGACGTCGGAAAGGAGCCGGTCGTATTCTTCGCGCCGCACCGTTCCGTGGAGCGTCACCACGCCGTTGCGCGCCGTAACCTCGACGCGATGCGGATGCTCCGCAAGTCGTCCCAGCCGGGAGCGCACGCGGCTGACCAGCACATCGTCATTTACGCCATCTTCAGGTTGCCGGGAGCACGCCAGTCCCCGGGTGCGATTTTCCAGGTCGCGCACGAATTTCGCAGCCCGTCGCCCGGTGTGACGAAGCACGGACCCGCTTCGTTCCAGTGCCGAAGAGCGGCGGCGGCGTCCGCGGTCGGGATCGAGCAAGTACATGGCGCCGGCGCCCAGGGCCGCGCCGAGGCAAGCCGACCAAAATATTGTTTTCGTCGTGTTCATGAGGAGTTCCTCACTAAATTGGACGGCGGGACTTCACCAGATATTTCGCGAAACGACGCGAAGTGAAGGATTAGAACCCCCGCCATGACTGGCGGGGCTGTAGTTGGTCGTGGCGGGGGGACTGCAGATTTCAGGCAGGCCGGCGGTTGTAGAATAAAGTGTACGACCACCGGAGAGAAACACCCACGTGAACCAGACTCGAGTCGGCGACCCCAATTATTTCCACAAGGTCGTCGATTGCCAGTGGGCTTGTCCCGCCCACACCAATGTTCCTGAATATATCCGCCTGATCGCGCAGGGGCGTTTTACGGACGCCTACATGCTCAACCGGGAATCGAACGTTTTCCCGGGGATTTTGGGGCGCACCTGCGACCGGCCGTGCGAACCGGCGTGCCGGCGTGGACGGCTTGACGGCAAACCCGTCGCGATCTGCCGCTTGAAACGTGTCGCGTCCGATCATCGCGGCGAAATCGGCGATCGTCTGCCGAAAATCCCGGCGAAGAAAAACGGCAAACGAATCGCCTGCATCGGCGCGGGCCCGGCATCGTTGACGGTGGCCAACGATTTGGTTCCGCAAGGCTACGAAGTCACGATTTTCGAACAATACGACAAGCCCGGCGGGCTGATGCGGACCAATATTCCGTCGTTCCGTCTGCCGGCCAGCGTACTCGATGAAGAGTGCCAGACGATTTTAGATTTTGGCGTCGATATCCGTTACAACGCGCCGGTTGACAGCATGCGCGCGCTCTTAAAAGAAGGTTACGACGCGATCTTCGTCGGCAGCGGTGCGCCGCGCGGCAAAGAACTGGAGCTGCCCGGGCGTCACGATACCGCTCGCATTCATATCGGAATCGACTGGCTGGAGTCGATTGCGTTCGGTCATATTAATTCGGTTGGCGAGAAAGTTTTGATCATCGGCGTCGGCAACACGGCGATGGATTGCTGCCGGTCATCAAGGCGGCTGGGAGCCAGGGACATTAAAGTGATGGCGCGGCGTCCGCGCGGATTTTTCAAAGCCTCGCCGTGGGAGCTCGAAGACGCCGAAGAAGAAGGCGTCGAGATCGTGATCAATCACTCGCCCAAGCGCTTCGTGATCGAAAACGGAAAATTGACCGGCATGGAGTTCGAGCGCCTGGAATGGGACGCGAAAGCGAAAAATTCCAAAGTGATCGACACGATTTTTCTGCCGGCCGACGATGTGATTCTGGCGATCGGGCAGGAGAACGCGTTTCCGTGGTTCGAGCGCGACCTGGGCGCGCAGTTCGATAAATGGAACGCGCCGGTGGTCGACGAAAAAACCTGTATGTCCACGCTGCCCGGAGTTTTTTTCGGAGGCGATTCCGCGTGGGGGCCGAAAAATATCATTTGGGCGGTGGAGCACGGCCATCAGGCGGCGATCTCGATCGACAATTATTGCAACGGCGTCGCGGTGACGGAGCGTCCGGCTGACGGCATGAACCTCATTTCGCAGAAGATGGGGCTGAGCGAGTGGAGCTATCACAACGATTACAATCCCGCGCCGCGCCAGAAAATGACGCACGTCGATCTGGCGGAGCGGTTCAAGAAACTCAACATCGAAGTCGAGCTGGGCTTCGATCCCGAGCAGACCGCGCGCGAAGTGCAGCGCTGCCTGAATTGCGATATCGAGACGGTTTTTACCGCGGAAAAATGCATCGAGTGCGACGCCTGCGTCGACATTTGCCCGCTGTTGTGTTTGACCATCACCCGCGGCGGCGAAGAAGAGGATTTGCGCCATCGCCTTTCCGCGCCGGCGAATAATCTGACGCAGGATTTGTACGTTTCCGCTCCGCTGCCCCAAACCAAACGACTCATGATCAAAGACGAGGACCTGTGCGTCCACTGCGGCCTTTGCGCCGAACGTTGTCCCACCGCGGCGTGGGACATGCAGAAGTTTGAACTGGAAACGCCGTACGCCGGGAGGGCCGCATGCTGCGCGTCGGTGTAGCCGCTCGGGTGAATGATTTCGCGATTAAGCTCGCGAACGTCAACGGCACCGGATCGGCCAGCGCCAACGGTCTGTTGATGCAGGCGATTTTTCGCATGGGCATTCCGGTTTCGGGGAAAAATCTGTTTCCGTCGAACATTCAGGGGCTGCCGACGTGGTACGAAATTCGCGTCAATAAGGACGGCTACACGGCGCGCGCGCTCGACTACGATCTGATGGTCGCGATGAATTCGCAGACCTATGAGCGCGATATTCAAGAGGTTCGCCAGGGCGGCTACGTGCTGTACGATTCGAGCTGGCCGCTCGATCCGCAGCTGCATCGCGAGGATGTGACGTTCCTCGGTGTGCCGCTGGCGGAAATGTGCAACGCGAATTTCCGCGAATCGCGCGAGCGCATCTTGATGAAGAATATCGCCTACGCCGGCGCGCTGATCGCCGTGCTCAATGTGGATATGGGCGTGGTCGAGGAGCTTCTGGACGAAAAATTTTCTAAGAAAAAGTCCTTGCGCGAATCGAATCACAAGGCGCTGCACCTCGGCTACGATTACGCCAAAGAACATTTCGATCCGCTGCCGTTTCGTCTGGAAAAAATGGACGCCAATGGCGACAAAATTCTGATCGACGGCAACACCGCAACGGCGCTGGGCGCGGTTTATGCGGGCGCGACCGTGGCCGCCTGGTATCCGATTACGCCCTCGACATCGGTGATGGACGCCTTCACCGATTTCTGCAAGAAATATCGCAAGGATCCGGAAACGGGCGCGATGAATTGCTGCATCATTCAGGCCGAAGACGAGCTGGCGGCGATCGGCATGGTGATCGGCGCGACCTGGAATGGCGCACGCGCGTTCACCTCGACCTCGGGGCCCGGAATTTCGCTGATGAATGAGCTGCTGGGGCTCGCCTATTACGCGGAGATCCCCGCCGTGATCATGGATATTCAACGCGTCGGTCCGTCGACGGGAATGCCCACGCGCACGCAGCAGGGCGACATCTTCGAATGCGCTTACGCCTCGCACGGCGATACGAAACATATTTGTCTGTATCCGTCGAATCCGGCGGAATGCTTCGAATTCGCCGTTCAGTCGTTCGACCTTGCGGAACGTTTTCAGACGCCCGTGTTCATGCTTTCGGATTTGGATATCGGCATGAACGACTGGGTGGTGCCGCGGCTCAAATGGGACGACGGTTATCGCCCCGACCGCGGCCGCGTGCTCGACGCCCAACAACTCGAGCAGATCAAGAAATTTTTCCGCTACTCGCCGGAAGATGAAAATTTCGTCGCCGCGCGCACGCTGCCCGGCGTCAGCGCCAAGGGCGCGTATTTCACCCGCGGGTCGGGCCACACGCGGACCGGCGCTTACACCGAAACTCCCGACGAATATCAGGACGTGGTCGATCGCCTGCTGCGCAAGCACAAAGCCGCCGCGAAATTCGTTCCCGCGCCGGTCATGGAAACGCGCAAGGACGCGCAGTTCGGAGTGGTGACGCTGGGCGGATGCGACGCGGCGGTGCGCGAGGCGCTGGACGCGCTCGAATCGCGGGGAATTGCGGCCGATTTCATGCGCATCCGCGCATTCCCGTTCCCGGAGAGCGTCGAGGAGTTTTTAAACGATCACGAATTCAACTTCATCGTGGAGCAGAATCGCGACGCGCAGATGAAATCGCTGTTGACGCTCGAAACCAACGTGTCGAAAGACAAGCTGCGCAGCATCTGCGTCTACGGCGGATTCCCGATGAGCGCCAAGCGCGTGATCGATCGCATCAGCAGCCAGATTGGAGAACTGTCCGAACGTGCCGTCCATCGCTAAGCCGACCGCCATTCATCCCAGCCTGCATCGCAACGAGCTGGGCTTAACCATTCGCGACTACGAAGGCTCCATGTCGACGCTGTGCGCCGGCTGCGGCCACGATTCGATCACCGCGGCGATCATTCGCGCCTGCTGGGAGATTTCTCTCGCGCCGCACATGCTGGCGAAAATGAGCGGCATCGGCTGCTCTTCGAAAACCCCGACCTATTTCGTCAGCGGCGCGCACGGCTTCAACTCCGCGCACGGCCGTCTGGCGCCGATCGCCACGGGAGCGAATGCCGCCAATCGCGAACTGACTTATATCGGCGTTTCGGGCGACGGCGATTCTCTTTCGATCGGCCTGGGCCACATGTGCCACGCCATTCGCCGCAATCTGAAGATGCTGTACATCATCGAAAACAACGGCGTCTACGGATTGACCAAGGGCCAATTTTCCGCTTCGGCCGATATTGGATCGAAGAGCAAGCGCGGCGAGCCGAACCGCATGGCTCCCATCGATCCGGTGAATCTGGCGCTGAGCCTGGGCGCGACGTTTGTGGCGCGCAGTTTTTCGGGGGACAAAGAGCAGCTCGTGCCGATCCTCAAAGCCGCGCTGTCGCATCGTGGATTTGCGCTGGTGGATGTGATTTCGCCGTGCGTCACGTTCAACGATCACACCGGGTCGACCAAAAGTTATCTCTATACTCGCAACAACATGCTGAAGGCGACGGAAACTGATTTCGTGCCGCCGGCTTCGGAAATTCTGGCGACCATCGGCCAGAACGGAGCGGTGAACGTCGCGATGCACGACGGCAGCGTAGTGCGTTTCAAAGGCGTTCCACCGGATTACGACCCACGCGATCGCGAAAAAGTGCTCGATTATCTGTCGGAGCATCACGGCAAAGGCGAGGTGGTGACGGGGCTGCTGTACATCGACGAATCGGTTCCGGACATGCATGAGCTGAACAATACGGCATCGCAGGCGCTGACGAAGATCCCGTATGAGAAGCTGTGCCCGGGGTCGGCGGCGCTCGATGAGTTGCAGGAAGAGTTTCGCTAGCGGAGTCGCGGAGCAACAAGAGGCGCGACCGGCAAACGATCGATGGTCCAGTGGGGACGCGCGGGTAGCTGACGTGGGTTTTCCCAGATTTGAAACAAGCCGACCGCTCGCCGCTTCCTTGGCCGCTGTTCTTCTGGGATCAGCCGCAGGGAGCGGCGAACACGATATGATAGTTTGTGGTCTGCGCTCGCTGGCCACTAGCGGAAAAATTGCCGCGTTTTTCGAAAGGTCCCATCGAGTTTGGCACTCACGGTTGGCATTCTCAAAGAAACTTTCCCGTCCGAGCGGCGCGTGGCTGCTACGCCTCGCGTGCTCGATCTGCTGAAAAAATCCTCGGTTGAAACCTGGATTGAATCCGGCGCGGGACTCGAATCCGGTTTCGCCGATGACGAATACATCTCCAAAGGCGGACGCG
>DATJNW010000061.1:0-3316 GCA_035507655.1 Bryobacteraceae bacterium | reverse complement strand
AGCACCAGGAGAGCGTTACCGAAGCATCGACGACAACTCCACTCACGGTCGCGCCTCATGGCGCAACTCCCGAATGGTTAACCCGTTGAGTGAAATCCCATGCGTCTTCCCAAATGTCTTAAGCCGCTCGATCGCTGCGGCGCGTTCTCCATCAGTCGGCGTGGCGCCACTTTGAGAAACTCTCAAGGCCTGCAAAATCACATCCTCGGCGTCCTTGAACTTGCCGCTCTGGAGCCGCTGCTTGACGAGCGACTCGATCTCAGCTTTGGTAATTTGAATCGTCATAGGCGGCTCGCTTCCGCGGCGCGACTCTCTGTAGCCACTATGCTTCACCGTACCCCGTGCAACCTCTGGTTTGCAAGTACGCTGAGTTGTTGATGTAGGGAAAGCGGCCCCTGCAACGCCAAAACAATTCGCCTGGTATTCGCCCGGCCCCTTGTGAGGGGTCGCGCGGGCGCATAAGGTGCCAAGCGCTGCCATTTGCCGCCATTTAGGGGGCGGTTAAGGCTCCGCTAGGGGCATGCTCCATGCACCTCTTATTGCAGTTTTTTTGCACCAAAGTAGTGCAATGCGGCGCGTCTACTTCACCTCAGCGGGGGTCATCGTCGCCGGCCCTTCGCCGACGATTTCGATCACCGCGTCGCCGTCCTTTGCGCCGTCGTAATGAATTCCCTTGGCAAAATCGGTGACGTAGCTTCCTGCGGGCATCGGAACAGTGCTATCGGGATCGTATTTCGTTCCCGTGCCGACCCACCACGTGCCGGAGA
This sequence comes from Bryobacteraceae bacterium, assembly GCA_035507655.1. Taxonomy (GTDB): domain Bacteria; phylum Acidobacteriota; class Terriglobia; order Bryobacterales; family Bryobacteraceae; genus Palsa-187. Next base: position 2,549 of record DATJNW010000061.1, on the reverse strand, counting down.
GCACCGTGATGTAACGATCGTTTGGATGAAAATGAGGATGGCTGAAGTTATGGGGATGCCATTTCACGAGCTCGATGTAGAGGCCCGTCTTCATGGGGTCACCGTGCAGCACGGCAGTTTCCGCGACCTTCGGATTGCCGACCCACTTGATCTGATCGGGCAGCTGATAGCCGACAGCAGTTGAATCGAGATCGACTGCGCGCGCTGATCCGAGCGCGAACGCCAGCAAAACCGCCAGCCCCAGCCAATAACGGTGCGACGTCAAGAATTTCCGCATGTGATCCTCCTTGCTCGACCGCATTTTACTCGTGATGCGCCGCGATTGCCGTCGCAATTTCTCCGCCGGCGTGCAGATCTTTTCGCTGACTCACTACATCGCCATCGCCCTTTTTCAGTTCGCTGAAAACGAAGGTCGAGAGCAGCGTCATCCCGCCGAGCACCAGAAACCCGCGGTGAATCCCGTGAATGAAAATCGGCGCGCTCGAGGTGTGCCGGTCGGGAATGAAAAATGCTGTCACCAGCGATGCTGCCGCCACGCCGAAGCTGACCGACATCTGCTGCATCGTGCTGGCAATAGAACTCGCGGCGCTGGCCTGCTCTTCCGCGATGTCCGCGTAGACGAGCGTATTCATGCTCGTGTATTGCAGCGACGTAAAGAAGCCGTAGCAAAACAGTTCGCCGACCACCAGCCATATCGGCGTGCGCGCCCCGATCGTGGCAAAAAGCATGATCTGCCCGCCGATCAGCAGCGTATTCGAAATCAGCACGAAGCGGTAGCCAAAGCGCGCGAGAATCTTCGGCATCGTCAGCTTCAGGCTCATGGCGGCGATGGCTTGCGGCATCATCAGCAAGCCGGACTGAATCGGCGTGAAGCCCAGGCCAACCTGATACAGCAGCGGAAACAGAAATGGAATGCCTCCGATGCCGAGGCGCGTGACAAAACTTCCGCTAACGGATGCGCGAAACGTGCGAATCCGGAAAAGAATCAGGCGCAGCATCGGATGCGCCGTTTTCGTCGCGTGAAATCCGTAGCCTGCGAGCAGCGCCATTGAAATCGCCAGCAGCCCCACAATTTCGCCGGCGGTCAGCGTGTGCTCGCCAAACACTTCGAGCACGTAGGAAAGCAGCGCAACCCCGGAGCCGAACAATATTAGCCCCGCCACATCGAGCGGATCGGTGCGCTTTTCGCGATAGTCCGGCAGGTGGAAATAAACGAGAACCAGGCCCACAAGGCCGATCGGAATATTCACAAAAAAAATCAGCCGCCACTGAAGGTATCCGACAATCAGGCCGCCGGCGATCGGGCCGAGCATCGGGCCGATCAAGCCGGGTATGGCGACGAAGCTCATCGCGCGGACGAGTTCCCATTTCTCGAACGTCCGCACAATCGTGAGGCGGCCGACGGGCACCATCATCGAGCCGCCGCAGCCCTGCAGGATGCGGCACGCCACCAGGATATGGATGTTGGTCGAAACGCCGCAGAGGAAAGACCCCAGCGAGAAGATGCCAATCGCGGAGGCGAACACGCGGCGCGTGCCGAACCTATCCGCCATCCATCCGCTGATCGGAATGAACACGGCGAGGCTCAACGTGTAGCTCGCCAGAACAGACTTCATGCTGAGCGGAGCGACGTGGAGGGCCGCCGCAATGGTCGGCACGGCGGTATTCAGAATCGTCGTGTCGAGCGACTCCATGAAAAACGCCACGGCAATCAGCCATGGCAGCAGCCGCTTGCTGGAATCGGCCAGCGCGGGCGGCGAGGCGGGAGTTTCGATTGGGCTCGGCGTGCTCAGGTTCGTCGGGCTCGGCTGCATCGGCCTCTGCGATGATCGGTCGTGCGTTGCGTTTGCGCCATACCGGCTTTCGCCGATACGAATCCGGACTTCCCTTCCTTACGATACGAACTCGTATGGAGAGTTCTTGTCACAGCTTTAGCATACTCAACCTCGCACAGCCACACGATGCAAATGCGTCTCACTCGCGTCTCCGATGTGCGGGGGGGCGGTCGCCAGCCAAAGAAGAGCGGATTCACAGACATTGAAATGCCGGATCGAGGCGTATACAAAGCTCAATTTTGTTGATACTCGAACCATCGGTTTTGCATCTCAACCGTTATGAGACCTCAAGCGACGAAAGTGTACAGGGGGTTGAAGCTCATGAACGTGCTCAAGCGCGCCCGAAAGTTACTTAGGCCTCGCCTCGGCGAGCAGATTTTGGTTTCGCTCATGTCCTTGGCTTTGCTGTTCGCTACGTTACCTCAGAATCTGGCGGCTTCTCAGGACGGGCAAGCGCCACCGCCGGCGGAACAGGCAACCGAGCAAGCACCTCCATCGAACGCACCGAACGGACAGGCGCCGCCTTACACCCAACAGAGTCCCGAGCAGCTCGATCAGCTGGTCGCACCGATCGCGCTCTACCCGGATTCGCTGGTGGCGCAAATCCTGGCGGCGGCGACGTTTCCCGAACAGGTGGTGGAAGCCGACCGCTGGGTGCAGGCGCATCCCGATTTGAAGGGCGACGATCTGGCCAAGGCCGTCGATCAGCAGCCG
>DATJNW010000060.1:0-6312 GCA_035507655.1 Bryobacteraceae bacterium | reverse complement strand
CTAAAGAAGACCAGATCGCCAATGGTGGGCAGGCGTATCTCGATCGGTATATGCCGCACATCGATAAAATCATCCGTGCATCGATCGAGCCGGCGGCTCCGAAGCCGGCCGACGCGAAGTACTAGTCTCCCGTCCCAGTGATTCGTAAGTCGCGGGCGAGCGGGGCAGGCTCCCAGCCTGCGGCGGGCTCTAAGCCCGCCTGGTCGGCTCAATAAGAGGCGAGCGGCGCAGCCCCGCCCTTACCTGACGAAAGCCGCGTCAAGTACGGGCTAGCAAACCTCGCGGAGATTCAGCTTCCTGCGAACGCTGCCGATAATCGCCCATAGGTGGTCTCCAGATCCTCGGGCAGAACGCGCGTCTCGGCGATCGTAGTAATAAAACTTACGTCCCCCGACCATCTGGGCAACAGGTGCAGGTGAATATGCCCGGCCACGCCCGCGCCCGCGCTGGCGCCGACGTTCATTCCCAGGTTGAAGCCGTGCGCGTTATAGACACGGCGCAGCGCGGCTTCGGCGAATTGCGCAAGCGTCATCATTTCCGTGAGCGCATCCGGATCGGCTTCCTCCAGCGTCGCCACGTGCGCGTAGGGAGCGATCATCAGATGGCCGCTGGTGTAAGGAAACGCGTTCAGCATCACGAAATTTTTCGCCGCGCGCCGCAGCACGTAATTGGCGCGATCGTTCGCCTCGCACGCCACCCGGCAAAACAGACACGAATCCGCAGGCGACGCCGACGAGACGTAGCGATAGCGCCATGGGCTCCAGAGGTAATCCATTGGTTGCGCGCTTATGCGAGTCGCGTAAGCCGTCAGGCCGGCGTTGTCCGCGTCGCCATGCCGCGAACGGCGCAGGCCTGACGGCTTAAGTTACCGGATCACGCGTGCGTTTCGGGAGGCTGGCCGTCGCTGGCCGGCGCGGCCTCACCGGTTTCGTTGTTTACCAGGTCCTTCAGCTCCTTGCTGGGCTTGAAATAAGGAATGCGCTTGGCGGGCACCTCAACCCGCGCTCCGGTTTTGGGATTGCGGCCGACGCGCGGTTGCCGCTGGCGCGTGCGGAAGCTGCCGAATCCGCGGATCTCGATTTTGTCTCCCGTTCGCAAGGCGCGCACGACGCTATCGAAAATCGCCTCCACGATCACCTCCGAATCCTTGCGCGTCATCTCCACCACCCGGGAAACTTCTTCGATCAATTCCGCCTTGGTCATCGTTCTCCTTTTCCTCGTAAGCTCATGGCTTCTTCAATGGTCATGGTGGCCGCGGCGGCCTGGCGCTGATAATCCTCCAGACGCGTGCGTTCCTCCTCTTCCGCTACCGCGCGCAGGCTCAAACCGATTTTCTTATCCGCCTCGTTCATCTTGATGATCTTAAAATCGTACTCATCGCCGATCGGCAGCGGCGATTCCGCCTCCGCGCCGGCTGCCGCGGAAGTCCCCGGCATCGGCGGGATCTCCGATTTATGGCACAGCGCCTCCACTCCCGGCGCCAGTTCCACGAACACCCCGAACGCGCAGGCCCGGCACACCCGCCCGCGCACCAGATCGCCGACTTCGTGGGAGCGGAAAAAGCTCTCCCACGCGTCCGGCTGAAGCTGCTTTACTCCCAACGACAAGCGCCGGTTCGGCGCATCGATATTCAAAATAACGGCCTGCATCACCTGGCCTTTTTTCAAAACCTCCGACGGATGCTTGACGTGCTTGGTCCACGATAGATCGGAAACGTGCACCAGCCCGTCCACGCCTTCTTCAATCTCCAGAAATGCGCCGAAATCGGCGAGCTTGCGCACCCGTCCTTCCACCACGCTGCCGATCGAGTATCGCTCCGCCACGGTGGTCCACGGATCCGGCTCAAGCTGTTTGATTCCCAGCGAAACGCGCCGTTCGCGCGGCTTTACTTCCAGCACCACGGCTTCCACCTGGTCGCTGACCTTCACCACCTTGCTCGGATGCTTCATGCGGCGGCTCCAGGTCATTTCCGAGACGTGGATCAAACCCTCGACGCCCGGCTCGATTTCGACGAAAGCGCCATAATCGGTGATGCTCATGACGCGCCCGATGACGCGGCTTCCGGGCGGGCAACGCTGCGGCAGCGTTTCCCAGGGATCCGGCGTCAATTGCCGCAGGCCCAGCGAAATTCGCTCTTTTTCCCGATCGAATTTGAGCACCTTGACGGTAATTTCATCGCCGACGTGCACCACTTCGCTCGGATGATTCACGCGGCCATGCGACATGTCGCTGACGTGCAGCAATCCGTCGATTCCGCCTAAATCCACGAACGCGCCGTATTCGGTCAGGTTTTTCACCGCGCCGGTGACCACCGCGCCTTCGAACAGATGCTCCAGCGCATTCAGCTTGCGCGCTTTAAGATCCTCTTCGATGGCCATCTTGCGCGAAACCACGACATTTCCGCGCCGCCGGTTGATCTTTAAAACCTTTACCGGAATATCCTGGCCGATGAACTGATCGAGGTCGTGAATCGGGCGCAGATCGACCTGCGAGCCGGGCATGAACGCGGGCACCCCCACGTCGACCATCAATCCGCCCTTGGTACGTTCCAGGACGCGTCCGGAAACCAGAAGCTGTTCGCGCATGGCGCGCTCGAGCGTGTCCCAGATGCGCAGCCGGCTGGCCTTCGAATAGGACAGAAGCACGTAGCCTTCCGGTTGCGCGCCGTGCCGATCGATCATGACATCGATGTTGTCGCCGGGGCGGACGGCCACGGTGCCGTCAGGCTGGCGGAGCTGCTCGATCGGCACAACCCCTTCAAGCTTATAGCCGAAATCGACGATCACTTCCTGCGGCGTAATTTTGACGACATGACCCTGCAGCAACTCCCCCTCGGATGGGGGAGCGAGGTGACTATAGTCTTCAATAAGATGTTCGAGGTCGTCTTCGCCGGGGAAGTTGACATCGACATCCGGTTCATTTGCGCTGCTGGCCATTCCAAGCTCCGGGGTCACGTCTCTGGCTGAAAACCGTTGAAGATTCAGTACTTCAGAACTATAGCCGAGGCCATAGTGCTTGTCAACCTGAGGTTCGCGGTCCCCCAACGTCGTTTTTACCACAATTAGATGCCCGGCGGCAGTGAAGCAATTCCTTGAAATTATCCGCTATGCCGTTCGGAGGAGCTATGGGCCGGTCGGAAAATTCTATCTTGCCCCGATCGTGGCGCGCATTCTACTCTGAAGATTCATGGAAATAACAAAAATCATCGGACGAGAAATCCTCGATTCCCGCGGCAACCCCACGGTCGAGGCGGATGTTCACCTGGCGGACGGCTCGATGGGCCGCGCCGCTGTTCCCTCCGGCGCTTCCACCGGAGAACACGAAGCCGTCGAGCTTCGGGATGGCGACAAGTCGCGCTATCAGGGCAAAGGGACCAAAACAGCGGTGGCGAACATTGTGGGTCATATCGCGCCGGCGCTGGTGGGGATGGATGCCGACCGGCAAATCGAGATCGACCGGCACATGATCCGGCTCGATGGCACCGAAAACAAATCGAAACTGGGCGCGAACGCGATTCTGGCCGTTTCGATGGCGGTCGCGCGAGCCGCGGCTTCTTCGCACGATCTTCCCTTGTACCGGTACCTCGGCGGAGCCGGCGCATCATTGCTGCCGGTGCCGCAGATGAATATTCTGAACGGCGGCGCGCACGCCGATAACAGCGTCGATCCGCAGGAATTTATGATTGTTCCGTTCGGCGCGGCGAAGTTTTCGGAAGCCCTGCGCTGGGGCGCGGAGGTTTTTCATACGCTGAAGGGCGTGTTGAAAAAACGCGGCTATTCGACTGCGGTCGGCGATGAGGGAGGGTTCGCGCCCAATCTCAAGTCGAACGCCGAGGCGATCGAAGTGGTGCTCGAAGCGATCACCCAGGCCGGTTATCAGCCGGGCGAGCAGATCGGCGTCGCGCTCGATCCGGCCGCCAGCGAATTCTACGATTCCTCGAAGAAACGGTATGTTTTCAAGAAATCCGACAAGAGCGAGCGCACCTCCGAACAGATGGTCGAGTTCTGGGCGGGCTGGGTGAAGCAGTATCCGATCGTTTCGCTGGAAGACGGCATGTCGGAAGAAGACTGGGACGGCTGGAATCTTCTGACCGACACGCTGGGTAAGAAAATTCAACTGGTCGCCGACGATATTTTCGTGACGAATACGTCGATTTTCGCTAAAGGAATCGCTCGCGGCATTGCCAACTCGATTCTGATCAAGCTGAACCAGATCGGAACCGTGACCGAAACCTTCGAGTGCGTCAACATGGCCAACGATGCGGGCTATACTTCGGTGATTTCGCACCGGTCGGGTGAAACGGAAGATCCGTTCATCGCCGATTTCGCGGTCGCGACCAGCGCCGGGCAGATCAAGACCGGATCGTTGAGCCGCACCGATCGAATCGCGAAATATAACCAGCTTCTGCGGATCGAAGAAGAATTGGGTGCGGGCGCGCGCTTCGCCGGCGGGAAAGCGTTCAAGAAATGATGAACGGCCGTCCCCTGGTTTTGACCATCCTGGATGGTTGGGGATATTCGCCGGCGATTGACGGTAACGCCATTGCCGCGGCGCATAAACCGAATTACGACCGGCTGTTGCGCGAATATCCCAATACTTTGGTGCAGACTTCGGGTCCATATGTAGGATTGCCGGAAGGGCAGATGGGCAACAGCGAAGTGGGGCATTTGAATATCGGCGCGGGCCGCGTGATCCAGATGGATGTGACGCGCATTGATCTGATGATCGCGTCGGGCGAATTTTTCCAGAACCCGGTTTTGCTCGGCGCGATGCATCACGCGCGAGGCCGCCGCCTGCATCTGATGGGCCTGCTGAGCGATGGCGGCGTGCATTCGATGAACACCCATCTTTATGCGCTGCTCGAAATGGCCAGGCGCGAAGGGCTCAATGACGTTTGCGTCCATTGTTTCATGGATGGGCGTGACACGCCGCCGGAAAGCGGAGCGGGATTCATCGAGGCGCTGCAAAAAGAAATCCGGCGCATCGGGGTCGGCCGCATCGCCACGATTTCGGGCCGCTACTACGCGATGGATCGCGACAAGCGCTGGGAGCGGATCGAGCGCGCGGAGGCCGCGATGGTCGACGGCGGCGGCGAAAAAGCGACCGATCCGGTGGCCGCGGTGAAGCGATCGTATGAACGCGGCGTGACCGATGAATTTATCGAGCCGATTACGATTCTCGATTCGCGCAGCGATCCGGTGGGGCGCATCCGGCCGGAGGATTCCTGCATTTTTTTCAACTATCGCGCCGATCGCGGGCGGGAAATGACGCAGCGGCTGACCGAATCTCCGCTGAAGCTGCATTTCACGACCATGACCCAGTACGATAAAACATTCACGGTTCCTTTCGTTCTGGCGCGCGAACATCCTTCCAACATTCTGGCCAACGTGATGGCGCAGTTGAACTGGAAAAACCTGCGCGTGGCGGAAACCGAAAAATACGCGCATGTGACCTATTTTTTCAACGGCGGAAATGAAAAACCGTATCCCGGTGAAGAGCGCGAGCTGGTGCCGTCGCCGAAAGTCGCGACCTACGATCTGAAACCGGAGATGAACGCCGAGGGCGTCACCAATACCGTCGTCGTCGCCATCGAAAAGCGCGATTTCGACGTGATCGTGATGAATTACGCCAACGCCGATATGGTGGGCCATTCGGGAAAATTCGCGCCGACGGTCCGCGCGGTGGAGACCGTCGACGCGGGATTAGGCCGCATTTATGATGCTTTGAGGGCCAAAGGCGGGCGATGGATCATCACCGCGGATCACGGCAACGCGGAAACGATGATCGACCCGGTGACGAAGGGTCCGCACACATACCATACGACGAATCCGGTGCCGTTGATCATTGTGGATGAAGAAAAGCGCCCGCTGCGCAGCGGCGGATCATTGCAGGACATCGCGCCGACCATTCTGGGCCTGTTCGGCGTCGCGCAGCCGAAGGAGATGACCGGACGGGATTTGCGAAAATGAGTGTGATGCCGACGACTTCCGCTTTGATGACGGTCGAGCAATTCTGCGCGCTGCCCGACCCCAAGGGAGGGTATTACGAGCTTCAACATGGCGTGCCCGTCTTTACGACATTTCCGAAACACAGACACTCGGAGGCCCAGCGGCGGCTTGTGAAACTCCTTGAGGCGCCGGCCGCCGGCCGGGGCATTGTCTGGCCCGAATTTGCCTTTCGACCACTCCCCGAGCATGAGCTCTGGCGCGCGGACGTCGCCTATGTCTCACAGGAGCGCTACGACGCAATTGACCTCGACGATTATTTCCGTGGCGCGCCAGAGCTGGTCATCGAGGTACTGTCCCCCTCCAA
>DATJNW010000059.1:0-21211 GCA_035507655.1 Bryobacteraceae bacterium | reverse complement strand
AGCGCGAAAACCAGCCAGGTGTTGGCGACGTGCAAAAAAATTCCCGCGGCGTAATACGGCATCGCGTTCACGCCGAAGCCGGAATAAAGCGCGCTCATCCACATTTGCGAGGTCGCGCGCAGGCGAAACGCGGGATTGTTCAAAACATCGCGCCAGGCGCCGAGAAAATGAATGGCCAGCGCGAGATTGGGATAATCGTCCTCAAGAAACGGCTGGGTGAGCGCCGGAAGATAAGCGAGAATCGCCGCTGCGGCGAGAATCGCGAACAATTTCCACGACGGCGCGCGGCGGTTCAGCATCTCCTTCGTTCATCATATGCTGCGGGTTTCGAGCCGCGAAGATTCGCAAGCCTGACGGCTTGCGTTACTGCCTGCGCTTTCGGCCGTTTTTCATATGGTCGGCGCCGCGCTCCACCACCTGGGAAACAAAATAGGCGGTATCTTCCAGATGCTTCCACATGGCATTGCGCGCGCCCTGCGCGCTACGCTCGCGGATGGCGCGGAAGATCGCTTCGTGCTGCTTTAAAACATTATTGGGAACGTCCGGGATCAGGTATTTCAGCACGATCCACTGCCGCATCAGGTTTCGCAGCAGCTGCACCGCATTGCGCAGAACCTCGTTATGCGCGGCGTCGGCGATGGCCAGATGAAACATCGAATCGGCGTCGAAAATCGATTCGCCGCGAGTGAGCGATTCGCGCATCCGCTCGACCGCCACGCCGATGGCTTCAATTTCGGCGTCGCTGCCGCGTTCGGCCGCCAGGCCGGCCAGGTCGCGCTCGATGAATTCGCGCGCTTCCATGATGTCGCGCAACTCATGATGGTCGGTGCCGGTGAACGCCCATAACAAAGGACGCGAAAGAAACTCGCTGCGGTCGCAAACGAAGGTCCCGTCGCCGACGCGGCTTTCGAGCATGCCGATCAGCTCCATCGCCTTCAGCGCTTCGCGCAGGGACGTGCGCGCGATGCCCAACTGCTGGCACAATTCGCGCTCCGGCGGGATGCGATCGCCCACCGTCCAGTCGCCGCCGACCACATAAGTGATCAGCTGCTCGAAAGCGGAGGCGGTGAGCGTGGTGCGAACCAGCGGCGAAACCGCTTTCAATTTTCTTTGAGGAGTGCGGGGCATTCAGTAAGTCCTGTTGCGCGAAAAAACAAACACACAAATCCGCTTGCGACTGAACGAACTCATTATTATGTCACTAAATTCGCGCGCCGGGACAAACAAATTTGGGAGTTTTCGCCGGATCAGACAATCTCGTCCATCCGGATCGGCAAACGGCGGATACGTTTGCCCGTGGCCGCGAAAATCGCGTTGGCCACCGCCGGGCCGATCGCGGGAGTACTGGCCTCACCAATCCCGCCGGGATTATTCTGGCTGGCAACGATATGCACCTCAACCACCGGCATTTCATCGATGCGCAGCACGTCGTAATGATTGAAATTCTGTTCCTTGACGCGCCCGTTCTCGATGGTAATGTAGCCTTTAAGCGCGGCGGTCAAACCGTAAACAATGCCGCTCTGGATCTGCTGTTCGAGAATCACGGGATGAACCACGTGCCCGCAATCTACCGCGCAGACCACGCGATGCACCCGAATTTTTCCTTTTTCAATGGAGACTTCGGCCACCTGCGCGTTGAAGCTGCCGATGTTGTTGGCGACGGCGGCGCCATGGAATCGTCCCGGCGCGGGTTTCCCGGCTTTTTCGACCGCCAGATCCAGTACGCCCAGCAGGCGCGGGGTATTTTTGAGCAGACGCCGCCGGAACTCCAACGGATCTTTTCCGCCCGCGTGCGCCATCTCGTCGATGAAGCTTTCGGCGAAAAACGTATTCTGCGAATATCCGACCGAGCGCCAGAAACTGGTGGGAATGCCCGCGTCCGGCGCATGATAATCGGCGCGGAAATTGGGGATGTCGTAGGCCAGATCGGCGATGCCTTCGACCGCCGCGAAATCCACTCCGTTGCGCATTCCGGCAAACGACGGGCACACGATGCGCGAATCGAGCGCCACCGGCCAGCCGTCGGAATCGAGCGCCGCGCGGAATCGCGTATACGACGCCGGGCGGTAAAAATCATGTTGCAGATCGTCTTCGCGCGTCCAGGTGAGCTTCACCGGCACGCCCAGCGCCTTGCCGATCTCCACCGCTTCGCCGATATAATCCGACGCGCCGCGCCGTCCGAATCCGCCGCCCAGATAAAGCGTGTGGACCTGCACTTTTTCGCGCGGCAATCCGGTGATGCGCATGGCGATCTGCTGCGCGGCGGTCTGGATTTGCGTCGACGCCCAGATATCGCAGGCGCCGGGCCGCACGTGGACGGTGCAGTTCAACGGCTCCATCGGCGCGTGGGCGAGATACGGCGCTTCGTATACGGCTTCCATTTTTTTGGCGCCGCCGGCCAGCGCCGTCTCGACGTCGCCGCGATGGCGCGCTTCGGCGCCGGGTTTTTCGGCCAGCTCCGCGAACATTTTGCGCAGCGATTCGTTGCTGGTCTGGGCGCGGCGGCCTTCGTCGAATCGGACCTGCAAAACTTTGCGGCCCTCGATGGCGGACCAGGTGTTGTCAGCCACCACCGCGACGCCGTCGGAAATTTCGACGACGTGCTTGACTCCGGGAACCGCTTTCGTTTTCGCCGCATCGAAGCTCGCGACCTTGCCTTCAAAAACCGGGCAGCGCGCGACCACCGCGTAGAGCATATCCGGCACTCGCATATCGATGCCGAATTTCGCGCGGCCGGCGACTTTATCCGGCGAATCGCGGCGCTTGGGTGAAGTGCCGATCAGCTTGAACTGGCTGGGATCTTTGAGCGCGACGTTCGAGGGCGGGGAAATCCTGCCGGCTGCATCGGCGAGCTCGCCGAAGCTCAATTTCGCGCCGGTCGCGTTATTAAGGATAAAACTGTTTTCGGCGCGGCACTGCGATTGATCGACACCCCATTTTTGCGCCGCGGCGGCGATCAGCATTTCGCGCGCGGTCGCGCCGGCTTTGCGCAGCGGAATCCAGCTGGTGCGAATGCTCATGCTGCCGAACACGCCCATCATCGGTCCGAAAGTCGGATCGACGCCGGGAAATTCGGTGCGGATTTTGTTCCAGTCGCATTCCAGTTCTTCGGCGAGCAGCATCGATAGCGAAGTAACCGTCCCCTGGCCCATTTCCGCTTTGTGGATCGACAACGTGACGACGTTATCCGCGCCGACGTGCACGAACGCGTTCAGCTTGATCGGTTCCGGCGCGGCGGAAAGACGATTTTTCGCAGGGATCAGGAAGCCGACCAGCAATCCGCCGGCGGCGCCCAAAAATGCGCGGCGATTCACGCCCCCGCCATTACTGGCGGGGCTATATCCGTTGTCTACAGCCCCGCCTGTCAAGGCGGGGGCAGAGTGGAATTTTTTAGGCGCGGGCATGTTTCGCTCCTCTCTTGAGTTCGGCGGCGCGATGGATCGCTTTGCGAATCTCCTGATAAGTTCCGCAGCGGCAGATGTTATTGCGCATCACCTCGTCGATATCGGCGTCGGTCGGATTCGGCGTTTTTTCGAGCAGCGCGGCCGCGGTCATGATCTGGCCGGCCTGACAATATCCGCACTGCGAGACTTCTTCTTCGAGCCAGGCGCGCTGCACCGGATGAGAATTGTCCGGCGACAGACCTTCAATCGTGGTGACGCGCTTGCCGGCGATGAGCGAAACGGGCGTCACGCAGGAGCGCATCGGCTGGCCGTCGACGTGAACCGTGCAGGCTCCGCACAGCGCCATGCCGCAGCCGAATTTCGTGCCGGTGAGGCCGATGGTATCGCGCAGAACCCACAACAGGGGCATCTGCGGGTGAACCTCGACCGTCTGGGATTTTCCGTTGAGAGTGAATTTGATGGCCACGGGAGCTCCTTAAGACGTTGTACCATGAGCGTTTTAAGAAAGGGGAGCGGATAGTCGCTGAAATGTGCGTTGGCCTGCCCCCGCCATAACTGGCGGGGCTGGAAGCTTCGGCCTGCCGACGCGATAATTGACGGGGCTGTAAGTCTCGGCCTGCCCCCGCCATAACTGGCGGGGCTGGAAGCTTCGGCCTGCCGACGCGATAATTGACGGGGCTAGAAGTTTCGGCCTGCCCCCGCGATAATTGACGGGGCTGTAAGCTTCGACCAGCCCCGCCAGTTATGGCGGGGGTGATTTCACGACGCCGCCGGAGGATCATTTGATGACCAAGGGACTTTTGCTGATGGTGCTGGCCGGTGCCGCGCTCGCGCAGGATACTCGAGTCGTTCTGCTCGGCACCGGGACGCCGATTCCGGACCCGGCGCATAGCGGGCCGGCGGTTGCGGTGATCTCCGGAGAAAACGTGTACATCGTCGATGCCGGACCGGGCGTGGTGCGGCGCGCGGTGCAGGCCAAGATCAGGATGAAGCAGTTGACGCGTGTCTTTATTACTCATCTGCATTCGGATCACACGCTGGGCTTGCCGGACCTGATTTTTACGCCCGCGGTGGTGGGGCGCGGCGCGGGGATCGCGATTTACGGGCCGCCGGGGATTGCCGCGATGGTCGCGAATATTATGAAGGCCTGGACGGAGGATATGAACATCCGGCTGAACGGATTGGAACACGGCAACAAGGCGGCTTATCAGGTGGACACGCACGAGGTGATGCCCGGCGAAGTCTATCGCGACGCGGGGATGCGGGTGACGGCGTTCGCGGTGAATCACGGCTCGTGGAAATATGCCTACGGGTATCGTTTCGACGGGGGCGGGAAGTCGATTGTCGTTTCCGGCGACACGGCGTATAGCGACAATCTGATTGCGGCGGCGAAAGGATGCGACATCCTGATCCACGAGGTTTATTCGGCCAAGGGGCTCGAATCGGAGTCGCCGCAGGAGCAACGTTATCATCCGGCGTTTCACACCTCCGGGGTGAATCTGGGGAAAATCGCCGCCGCGGTGCAGCCCAAAAAACTGGTGCTCTATCATGAACTTCCGATGGGGCAGACGGAGGAAGAAGTCCTCGGCGAGATTCGCCGGAACTTCGCCGGCGAGGTGATTTATGGCAAGGATCTGGACGTGATCCGGTGAAAGTACTGAAACTATGCCAGGAGGGTCTGTTCCAAGCGGCCGTTCGGGGTATATAATAACCACCGGGCTAATGTGTAGTTCGGTTCAGATGCGACTGTGTATAGGAACCGGCCCAGTGTCCGCTCATCCGGTGACACCACCACGAACAGCGTTGCAACTCTAGAGGGAGGTAATGCGATGGCAGAAGAAATGAAAAATCCAAAGGACGCCGTAAAAGCAGTCTCGCGACGACGATTTATTCAAGGGGTGATCGCCGGCGGCGCGGGCGTTTCCGCCGCGACCTATTTATTCCGCGCGTCCAGTCCCACTTCGGCGGCCAGCACCGGCGACCGGCTGATTACGATTAACGTCAACGGCCAGGATCGCCGCGTGGATGCCATGAAGCAGGAAACGCTGGCCATGACCTTGCGCTATAAGCTCGGCCTGACCGGGACGAAAATCGGATGCGACCGCGCCGAATGCGGGGCCTGCACGGTGCTGATCGACGGCACACCGCGCTACTCCTGCTCGACGCTGACGCATACCGTCCGTACCGCCAAGGTGCTGACAGTCGAAGGCCTCGCCAGCCCGGACGGGAAGCTGCATCCGGTGCAGCAGGCGATTATCGAAGAGCAGGGCTTCCAGTGCGCCTTCTGCATGTCCGGCTTCATCATGGCGAGCGTCGGATATCTGAACAACAATCCCAATCCGACGCGCGCGGAGCTGGCCCATGGCATTTCCGGCAATTTGTGCATTTGCCGGGATTATCAGAAAATCCTCACCGCGATGATGCGGGGGGCGGAGATCATGAGGGAGCAAAAACATGCCTAACAAAATCGAATACGGCGGCAAGCACAAGCTGATTGGTAAGGATTACTCGACTCCGGACTTGCAGGCGAAAGTCCGGGGACAGTCGAAGTACGCCGAGGACTATCGCGCGCCGGGCATGCTGTTCGCGAAACTCCTGCTGAGCCCGCTGCCGCACGGGCGCGTCAAGCACCTGGACACTTCGGCGGCGCTGGCCATGCCGGGAGTGAAGGGCATTTTGACGGCGGACGATTTGCCGGCGCCGGCCGACTATATCGACGACAACGGCCACGTGATCCGGGCCAACACGCGCGGCGAGCGGGGGTTGACCAACGAACCATTGTATGAAGGCGAGCCGGTTCTGGCCGTGGTCGCGGTGGACGAATTGACCGCCGCCGACGCGATCGAAAAAATCGACATCGAATTCGAGCACCTGCCGTTCGTGATCGATCCATTGGAGACCTTGCGGCCCGGCGGACCGAACGCCCGGCTGGAGGGTAATGTGTGGGTGCAGCCGCCGCCGCCGGCGTCCAAGCCGGGAGAACCGCGGCAGGCTCCGCCGCAGCTTGAAATCATCGATTTCAAGTGGACCGACGCCGATTTTGCCGAAGCCGGCGACACCAAACTGCCGCTGGGCAAGGTGCCCGATGAGCGGGCCGGGACGTGGTCGTACGGCGACGTGGACACGGGATTTAAAAACGCGGCGCTGGTGCTCGACGAAACTTTTCTCACCCCGGATACCAGCCATCAGTGCCTGGAAACGCGCACCGCGCTGGCCTACTGGCAGAACGGAAAAGTGTACATTCACACCGGCACGCAGAGCATGATTCAAACCGTGCCCGCCGTGGCGCGCTGGCTGAATCTGAAGCCGGAAGATGTGGTGGTGGTCAGCGAATATACCGGCGGCGGTTTCGGGAGCAAAATTACCGGAGCGATTTCTCTGGTCATTCCGGCGCTGCTATCGAAGAAATGCAATGCGCCGGTGATGATGCGTCTCAGCCGCGAGGATGAGCATTTCATCGGCCGCGCGCGGCCGAGCGTGCTCGGCCGTATGAAGGTCGCCTTCTCGAAAGACGGCCGCATCCTGGCGCTGGATATGCACGCCATCACCACCGGCGGACCTTATGATCCGTCGGGCGACGCGATGTCGGCGGGACGGATCGTTTCGCTGCTGTATCAGCCGGAGGCGATGCGCCTGCAGGGCTTGTCGGTGATGACCAACACCCCTCCGCGCAGCGCGCAGAGCGCTCCGGGAGGGCTGCAAGGCATCGTCGTCATGGAGCCGATCCTGGCCAAGGCGGCCCGCAAGCTGAACCTGGACCAGGTGGCCATCCGGCGGATCAACGCGCCGGAAGGAAAGGCCAAATTCGGTCCGGCGATGCGCGACGGGGAACGGGGCCATGCCACCAGCGCGTTTATTAAGGATGCGCTCGACCGCGGCTCGGAACAGTTCAACTGGAAGGAGCGACTCGCCAAGCCCAAGCGCAGCGGCACCAAGGTTCGCGGCGTGGGCGTGGCGATGAGTTGCTACGTGGGCGGCTCGATCGGCTTCGATGGCTTGCTGGTGATCAAACCGGATGGGCGCGTCAGCTTCCAGTCCGGAATCGGCAACCTGGGCACGGAGTCGGTGATCGACGTGCATCGCGTCGCCGCGGAGATGCTCGGCGTGCCGTGGGAGAAATGCGATGTGGTGTGGGGCAGCAACGCCAAGAACGTGGCCTGGAGTTGTCCTTCCGGCGGCAGCCAGACCACGCACGCGATGACGCGCGCGTCCTACGCGGTCGCCGAAGAAACCAAGAAGCGGCTGTGCGAGCTGGCGGCGAAGAAACTCGGGGGCAGCCCCGAGAATTACGAGGTCGCCAATGAACGCGTCTTCCGCAAGGGCGGCGGCGGAGGCATGACCTTCGCCGAAGCCGCGCAGCAGGCCATCAAGCTGGGCGGCATCTACGACGGCCATGAGTGCAACCCGGATGTGAATAAGATGACCCGGGAATCGGTGGCCGGGCTGGCCGGGCAGGGATTCGTCGCCTCGGCCCGCGATAAATATCCGCACGACGGGAACACCTTTTCCTATGTCGCGAGTTTCGCCGAAGTCGAAGTGGACACGGAAACCGGCAAATATTATTTGACCGATTTTCTGGCCTACGGCGATGTCGGCACGGTGCTGCATCCCACCGCGCTGGGCGGGCAGTTGATGGGCCGTTCGACGCTGGGCATCGGTCACGCCATTACCCAGAAATGGGTGATGGACCCGCACTACGGAATCATGCTCGCGCGGCGCTTCCATCACAGCAGGCCGCCGACGATTCTGGATGTTCCGCCCGATATGCAGTGGGCCGCGCTGGATATTCCCGATCCGGAAACGCCGGTGGGGGCGCGCGGTGTGGGCGAGCCGCCGGTTCCGGGCGGATGCGCCGCGGTGCTGAACGCTCTTTCGGACGCCCTGGGCGATGAAATTTTCCAGCGCGCTCCGGTGTATGCCGATACCATTCTGACTTCGCTCGAAGCGGGGCGGCCCATGCAGCATCCGCTGATGGCGCATATATAAAGGAGAAGAAACCATGGCTGTTATTCGCGATATCATGCCCGCTTTCGATCTGCTTCAGCCGAGTTCGGTTTCTGAAGCCACGCAACTTCTCCAGCAGCACGGCTCCGACGCCTGGGTGTTCGCGGGCGGCCTGGACAGCTTCGACTGGCTGAAGGATCGCATCAAGCGTCCCAAAGTTCTGGTCGATCTGGGCGGCATCAGCGAGCTCAAAGGCATCCGCCAGACTTCGGACGGCGGCGTCGAGATCGGCGCCATGACCACGCTGACGGAAGTGGTCAACAACCCGATCATCAAGCAGCACTACCGTCTGCTCTCGGAAGGCGCGGAACAGGCCGCCTCGCCGCAGATCCGCAACCAGGGAACCATCGGCGGCAACGTCAGCCAGGACGCGCGCTGCCATTATTACCGCGCGGGATGGCCCTGCTACCGTGCCGGCGGCAACATCTGTTACGCCGATACGCCGGAAGGCCGCAACCGCGAGCACGCCATCCTCAACGCCGATCGCTGCGTGGCCGTGAATCCCTCCGATTCGGCGCCGGCGCTGATCGCGCTCGACGCGAAGTTCGTACTGCAAACCGCCAAAGGCGAGAAAGTGATCGACGCCGAGGACTACTTCATCGGCCCCAACATCGACATCACCCATCTCAACATTTTGCAGCCCGGCGATCTGCTCACCTCGATCCGCATTCCCGCGGCGTGGTCCGGCGCGCAGTATTATTTCGAAAAAGTGCGCGACCGCAACGTGTGGGATTTCGCGCTGCTGAACGTGGCTTCCGCCATCAAGATGAACGGCGGAAACATCGATCAGATGCGCATCGCGGTCAACGGAGCCGCGGCGCGTCCGCTGCGTCTCAAGGCGGTCGAGCAGCTGGCGCAGGGCAAGCCGCGCAATGCCGCCACCGGGGAAATGGCGGGCAAGCTCGCCGTCGACGGCGCCGTTCCGTTGCAGTTCAACGCCTACAAAATCCCGTTGATGAGAAATCTGGTAAAGCGCGCCATTTCGGGCGTGGAGGTGGCTTCGTGGGCATCGTAACTTGGGCGAAAAGCCCGTGGGGACAGGACGTCCCGATTCACATTGCCTGGGATTTGATCTACGTGTGCGCGATCGGCGGCTTGCTGTTCCTGATCGGACACGCGATCTGGGTCAAATTTTTCGCCAAGGAAGAAGAGTTCGCCGGAAGCCCGTCGCCCGCGGTGGTCGCGAACATTCCGGCGCGGGTCGGCCGGCATTCTCTCGCCGCGCGCGCCTTCCACTGGATCATGGCCGCGGCCATGCTGACGCTGCTGGTCACCGCGTTTCTGCCCAAGGTCGGCGTAAAGTTCGATTGGGTGACTTATCACTGGATGGCCGGCATCGTGCTCACGGTGGCGATCATTTATCACATCATCCACGCGTCGTTTTTCCTGGATTTCTGGTCCATATGGCCGGATCAGCAGGATATCACCGACGCGCAGAACCGCCTGAAGCGCGCGCTGGGACAAGAGGCTCCGCCGCCGCGCCGCTTCGCCAAGTATCCGCTCGAAAACAAGATGTATCACATGATCATCCTGCTCACCGGACTGGGCGTGACCCTCACCGGGTTCTTCATGCTGTTCCGCGTACGCTCGATTTTCACGCGCAATCCGTACCTGTTCGGCGATATGACCTGGGGCCTGATGTACGTGCTGCACGGGCTGTGCGGCGTGGGCCTGATCGGGCTGATCATGGTTCACATTTACATGGCGCTGCGTCCGGAGAAATTTGTGATCACCAAGTCCATGGTGTTCGGGTCGATGCCCAAGGAATATTACCTGGAGCATCACGATCCGGAGCGCTGGGTGGTCGCGTCCAAGGCGGAATCGGCGCACGGCGACTAGATGCCGGCCCACACTTTTAACGACGCGCGGGAGCGCTGCAACGCCATCGAAGAATGTTACGAGTTCCTGCTGGCCTACGCCGGCAAGGGATTT
Source organism: Bryobacteraceae bacterium (assembly GCA_035507655.1). Lineage (GTDB taxonomy): Bacteria > Acidobacteriota > Terriglobia > Bryobacterales > Bryobacteraceae > Palsa-187. The sequence continues at coordinate 10,871 of DATJNW010000059.1, read as the reverse complement.
CCCGGCGATCAGGGAGGGGGTGGCCAGTTGCGCCATCTTCTCGGCCGCGCCGCGGAGTCTTTGAGCGGTATTGCCGAGGCCTATGCAAGTGAAGTGAAGGAGCAGGGTCTCGAACCATGGCCGCGCTATGAACGGTTCCTCAAAATGCTCGAACGCGACGCGGAAAATTCGCGGGCGGCGATCGAAATGGTTTCCTCGCTGCCCTCCATCAGCTCGCAGGTGATCGATAATCTGAACGCGCTGATTCATCTTCGCGCTTTGCTCACGGACCTGTTCCTGATTGATGAAATTCTCCGCCCGCAGCGCGTTTCGGCTCCGCAGTAGCGTAAGCGCCTTCGCGGCGGGATCGCGGGCCCTCTGCCACGCAAGCCTGACGGCTTACGTTGCGTTCCTTCTGGCCGCGCCGCTCTCGGCGCACGTGGTCAGCATCAGCACCGGCGATCTGCGCGTTGACGGCCCCACCGCGGTCTTCGAGCTGCGTTTGCCGCTGTACGAAGTCGCGCACGTTGCCCATCCGGAAACCGAGCTGATCGCTCACGTGCGCTTCGCCGGCGCGCGCCTGGCCTCGGAATCCTGCCGCGCCGATCAGGACGATTACGTCTGCGTCGCCCATTACGAATTTCCCACGCGGATCGACCACGTCGACGTCGATTGCACGCTGTTTGCGGTCACTGTTCCCAATCACGTCCACCTTCTGCACGCGGTCGAAGGCGAAAACAGCGACGATGCCGTCTTCGATCAAACGCTCACCCACGCCGATCTTCATTTCCATCCTCGATCGCCGCTCGAATCGATCACCCGCGATGCCGCCTCCGGCGTCCGGCGAGCCGCCGCCGGCATCTCCGCGCTGTTTCTGTTGATCCTGGTGCTGGCCGCGCGATCGCCGCGCGAAGGGCTTGTGCTCGTCGCGATGTATCTGGCTGGAGAATGGCTGATGCGCCCGATCGCGCCGCGGATCCCGTGGCAATTTTCGCCGCGCCTGATTGAAGCGGCCATGGCGCTGACGGCGGCTTATCTCGCCAGCGAAATTCTGCTGCTGCCGGGAGCAGGGAAACGATGGATGGTCGTCTTCGCCCTCGGCTTATTTCATGGAGTCTACTTCGCCGCGTTCCCGCCCGCATATCTGGCCGGAGCGGCCGTCACGCAGGCCGCGATTCTCGCCGTGCTGATCGGGCTGGCGCTGCGCTTCGCCACTCCGGAAATCCGCCGCGCCGGCGCGGCCGTCCTGTGCGTCACGGCGCTGGGATTGTTCGCGTCGCGGGTCCTGTAATGCGTGAGCTGCACAAAAACTTACACCCTTTGGAGTCCATGGCTATTCCGATAACGTATATTATGTAAACTGAATTGGTAAATAATTGACTTGGCTCACCTCGGGATCTTACGATGAAGCGTGCCTCGTCCATTAAAGCCGTCCCTGACTGAACCCTATCTGAAGACAACCAGGGCGAAGGTACACCTTGACGCTCTGAGGGACAGTCTCGACGGTTTCCGCAAATCGGAACCCATAACTTTTTTCCGAAAGGAAAATCGCAAGAGTGGCCGGTACGAGATTCGGATCAGGATCAAGGACACGCCGAACGAGGTCCCTCTCATTTTGGGGGATTTGCTTTACTGCCTCCGCTCCGCCTTGGATCAGACGGTTTGGTGGCTCGCCAAGACCAAGCGTCCTTACCCCGAAGGAACGCAGTTTCCGATCTTTGACCACAACACCGTTCGGAATCGTGAGAAGTTTGTGCAGTACACGGCGGGAGTACCCGCACGAGCAAAACATGTCATCAAACTGCTTCAACCGTATCACCGAGCAGACCCACGGGAACACTTGCTTTCGCAGTTGAACTTGCTTTGCAACATCGATAAGCATCGGCACATCCCGATTCACGGTGACACCGTTAGTTTTCACTTTCCCAACTTCCCCAAAACGCAGGCTTCGCTTCTCGCTTTCGATCACGACCAGCATATGGTGAGTGCACCCTTGAATCTCAAAGGTCAGATGGGATTCGATCCAGATGTCTCCTTCGATATACTGTTTGGCGATTCCAGCGAGGGGCTGATTTGCAATTTTGATAGAATCGCCCAAATACACGATTTTGTTGCTCATAACGTGCTTCCACGATTCGCGCGCTTCTTCAAGTAAATAGGCCGAATCTTCGCAGTCTCGATATTTTTTTTTAGCTCGCATCTTTTACCTTTCCCGACATCAATCCCCCCGTTTTGGTAGACTGATGGCTGGGAAAGCGTTGGATGCGCTTACCGCAAGGCGAGAATGTCGAAAGCAGAGAACAGCGAACCCGGTAGCCGCCAAGCAAGCGAGTTTGACCGCTTCACTGCTGGACTGAAAAAGATCCTGTCCGTCCGCAAGTCCGATCTGGACCTGCACAAACCTATTCGCCCCCGTTCGTCTCCCAAGGGTAGGGGCGATTCAATTCCGAAAACTGCACAGAGTTAGGGCCGACGCTTCCCGCGTCGCTGTCGTGGCCCCAACTCATGGGGCTGTCCGGTTCACGCCCGATCAATTCCACGAACGTGAGACGCTTTCCGGAAAGCTGCGCGAGTGCCTTCTCGAAGCGGTCCGCATCACCCAAAGGATTGCCGTCCGCGTCCCTGCGGTTATTGAACCGGAAGCATTGCTCATCCGCGTACGCTTGCAGGTGGAACGGCTCGACCGACACGTAGGTACCCTTCAGAGCGCGTTTAAACAGCGACCAGAAATTCTCCATGCCGTTCGTGTGGACGTTGCCCTTCACGTACGCTTCCGTGTGGTCGATCACTTCATGCGCGTAATCCACAACCGCGTCGCGATAGGACTGCAATTCGTCCGTGAATACATTCGAGCCGGGTTCGACGTTTTCCCGAAGGTGCGTCATCAGTTGGTGCCGTCTACGCTTCGCGACGACCTTCACGCGTGCTTCGCCGTTACGCTCCAGCAGTCCGGTGACGATAGCCTTGCCGACCGTGCCGCCGCCTTTTAAGTGCCCCTTCGCGAGCTTCCGCGCACGCGTTTTCTGATTCATCAGGCGAAGTTTTCCGCCGACGAAAGTTCCGTCCGCTTCGACTTCACCTGAAAGTTTTTTTTCGAACGATCCTGCCTTCAGCGCGAGCCGGATTCGATGCAGCATGAACCACGCGGATTTCTGAGAGACGCCGAGATCGCGGGCCATTTCATAGCTGGAGATTCCGTTCTTGCAGCCACAGATCATCCAGATCGCAGGAAGCCACTTATCGAGGCCGATAGGTGAATCTTCCATCACGGTTCCGGTCTTAGCCGAAAATTGCTTTTTGCAGGCTTTGCATTTCCAGATCAGACGCGTTGAAAGGAAGGACGTTTCCTGACCGCCGCACTTCGGGCACGTCGGCTTTCCGTCGGGCCAGCGAAACTTCGCCAGAAACTCGGTCGCAACCTTCACATCAGTGAAGTAAACTATTGCATCCTTGAGAGTTTTAGGCGTTCCCGAATCCATGATTAAGTGTACTCTGGATTCTCAGGTGTGTCAAGTTAATTATTACCACTGAATTGTAGACCGCAAATGATGTCCCGCCGGTAACGAAATACCTTCGACCCTCCCCAACCCGCGCCTCCAGATCCGCCAACGAACTTACCGCTCATTAAGGAGACATCCTGTCCGATACGTCTTGCAGCGACCCATCAAGCTTGGGCGCCCGGCACCTTGCCGTGAATACGTTATAAGGATGACAAAATGTACCTAATAGCACCAAGGTTCCATGGACATGGAATACTTCTGGCAGTGCTTGCGTCGACACTTTGCACCGGTCTCCTGCATGGGTCGGGACTAAGCCTAAGCACAACCACCGCCACAACCATCACCTGTAATACAGCCACAACCGGACCGGCCACTCCCGTAATCATTACCGTCAAGCCGGGCACGGACGTCACTTATCCGGTGGTGGTCACCCCTGGCCCGCTGCCCGCGGGACTCGTCGTGACCCCGTCGACCGGAACATTCGCCAGTGCGAGTGCGGCCAACGTCACCTCGGGCATTGCCTTTACTCTTAGTGCGGCGCAAGGCTGCGCCGGGCTTTCCGGAGGAGCGAACTCCGCCGCCACGTTCCATTTCATGGTCAGCCAGAACAGCGGCGCCCCGGTTGCGGATACCAACAACGTGACCACCACCATCACCGTGACGGCCGCTGCGAGCGGGCTGTCCGCCTCGGCGAGCGCGTCCACCATCTCCTGCCTGTTGAATGGCAGTACCTACACTCCCAGCCCCTCGACCATCACGCTGACGGTCACCAACGCGGAGACTGGCGGCACGCCGTTCACCATCGCCAGGCCGACCTGGATGACACTGACAACACAGCCTCCTTATACGGTCACTTCGGCCATTGGTTCCAGCTCCATTGTTTTCACGCCAAGCTGTAGCGGCCCGGTGGGCACCATCAACACAGGTTCGATTACCTTGACCGATTCGCCCGCGCCGCCCGTGACAGTACCCCTCACCATGAAGGTGGTTGCGCCGTCCACGTTGACCGCGACGACCCCGGCCCCGCAGACGTACGTCAAGGCTTCCGGATCCGCTCACTATCCGTCCTGGACAGTCACCTTGGGTGGCGCCACCGACGGCCAGATCTACACCGTCAATCCGGCGACTCTGGGCTCCTGGCTGACCGCCAGCCCCATGAGCGGCGCCTATGGCACCGCCAACACCATCATTTTCCAGGCGACCGGCGGAATTGATTCGCTGGCTGCCTCCTCCACTCCCTATACGCAGACGGTCCATATTTCAATTTCGGGTTATGCGGACACGACCGTGACCATCAGCCTGCTGGTGGCGAATCCGGCTTCGACGCTGAGCTTCGCCGAAGGAACCGTGCGCAATCTTACTTGGGTTCAGGGACAAGGAATCCCCACAGCGACCATCACCGCGGTGTCCAGCAACGAGCCGATCCAGTATTCGACCACTTCCAGCGGCGCCATTGCACCGATCATCGCCGCTTCGGAACAATCCGGACTGGCCTATAGTTTCGGCACCGAGATTCCCGTGACCTTCCCCAACCTGCCCTTCTCCGAAGCGCAGCCCGGCAACGTGCTGACCGGAGTGGTGACCTTCATCTGGGGATCGAATACCAGCACGGTCACCTTCTACGTCACCGTCCAGGCGGGGACCTCCACGGCGGTTCTCAACTCGGCCACCCCCGTAAACCTGCCGACCGCTTCGACCGGCGAGCAGTTCACCGTGACCCTTTACGGTTCCGGGTTTGTTCCGGCCTCGGATCCGACCCAGAGAACCACCGTCGGTGTGGTGAATGCCAGCAACCTGCTCGTTCAGGACCCCAACATCATCGGCATCAATGTGATGAATTCCTCGACCATCGCTCTGACCATCCAGGCGCCCACTCCTTCGACGGATCCGCTTCTGCCATGGACCGGAACTTCGGTGGTCTTCGGCGTGTGCAATCCGGCTGGCGGCACCTGTTCCACCCCCACCGGTAGCCTGGCAATGGTGGTTGGCGCCGGTCCGACGATTTCGTCGGTCGTCAGCGCTTCCACGCAAACCAGCGCGTCGACGCCGAACGTAGCGCCTTACGACATCCTCACCCTCTGGGGATCCAACTTCTGCACCGCAAACGGCACCGGCTGCGGCGCGACCGGGGTCCTCTACGGAAATTTGAACCCCTCGACCATGACCTATACGACCGCTCTTAGTCCGGATGGCGGCCAGCGCAATCTGACGGTCAGCTTCAAGGCGCACACCGCCAGCGCCAGCAGCTACGTAGCCGCGCCGCTGCTGTTTGCCAACAATGGCCAGATCAATGTGGTGGTGCCGGCCAGCGGTTTCCCGGCCTCCGGCGCTGTCGATGTGATGGTCAGCTTCGGCGGCCTGAGCAGCAACGTATTTGAAGTCACCGCCACGGCCACCGATCCTGGAATCTTCATGCTCGACACCTATGGCCAGGGCGCCATCCTGAACCCGAACTACACCGTCGCCAACGGCAGCAACCCGGCCGTGGCGGGGAACGCAATCTCGATCTACGCCACCGGTCTGGGCGCGCCGACTTCCATGAGCGGCGTGACGCCGGTGACCTATAGCTCGATGACCTGCATCACTCCCGCTAACTATGAAACCATCGCCGGCAATGGCTCGTCGATCGACGGAGCTTTGATTCAGGCCGCCCTGCTCGGCGGCGATCTTCCGCCGTGCTTCGGCACCGGCAATGCTCCCAGCGCCATCACTGTGGGGGGACAGGCTGCCACCATCGGTTATACCGGCTTTGTGGATGATTCGGTCGCCGGCCTGTATCAGGCCAACGTGACCCTTCATGCCGCGACTGGCCCCTCCAGCCCGGCCTACTTCGTGGACGCGGCGGGTACGCACCTGGCCTCCATCATCAGCCCGGTGCAGCTCCCTGTCTCGATCACCTCGAACAGCCTCAGCAGCCAGGCGCCTGGCGCCAACCTCGGATTGAATCCTGGAGTGACCGTATGGGTCGCGCCCCCGGGATTGACGCTCTCGAGTCTGGGCGCCCAGTCCGTCACTTCGATGGGCGGGGCGTGGACGCCCTCCATCACGGCTTCGGGCGGAACGGGTCCGTACACCTTCGAGGTGGATGGAATGAATTCGCCCGCGACGGGTGGCCTGGCTTACTCGGTCACCAGCCCGACGCTGACCTTCGCTACCGCTCCGACGGCGGTTGGCGTTTACGTCATCACGGTCACCGCAATCGATGCGAACGGCTCTTCCGGCAGCACCACGTTCACCCTCACCGTCTCCGACTCGAGCGACACCTCAACCGTGACCGCCAGCGCGACGCCGATCACGCCCAGCGTCTACGGCACCGCTAACCCGGCCGTCACCACCATCACCCCCGGCGGCGGAGCGGGCGCTCCGTACGCCTTCTCGATCACTCCTTCGGCGGTCCTGTCGGTGTCCCCGGCGGGCGTCGTCTCGATCCTGGGCACGGCCCAGGCGGGAATGTACCACGCCGTCGTCACGGTCACCGATTCGTCGGGCAACGCCACTCGCAATATCTACTTCGACGTTCCTGTTGCGATGGCGCTGACCGCCACTAACAATGTGACGACCCTTACCGGGATCGCCAATTTGACCAGTGCCCAACAACTGACCACCATCGGCAATCAGGGAGGCGGCAGCGTCAGCTACATCCTGATTCAGCCTGATTCCGCGAAATGCACCATGACCGTCCCTGGCGGAGTCCTCACTGTTCCCGCTAGCGGCTGCCCCGCCGGCACCTACAGCGTCACCGCTGTCGGGGAAGACATGGGTCCGACCAACGGCGCGAGCGGCGCTGTGGCGATTCTGAACCTCAGCGTGCACCTGAACTGAGATTCGGTTCGTCTGACAACTGAAGCAACCTCGGCGGCGGGAGAGCAAACTCCCGCCGCCGTTTTTTTGTCCTGATGACTCACGATTTACAGGCGGGGACAGAGCGGTCGGCGCTAATATACTTGATCCAACCAGTTGCTTCGGTCCGTTGGTGGCGCACGCACTCCTGCGTGCCCCACGCACCCATACTGACCGGGGGTTGCTCAAGGTTGCGTCAGCGATATCAATGCCGACTACTCTGTCCCCGCCTCTAAGTTGTTCATGCCGCGTACGACTACGGCCGTGGACAGAGCGGTCTGTCCCCTTTTTCAGGATGGCGCGCTCTCTTCCAAAAACCTGCTAAGTCCTGGAACCGGTGAACTGAAAGTTTGCCGACACTCCGTTGACAAAGCGCCGCATCATCCTGCATACTGAACCACATCATGCCTGAACGGAGGAGGGCAAAATGAAGAATACTCTATTGAAGGTTGCCGGGGTTCTATGCCTGATGGCCGGCGTTGGCGCTAGCTGTTTTGGCGCCTTGCTGGCGGCCCCGGAGATCGATCCCGCGGGCGGCGCAAATGCGCTGGCTTTGGTGACGGGCGCCCTGCTGATTATCCGAAGCCGCCGAAAGTAAGGCGTTCGAATCTTTATGAGCAAGAAAACCCGGACGTCTATCCTGGCGTCCGGGTCTTGCTATTTTTGCTTTGAATCCCGCTGATTCTTTACCGCTCTCTTCGAGCCGGCCGGGTAGCGGCACGCGTCTGGCGCTGCTCGCGGCGATTTTCGTTGCGGAGCTGCTCGCGATTTCGATCTGGCTCGACGGCGAGATGCTGCTCGGAGCCGGCGGACTCGCCGCTGTTCTTCATGATTGGGGCGCGTTCGCGCTGCGCCTGACGGTGGCTTCGATCGTCGCGTTTCTGGTGCTCGGCGACTCGCGACCCTCCCGTTCCTCAGCCCACCACGTCGGCCCGGTTTCCTGGCCACTCCTGATCCTGCACGCCGCGGCGATGGCCGTGTTTGCGGGATTGTCGTGGATGATCTACGGGAGACATTTCTCGGGCTTCGCGGCCAACCTGGAGGTGCTCGGCTGGGCGGCCGCGGGAATTGCCGCCATCGCGCTGGCAGCCTGCGCTCTGATTCCCGCCGCAATGTGGATCGAGCGAATCCGTGAGTTTGGCGACCTGCTTGTGTTCGCGCCCACGGCCGGCCTCGCCGCGTGCGTACTGGGAAACTTTGCGCGCAAGTTGTGGGCGCCGCTCACCCACGGGACCTTCGCCCTGGTCAGCTTGATGCTTCGACCGTTTCTAGACCAGTTTTTTGCGAACCCCGCCGCGGCCGAAATCGGCAGCGCCAGATTTCGCGTCCAGATCGCGCCGGAATGTTCCGGCTATGAAGGCATCGGCTTGATTTTCGCGGTCACCTGCGCGTGGTTGTGGTTTCGCCGGCGGGAGTGCCGCTTCCCGAACGCATTGCTGCTGATTCCCGCGGGCGTCGCCGCCGTGTGGATTCTGAACGCGGCGCGAATCGCGACCCTCATTCTGATCGGCAACTCCGGCGCGGAAGCGATCGCCGTGGGCGGATTCCATTCGCAGGCGGGTTGGATCGCGTTCAGCCTGGTTGCGGTCGGAATGTGTTCGGCGGCGCGCCGGATTTCGTGGTTCAGTTATTCGGCACAAGCGGCCCAAATCACTGCACCCGCGGCGTCCGATGCGGTCACCGCCTATCTGGCCCCGTTTTTGGCGATCCTCCTGGCCGCGCTGGTCTCGCGCGCCGCCTCGGCGAATTTTGAATGGCTCTATGGGTTGCGGGTAGTGGCGGCAGGCGCGGCGCTGTGGTATTTCCGCGGCCGGTATCGCGATCTCGACCGGCGAATCGGTCCCGTGGCGCTGCTTGCGGGCGCCGTCGCGTTCACCATGTGGATCGCGCTGGACCGGATCGCCTCAGTCGCCCCCGCGGCCGAACCGGCGGCGTTTGCCGCTGCGCCGCTGGCGGCCCGCTCGGTGTGGATTGTCCTCCGGCTGGCGGGCGCGATGGTGACGGTTCCCCTCGCCGAAGAGCTTGCCTTTCGCGGCTTCCTGCTGCGGCGGCTCGCCGGCGCGAACTTCGAGACCGTACCGTGGACGCGTTTCTCGTGGATCCCGTTCGTGGTTTCCTCGCTGGCCTTCGGCGCTCTGCATGGCGAGCGCTGGATCGCAGGCACGATCGCCGGCATGATCTACGCCCTGGCCATGCTTCGTCGCGGACGCCTCGCCGATGCAATCGCAGCTCACGCCTTCACCAACACGCTGCTTGCAGTGTGGGTGATGGTCACGGGAAACTGGCGGCTCTGGTAGATCCGTACGCCTGGATGATCGCGTTCGCCAATCTGCCTGGGCTCCGGCCGGCTTCGATCACTTCTGGTTCGTCGCAGCATCGACCGTCAGGCTGGCCGTCTTGCTGATGCCGGAATAGCTGGCGGTCAAAGTGACCGGAACCGCGGTATTGACATTGCCCGCCGTGATTTTGAAAGTCGCCGAAGAGTCCCCGGCCGCGACCGTAACGCTTGCCGGCACGCTCGCCGCCTTGGGGTTCGAGCTGGAAAGCGACACCACGACGCCGCCAGCGGGCGCGGCCCCGGTGAGTGCTACGCGGGCGTACTCGGATCGTCCGCCTGAAATCGTGCCGGAGCTTAACGTGATTCCGCTCAGCGCCACCGCCGGTTTCCCGGTCGGTTCGATGGTGACGCTCGCCGTTTTGTTCACGCCGGAATAGGTGGCGCTCAACGTGACCACAGTCGCGGCGCCGACGGTTCCAGCCGTGATCGTAAACGTCGCCGAAGTGGCGCCCGCAGCGACCGTCGCGTTCGCCGGAACACTCACGGCGCTCGCGTTTGAGCTGGTAAGCTTCACCAGGGCGCCGCCCGAAGGCGCCGCCGCCGTCAGCGTCACCGTGCCCGTGCCCGATTGCCCGCTGGTCATTGTGACCGCGCTTGTGGTGAAGCCGCTCAGCGCCGCCAGTTGGGAATTAGCCGCCAGCCGGGGATTCACAGTGACGCTCGCCATGCTGCTTGCTCCCGCGTAGGAGGCCGTCAACGTGACCGCGGTCGCCGCGCTCACCGTCCCCGCCGTAATCGTAAACGTCGCCGACGTGGCTCCCGCCGCGACCGTCACGTTCGCCGGAACACTCGCCGCGCTCGCGTTCGAGCTGGCCAGCGTCACTGTCGCGCCGCCCGAAGGGGCCGCCGCCGTCAGCGTCACCGTGCCCGTCCCCGATTGCCCGCTCGTCATTGTGCCGCTGCTTGTAGTTAAGCCGCTCAGCGCTGCCGGTCGGGGATTAACAGTGATGCTGGCCGTGCTGCTTGCTCCCGCGTAGGAGGCCGTCAATGTGACCGCCGTCGCCGCGCTCACCGTCCCTGCCGTGATCGTAAACGTCGCCGAAGTGGCGCCCGCCGCGACGGTCACGTTCGCCGGAATACTCACCGCGCTCGCGTTCGAGCTAGCCAGCGTCACTGTCGCGCCGCCCGAAGGCGCCGCCGCCGTCAGCGTCACCGTGCCCGTCGCCGATTGCCCACTCGTCATTGTGCCGCTGCTTGTAGTTAAGCCGCTCAGC
>DATJNW010000058.1:0-55595 GCA_035507655.1 Bryobacteraceae bacterium | reverse complement strand
CAGGACGAAAAATCGCAGATCAAGAATCGCGCGAAAGCCGAGCGTGTGCTGCGTTCGCGTCTGTATGAGCTGGAACTGGAAAAGCAGCAGGAAAAAATCGGCGCGGAGCGGCGCAGCATGGTCGGCTCCGGCGACCGCAGCGAAAAAATCCGCACCTATAATTTCCCGCAGAATCGCGTGACCGATCATCGCATCGGCTTGACGCTGCACCAGCTCGACCAGGTGATGGACGGCAAACTGGAGCCGATTGTCGAGGCCCTGACCGCGTATTTTCAAACGCAGATGCTGAAAGAGCAAGGCGAAGCGGCGTAGTTAAACTCCGGCGCCCAGTGACTCGTGCCATAACAGGGGTGGGGCAGGCTTTCAGCCCGCCTGGCTCGCGTGCCGCCGGTCTAAGAATGGATATCCGCAGCGCACTTCTTCAAGGGCAGAAACTTCTGGAAGACGAGAGCATCTCCGCGCCTCGTCTCACTGCCGAAGTTCTGCTCGCCCACGCCATCGGCCGCGATCGCGCCTGGCTTTACGCGCACTCCGATGAAGAATTGCGCGAGCTGTGGTGGATTCACTACGGCCGCTATCTGCACCAGCGGCTGAACGGCTCGCCGACGCAGTACATCACCGGCCGCCAGGAATTTTACGGCCGCGAATTTCGCGTCACGCCCGAAGTTCTGATTCCCCGTCCCGAAACCGAGCACGTCGTCGAAGCCGCGCTGGCGCACGCGCAGGGAAAAGCCGTCGACATCGGCGCCGGCTCCGGTGCGATCGCCGTGACGCTCGCGCTTGAAACCGGAGCACGCGTCGTTGCCACCGACATCTCCGAACCCGCCTTGCGCGTCGCCAGAAAAAACGCCGAACGCCTCGGCGCGAACATCGATTTGATCTGCTGCGATCTGGCCAGCGCACTCGCCAGCGCCAGCTTCGATCTGGCCGTCTCGAATCCGCCCTACGTGCCCGAATCGGAATCGCTGCCGCGTGAAGTTCGCGAACATGAGCCGGCGCTCGCGTTATACGCCGGACCCCAGGGACTCGACATTTATCGCCGCCTGATCCCTGAAGCGGAACGCTTGCTGAAACCCGGCGGATGGCTGGTCCTCGAACTCGGCTACGCGCTGCGCGAAGCCGTGACGCAAATGCTCGGCCGCTGGCGGAGCGTTCAGGTGATCGACGATCTGGCCGGCATTCCGCGCGCGCTGGCCGCTTGCCGGCCGCGCTGACAGCGGGCGAGCATTAGGTTATGCGAACCATCACCCTGGAAGAACATTTCGCGACGCCGGGATTTCTGAACGGTCCTGGCCGCGCGTTTTTTGAGCGAGCCAGCAGAACCGGCGATCGCATGGCGCGCGTCCTCGAACAACTGCGCGAGGCCGGAGAAAAGCGCATCGCCGAAATGGACGCCGCCGGAATCGATATGCAGGTTCTCTCGCTCAATTCGCCCGGCGTCGAGCAGTTGGATGCCGCCGAAGCCGTGCCGCTGGCGCGCGAAGCCAACGATTTCGCCGCCGAAGCCGCGCGCCGTCACCCCACGCGCTTCGCCGGATTCGCCACCATCCCCACCGCCGCGCCGGAAAAAGCCGCCGCGGAGCTGGAACGTGCCGTTCGCGAGCACCGCTTCAAAGGCGCGCTGATCAACGGCCATCATCGCGGCCGGTACCTCGACGACAAATTCTTTGCGCCGATTCTCGAGTGCGCCGTCGCGCTCGACGTTCCCATTTATGTCCACCCGACGCAGCCTCCGCCGGCGGTGGTGGAAGCTTCCTACGCGGGATTTTCGCCGGAAGTAAGTTTCATGTTCGCCAACGCCGGCTGGGGCTGGCACATCGAAACGGCGGTGCATGTCTTGCGCCTGGTGCTGGGCGGAGTTTTCGACCGTTATCCCAAGCTGCAAATCATCATCGGGCATATGGGCGAAGGATTGCCATTTATGATGTCGCGCGTGGACATCATGCCGCCCGCGATGACCGGGTTGCAGCGGCCGGTCAGCGCCTATCTGCGCGAAAACGTCCATTACACCTTCAGCGGATTCAATTTCACTTCCACCTTTCTCGATCTGCTGCTCGAAGCCGGAATCGAACGCATTATGTTTTCGGCCGACCATCCCTACGCCTCGATGACGCAGGCGCGCCAGTTCCTCGACGCGCTGCCGGTGAGCCCGGCCGACCGCGAGCGCATCGCGCACGGCAACGCCGAACGCCTTCTGCGAATGTGACTCTCGCGCAGAATGATCGTTGGCACGGCGTGGCGTACGCACTCGTGCGTGCCGCCTCGACACTCGTGTCGATGCGTCTTCGCGCGCGGAGGTGTCGCGATGAGTCGCGACACGGCACGCACGAGTGCGCGCGCCACAGCACGGCGAATTCAGCGGATTTCCGGGCCCCGCGGCTCAGGAACGCGGGCTCAGGTTGTTCCTCGGCCTCTTGCGCCCGGGTGTATCGGCAGAGTACGATGACGCTTCACACATGGCGAAAAAGATTGTTTTTCAATCGGCCCGTATCTTCGACGGCGATTCCGAAAAATTGCGCGGCGGCGCCAACGTCACCGTCGAAGACGGCGTGATCCAGGAGATTTCGGATCGCCCGCCCGAGGCCGGCGCCGAAGTCCTCGATTGCGGCGGACGCGTGCTGATGCCCGGCCTGATCGACGCGCACGTGCATGTTTACGCCGCGGGGTTGAACATCACCCGCATCGCGCAATCGCCGGTTTCCTACCTGGCGCACTTCGCGGCGAAATTTCTGCGCAGCAGCCTGGATCGCGGATTCACCACCGTCCGCGACGTCGGCGGCGGCGACGTGGGCATCGCTTCGGCGATTCGCGAGGGCCTGCTCGACGGCGTGCCGAGATTTTTTTACGGCGGACGCGTCATTTCGCAAACCGGCGGCCACGGCGACTTCCGCCCCGGCGATCATGCGCTGGATTTTTGCGGGTGCGCGCACGCGCCCGACCCGATGGCCAACATCGCCGACGGCGCCGACGCGGTGCGCAAGGCGGTGCGCGAGGAGCTGCGCCGCGGCGCGTCGCACGTCAAAATTATGGCCTCCGGCGGAGTCGCTTCACCCACCGATCCGCTGGATCGCTGCCAATATTCCGACGAAGAAATTCGCGCCGCCGTCGAAGAAGCCGAGCGCGCCGGTTCCTACATTGCGGCGCATTGCCACCCGGCGGAAGCGGTGCGGCGATCCGCGGCGCTGGGCGTGCGCTCGATCGAACACGGCACTTTGATCGACCGCGAAACCGCGGAGTTCACGGCCGAGCGCCGCTCCTTCGTCGTGCCGACGCTTTCGACGCTGGTTGCGCTGCTGGAGGAAGGCGAGAAGCTCGGCTTCCCGAAAGTCAGCATGGAAAAGCTGAATCGCGTGTCGCACGCGGGATTCGCGAGTCTGGAAATTATGAAGCGCGCCGGCGTCCGCATGGGCCTGGGGACCGATTTACTCGGTTCGCTGCACGTGCGCCAGAGTACCGAATTTACGCTGCGCGCGAAAGTACTGCCGGCCATCGATATTCTCCGGTCGGCCTGTGGGATCAACGCGGAGCTGCTGCGCCAGAGCGGCAAAATCGGCTGCATTCGCGAAGGCGCGTTCGCCGATATTCTGGTGGTCGACGGCAATCCGCTCGAAGACATTTCCGTCCTCGGCTCCGGCGGCGTCCAGATTCCGGTGATCATGAAAGACGGAAAATTTCACAAGCGCGCGATCTGATCTGGCCGTTGTCAGCGCGTCACGGCCCCGCTCGCTACGGTCGTCTATAATCGTTTTTCATGCGCTTCGTCGCTGCACTGCTCTGCACGGCCTGTTTCGCCGCGCCGGCCTTCAACCTTCCTGACGACGTCGTTCCCACAAAATACACGGTGGACCTGACCATCGACCCATCGCAGCCCACCTTTCAGGGCGCCATTCGCATTGACGTTGAACTCCGCAAATCGACCGCGGAAATCTGGCTCAACGCGAAAGACCTGGCAATCTCCGAAGCCACCGTCGACGACAGAAATGCGGCCTTCGAACTGGCGGGTGGAGAATTTCTCGATTTGCATCCGGCCGCGCCGGTTGGTCCGGGCCGGGCCACGATTTCGATCCGCTATGAGGGCAAGCTCGACGAAAATTCCGTCGTCGGGCCCTACCGCAAAAAAGTCGGCGACGACTGGTACGTCTTCACCACCTTCACTCCCATCGACGCCCGCCGCGCGTTTCCCTGTTTCGATGAGCCGCGCTTCAAAGCGCGCTGGCAACTGACGATTCACGCTCCCGCCGGCGACAAAGTTTTTACCAACGCCAGCGAACCCGGCGTCGAAACCGAACCGCTGCCGACGGAAGTGGTCGCCTTCGCCGTCGGACCTTTTGACGTTTTTAAAGGCGCCGATGCCGGCCACGGCACCCCCATCCGCGTCATCACTCCGCGCGGCCTCGGCGAAGAAGGGCGCGCCGCCGCGCAGGCGACGGTAGACGTTCTACCGAAACTTGAAGCCTACACCGGCATCTCCTATCCGTTCGGCAAGCTCGATCACGTCGCGCTGCCTGAAGGCGCGTTCGGAGCTGTCGAAAATCCCGGATTGATCACCTATCGCCAGCGCGGACTGCTCACCGCGCCGGGCCCGCCGGAAACAGCCGACACGCCCGAAAAGATCCGCGCGATTCGTTTGGTGGAATCGCACGAAATCGCCCATCAATGGTTCGGCGACATGGTCACGCAGGCCAACTGGGATGACGTCTGGCTCAGCGAAGGCTTCGCCACCTGGCTCTCGGCGAAAATCATGGACGAATTTCAGCCGCCGGAGCGCCTGCATCTGGCCGCCGTCGCCGCGCGCAATCGCATCATGACCATGGACGATTCTCCGCGCACCCGTCCGGTGCGCGTCACCATGCACGATCGCGAGGAGATGAAGAATGTCTACAGCCAGATCATTTATCAGAAGGGCGCGGCCATTCTGCTGATGGTCGAAAACTGGCTGGGGGAAGCGAAAATGCAAGCCGGCCTGCGCGCGTATCTGAAAGCTCACGCCTTCGCCAACGCGACCACGGCCGATTTGGAATCCGCGCTGCGCGGCGCCGCGCATATCGATCCTGCGCCGGTGATGGATTCTTTTCTGAATCAGACCGGCATTCCCGTGATACACGGCGAAATTCGCTGCGATGGCGGCCCGCGTCTGGACCTGGAACAAACCAACACCGAGCACAGCTGGGCCATTCCAGTCTGCTATCGCAGTGATGCCGGATCGAGGTGCACGGTGATGACCAAACCGCGCGCCATCGTTGTGTTGAAATCCTGCGCGACGTGGCTTTACCTGAACGCCGGCGCCACCGGCTATTACCGCACGGCCTGGACCGCGGATCAGCTTCCGATGCTCGAAAAAGCGCTGCCGCAGCTGAGCGCGGCGGAGCGATTGATGCTGGTCTATGATCTGCGCGAAGCGAAGCTGCCGGTATTTTCGCAGCTCGCCTCGGATGCGGAACCGGAAATCGCCAAAGCCGCCGCCGATGCGAAATAAGCCAAGGGGCCGTCCGTTGAGGCGCGACGGGCATGGAGCGCGTTCGTGAACCTCCATCAACTCTTCGATCTCTCGCTTAAATCCCGAGCCGGCACCGCCGCCCTCGAATGGGCGGGACGCGAATACACCTTCGGCGAAATCGACGCGCGCAGCAATCGCACCGCACGCGCCCTTGCCGATCGGGGGCTCGCGCCAGGCGACCGGCTCTGCGTGCAGCTCGCCAATCGGATCGAGCTGATCGATCTCTTTCTCGCCTGCATCAAACTCGGCGTGATTTTTGTGCCGATCAACATTCTTTATCGCGAGCGCGAAATCTCGCACATTCTCGCCGACGCCGAGCCGAAACTTTTCGTCACTGAAGGAGACCTGCCGGATCTTGCGGCCGAAACGCCGCTCGAAAATTTTCCCGCGCTCGACGGCGACGCGCCCGCCGCGCTGGTTTACACTTCCGGCACCACCGGGCAATCCAAGGGCGCGACTCTTTCGCACAACAATTTCGCCGCCAACGGCGTCAATCTCACCGCTTGCTGGCAGGTCGCCGAGCGCGACCGTTTCCTTCTCGCGCTGCCGCTGTTTCACGTCCACGCGCTGGCGAACGGCCTGCACTGCTGGCTCATCGCCGGATGCCGCATGCGCCTGCTCGAACGTTTCGAGCACTCGACCATCCTCGACCACTTCCAACAATTCCAGCCGACTCTGTTTTTCGGCGTGCCGACCATGTACGTCCGCCTGCTCGACACGCCGCCGGAAATCGCCCGCGAAATCGGAACAAAAATGCGGCTTTTTGTTTCCGGCTCCGCGCCGCTTCCGGCGCAGGTGCTGGACGATTTTCGCGCCCGCTTCGGACACACGATTTTAGAGCGCTACGGAATGTCGGAAACGCTCATGAACATTTCCAATCCCTACGCGGGCGAGCGGCGCGCGGGCACGGTCGGCCTGCCGCTGCCCGGCGTTTCGGTTCGCCTGGATGAAACGGGCGAGGTGTGGGTGAAAGGTCCCAATGTTTTTTCCGGATACTGGAAACGCGAGGACGCGACGCGCGCCGCTTTCAGCGACGGATGGTTCAAAACCGGCGACATCGCCGCGCGCAGCGACGACGGTTATTACACGCTGTGCGGCCGCCGCAGCGATCTGATCATTTCCGGCGGGTTCAACATTTATCCGCGCGAGATCGAGGAATTCCTGATGGAGCAGCCGGAGGTGGCCGAAGCCGCGGTGGTCGGCGCGGCCGATCGCGTCCGCGGGGAAGTCCCGATTGCGTTCGTGGCGCTGGCCGAAGCGATCGACCTGGCGATTCTCGAATCGCGCTGCCGGGAAAAACTGGCGTCGTTTAAGATCCCGCGGCGTTTCGAGGTGATCGAAAAACTGCCGCGCAACGCGCTAGGCAAAGTGCAGAAACACCTGCTGCCGAGGTAGCATTGGCCGCCAGGCCTGTGCTGTTCGCGGCTTCAATCGACACCGCGCGGAGCGCAAGCCTGGCGGTTTACGCCACTTTTCCACGCGCCGAGCCGCTCCTCACCACGCCAGCGCGAGTTTGGTGAACGTCCGCACGCACACCCCCGTGGGACCCTTCGCCATGTACGGCTTGGCATCGTCGAGCCACGCCGTTCCGGCGATGTCCAGATGCACCCACGGCGTATCGCCGGCGAATTCGCGCAGGAACCACGCCGCGCTGACCGCTCCGCCCCAGCGCCCGCCGATGTTGGCCAGATCCGCGAACGCGCTCTTCAGCAGATCCTTATATTCGTCGTCGAGCGGCATGTGCCACATCTTTTCGCCCTCGGCGCGCGCGGCGGCCATCACCCGTCCGAGCAGCGCTTCATTATTGGTGAACGCGCCGGTATTCACGTGCCCCAGCGCCACCACGATGGCTCCGGTCAGCGTCGCCGCGTCGACCAAGTGCGTGCAGCCCTGCCGCTGCGCGTAGGCGATCGCGTCGATCAGAATCAACCGGCCTTCGGCGTCGGTGTTGAGCACCTCGACCGTTTTTCCGTTCAGCGATTTGACAATATCGCCCGGCCGCTGCGCTTTTCCGCCAACCATGTTTTCCACGGTCGGCACAAACCCGGTTACCGGAATCGACGGTTTCAATTTCGCGATGGCCTTCATCGCTCCCAGCACCGCCGCGCCGCCGCACATGTCGTATTTCATTTTTTCCATGCCTTCGGCCGGCTTGATGGAAACGCCGCCGGTGTCGAAGGTCACGCCTTTTCCCACCAGTCCCAGATGATCGCTGGTCTTGGGTGCAGTTTCGGGTTTATAGCGAACGATGATCAGCGCCGGCGGCTCGGCGCTGCCCTGCGCCACGCCGAGCAGCGCTCCCATGCCGAGCTGGCGCATGCGATCCTGGTCGAGCATTTCGTATTCGAGACCTGCTTCCTGCGCCATCGCTTTGGCGCGATCGGCGAGAATCAAGGGCGTCAGGCGATTGGCCGGCTCATTCGCCAGCGTGCGCGCGAAATTCTGCGCGTCGCCCAAAATCTCGCCGCGCTCGAAGGCGCGATCCTGTTCGGCGCCGTTGGTGGCCGCGATGGCGTAAAAAGAATCGAGCGATTTGCCCTGATTCGCGGTCTTATATTGGTCCGATTCGAAATTTCCGACGATCGCGCCTTCCACCACCGCTTCCGGATCCGCGCCGTTCAGCCACCAGCCGAGTTTCTTGACGCCTTTCGGTTTCAAGGCGCGGATCGCAGTCGCGATGCATTTGCGCAGATCGAAACCGGCTCGTTTGCCGGCGCCGACCGCGACCAGGCGTTTGGCTTTCATTCCGTGCGGCTGATGCAGGACGGCTAATTCCTCGGATTTACCCGAAAATTCGCCGGATGCGCGCAGATCGTCGAGCCACGATGAGGCAAATTTCAGCTCCGCCGGCGGGGTTTCGTCTTCAAAAAGCACCACGGCAACGGCGTCGGCATCGACTTTTTCAAAGGAGTGATAAACAAGTTTGGTTTCCATTGGCAGTTCTTAGTTTAGAACGCAATGCGGGGAATTTTGCGGGAAAAATCGGTGCAAGAATTCACGAACGCGCCTAGTGACCGCTGCACCTCGACGCCGTTACTGAGGCGCGGCCGTCAGGAAGCGCGCGATCCAATGCCGCTTTGAGTGCTTTCCTCGAAGTCGCTGGCGAAGAAACAGCGTAACTCATTAAAGATCAATAAATTCTCTTGCATTTGCAAAAGAAGGCAGTTTAAACTTCAGAAGTGGTCTGATGTGGGCCAAATCGGTTTTTTGTGGAAGAAGCTCTGGAAAAAAACTCGAATGGCATGCCGAAGGCGGCCAAACCGCCTTTGGGAATCTTCCAGGCCAAGTGTGACGACAAGGGGCGACTGAAGCTCCCGTCGGAGATTGTCGGGTATTTGAAGGCGCTCGGAGTGGAACGGGTTTTCATCACCACCGTCGATTTGAAGCTGATTCGAATTTACAGCGAAACGCTATGGCAGAGCAATCAAAATCTTTTCGCGCAGGGCGGCGAGAACGCGCAAGCGGCTCGGGACATTGCGTTTATCGCGAATTTGTATGGCGCGCTTTCGGACATCGACGACAACGGCCGGGTGCTGATTCCCACCGAGTTGCGGCGGAAGTTAGAGGTGGAAGCACAGCCGGTGTGGCTCGATGTCTTTAACGGCCGGATCAACGTTTTCGGCAAAAAGGTTTACGACGAGCGCATGCATCGCGCGCTCGATGGCCTGGAAGACAAGGTGAACAGGCTAGAGGCGAACGGATTCAAATGATGTATGCATTTTCCGGTCATGCTCGGCGAGTGCCTGGATTATCTGGGCGTGAAGCCGGAAGGCGTGTATCTGGACGCGACCGCAGGGCTCGGAGGGGATACGCGAGCCATCGCGGAGCGGCTGACCAGCGGCACGGTGATCGCCTGCGACCGGGATGCGGAATCGCTGGCGATGGCGCGGCGCAATACCGCGGATCTGGCCGGGAAAATTCGTTTTTATCAGGTTTCATTTGCCGGACTGGAAGAGATGATCGAGACCGAAGGCATTCCACAACTGGACGGTCTGCTAGCGGATTTAGGCGTCTCCAAATACCAGTTAACCGAGGGCGAGCGGGGTTTCTCGCTGCTGGCCGACGGACCTCTGGATATGCGGCTCGACCGCAGCCAGAAGGAAACGGCGGCCGATCTTGTCAATTTTTCGTCCGAGAAGGGGCTCGCCGACCTGATTTATCAGTTGGGCGAGGAAAGGAGGAGCCGGAAGATAGCCAGAGCAATCGTGCGGGCGCGGCCGATCACGACGACCGGTCAGTTGGCCAAGCTGATCGAGTCCGCCGCGCCGCGCACGGAAAAAATTCATCCCGCGACGCGAACCTTTATGGCGTTGCGAATTGCGGTCAATCACGAACTGGAGGAATTGGACGCGCTGCTCGGGTCGCTCCCGCGGCTGGTGAAAGCGGGCGGGCGAGTGGTGATGGTCACGTTTCATTCGCTGGAGGATCGCAAGGTCAAGCAGGCGTTTCAGGCGCTGGCGCGCGACGGGCGTACGCGGATTTTGACCCGTCACGTGGTGCGGCCGTCGGAAGAAGAGCTGAGGACGAATCCGCCGTCGAGAAGCGCCAAGCTTCGCGCGGTGGAAATGGTTTAAGGGAAGCAGGGGTGGGCCGGTCTTCTGACCTGGCATGAGTGAAGGAAAGAGAGATGGCGACTTTAGCGAGCATGTATAACCGGTTCTTCGATCGCAGCTTCGAGAGCGAGGCGGAAACTCCGCGCGCGAAGCAGAACGCGACGCGCGTGCGCGCGTTCGCGAACGAAGACATTTATTTCTTCGTGAAGGAAATCAGCAATGCGGGGGTGATCCGCGCGGCCGATCCCAAGGCCGGCGGAGCGTGCTGGAGGATGATCGGATCGGTGGTGGCCGCGGTGGTGCTCCTGATCGGCGTGCTGCTGCCCAGCGCGTACAGCCTGCTGGCGGGATATCAGATTCAGGCGTTGCAGGCGGAGGCGCAGCGGCTGGCCAACGAACGGGCCTCGCTGGAGCTCGAAGAAGCGCAGTTGATTTCCCCGGCGCGCATGGAGCAGTTGGCCAAGGAACAGCAGTTTATCGATCCGCCGGCGCAGAAGGTGGTGTATCTGGATCCGGCGCGGAACGGATCGCTGGCGATGAATAAGTAAATGTGGGGCAGGCAAGAGAGGATGCTGAAAAACCGGCCGCCCGCCGCTCCCTGTCTTTCAGCAACCTCTAGCAGGGCGCTGAAAAAGGGGACAGCCCCACGAAGCAAAAAGGTTTGAAGATATGGCCGAGGAACAAACGACGCGCCGGCTGCACTGGCTGTTATGCCTGCTGCTCGGCTGGGCCGGCTTGATTTTCCTGCGGCTGGTGTGGCTGCAAGTCATTCAGCACGACAATCTGTTAAAAATGGCTCGGCAGCAGCAGCAGCGCATGCGGCCCATCCCGGCGCTGCGGGGGACTATTTTCGACCGCGACGGGCAGCCGCTGGCGAAAAGTCTGCCGGCTGAATCGGTATGCGTGAATCCGCAGAAAATTTCCGATCCCGCGACGGCCGCCGATCTGCTGGCCAAATCGTTGAATCTGGATTCCGGCGAGATTCAGGAAAAAATCGAAGAAGCCAAGCTGCGCGGCAGCGGATTCCTGTGGATCAAGCGGAAAATCATGGAAGACGAGGCCAACGCGCTGCGCAGCCTGAACCTTCCCTGGGTCGAGTTCCGCACGGAAATGCGCCGTTTCTATCCGCATCACACGCTGGCGGCGCACGTGCTCGGATCGATGGGCATGACCGATCCGGACGATACCGAAGAGCATGGCGCGGCGGGCATTGAAGAGAGCTTCGACGAGGATCTGGCCGGGCGTCCGGGTCTGGCGCGGGTGTACACGGACGTCAAACAGAACGCCTACGATTCCGAGGTCGCGCGGGCGCCGGAGCCGGGCGCGGATCTGACGCTGACCATCGATTCCAATTTGCAATACGACGCCGAGCAGGGGCTGGCGGCCGCGGTGGAAAGAACTCATGCGAAAACCGGTTCGGTGGTGGCGATGAATCCGTACACCGGCGAAATTCTGGCGCTGGCGAATTATCCTACCTACGATCCGAATCTGCCGCCAAGTCCCAACGATCCGCCGAATGCGCGCAGCGATCTGGCGATCACCACGCCGTTCGAGCCGGGAAGCGTTTTCAAGACGGTGACCATTTCGGCCGCGCTCGAAACCACCAATCTGCATCCGGATACCTTAATTAACTGCGGCAACGGCACCTTCAACCTGCTGGGGCGAATCATCCACGACGCCGAGCGGCACGGCATCCTGACCATGCAGCAGGTGTACGAAAAATCGAGCAACATCGGCGCGATTCAGGTGGGCATGAAGGTCGGCAACCAGATGATGTATCAGTACATTCGCAGGTTCGGATTCGGCAGCACGACGGGGATCGAACTGCCCGGCGAATCGGCGGGTGAAGTGCGGCGGGTTTCGCAGTGGACGCCCACCTCCATTGGTTCGGTGGCGATGGGGCAGGAAGTGAGCACCACGTCGGTGCAGTTGGCGATAGCCGCGGCGGTGATTGCCAACGGCGGACTGCGGGTGAAGCCGACGATCGTGCTCGCGCGGCAGGCGCCGGGCCAGCCGGAAGAAAAATTCGCGCCGGCGCGGCCGGTCCGCATTCTGAAACCGGAGACGGCGATCACCATGCGCGAGTTCATGGAAGGCGTGGTGCTGCGCGGAACGGGCCGCATGTTCGCGACGCTCAAGGGATACACCTCGGGCGGCAAGACGGGAACGGCGCAGGTATACGATCCGGCGGTTCACGCCTACACCCACAAATACAATGCGAGCTTCATCGGCTTCGCTCCGTTAATCAATCCACAGATTGTGATTGCCGTCACGCTGAACGACACGGCCATCGGCTCGGCCGGATTCGGCGGACCGGGAGCGGCCCCGGTGTTCCGGCAGGTAGCCATGACCGGGCTGCGGATTCTGGATGTTCCCAAGGATCTGCCGGACGATTTGAAACCGGAACGCGTGGTTCCGAGCGATTATAACGATCTTGCGATCGCGGGCCTGGGTGATTCGCCCGACGCGCGATCGAAACAAGCTGTATCCTCCGTCACTCAAGCAAGTCCAAATTCGCCGCCGGTTCCGGCGGATGCGCAAGTATCCGACGCGAGCCGGCGGCCTTTTTTAACCGCGGTGGTGGGCCCGAAGGTCCCCGATTTCCGCGGGATGACGCTGCGTGGGGTGCTGGAGGAATCGTCGGCGCGGGGAATGCCGGTGGAAACGCTGGGCGCGCCGGATGTGGGATTGGTCAGAAATCAGGATCCGGCGGCGGGCACGATTCTGCCGCCGGGGGAGCGGGTTCGGGTGGAGTTTGGGAAGTAGGTAGTGGGTAGTGGGTAGTGGGTAGGGCGCGTCGTATGCTGCGGGCGATTTGCGCACTTCCCTTTTCCCAGTTCCTACTACCATTCAAATATGACCGTGGGCCAGGTGCTGGACGGCGTAAGGCCGGGAGAGCTGTCGCCGGCGCTGGCGGCGAAAAGGGTTGGCGGGCTCGAGTACGACTCGCGGCGTGTGGGGAAGGATTTTTTGTTTTTTGCATTTCCGGGTTCGCGAGTGGATGGGCGCCGTTTCGCGCAGGAGGCCATCGCGCGCGGCGCGTCCGCCGTGGTGAGCGATCTTCCGCGTCCCAACGATTTTGCCGGCGAGTGGGTTCAAGTCGAGCACGGGCGGCGCGCTCTGGCGCAGGCCGCATTGAACTTTTTTCATCACCCCGATGAGCGGGTGCATTTCACCGGCATCACTGGAACGAACGGCAAGACCACCACATCTTACCTGATAGACGCGATTCTGCGGGAGGCGGGATTCGTGACAGGGTTGATCGGGACCATCGATTACCGGCTGGCGGGCGAAGTGCGGCCGTCGGCCAATACCACACCCGAGTCGCTCGACGTGATCCGCTTCGCCGATGAACTGGAGCAGCGCGGCGGCGAGCACCTTATAATGGAGGTTTCCTCGCACGCCTTGGCGCTGGGAAGGGTTTTCGGCATTAAATTTCATACCGCAGTTTTCACCAATCTCACCCGCGATCACCTGGATTTTCATCACACGATGGAAGAATACGCGGCGGCGAAACGGCTGTTGTTCGCTCCCCAGGGTTCGCCTGCGCCGGAATGGTCGGTGCTGAACGCGGACGATGCCGCGAGCCGCGAAATGAGCGGTACGGCCAGGACGCTGTGGTACGGAAGCGATGCGCAGATTCGCGCGGAACGCGTCCGCGGCGATTTTTCGGGATTGCATTTCGACCTGCTGTTTGAAGGCGCGCGGCAGCCGGTGGAATCGCCGCTGAACGGGCGCATCAACGTGATGAATATTCTGGCCGCGGCGGGCGCGGGGCTGAGTTACGGGTTGAGCCTGGAGACGATCGCGCGCGGAATCGCCGCGTGCCGCGCGGTGCCGGGAAGGTTCGAAAGAATCGACGAAGGGCAGCCTTTTTTAGTGGTGGTCGATTACGCCCACACCGACGACGCGCTGCGCAATGTGATTCAAGTCGCGCGGGAGTTGGCGCGCGGGCGCGTGATTACGCTGTTCGGCTGCGGCGGCGACCGCGACCGGTCCAAGCGTCCGCTGATGGGCATGGCCGCGGCGGAGCTGAGCGATTTTGTGGTGCTGACCTCCGATAATCCGCGTTCGGAAGATCCGCTGGACATCATGA
The DNA here is from genome assembly GCA_035507655.1 of Bryobacteraceae bacterium. Taxonomy (GTDB): domain Bacteria; phylum Acidobacteriota; class Terriglobia; order Bryobacterales; family Bryobacteraceae; genus Palsa-187. The sequence goes on along the minus strand of DATJNW010000058.1, from coordinate 41,449 downwards.
ATGACGCGCTGGTCGGGATTCGCCGCTTCGATACGCCGCACGTGGCCGAGCCGGACCGGGCCAAGGCGATTCGCATCGCCATCGGCCAGGCGAGACCGGGAGATGTGGTGCTGCTCGCGGGCAAGGGACACGAGACGTACCAGGTGCTGCGCGACCAGACGATTCAATTTGACGATCGGGAAGTGGCGCGGGCGGTTTTGAAGGATTCAGAACAGAGGAGTCAGAAGTCAGAATGAAGGTTCCGCTGCGCGTGGTGGCGGAGTGGCTGGGACTGAGTTGCGAATCGGACGCGATGGTGACGGGCTGGAGCGTCGATTCGCGGACGATTCAGCCGGGCGACCTGTTTTTCGCCCTGCGCGGCCCGAACTTTGATGGGGCTGAGTTTATCGCGCAGGCGATCGAGAAGGGCGCGGCCGGGGTGATCGCGGAATCGGGCGGCGGCGTGTTGCGCGCCGGCGATTCGCTGCGCGCGTTGCAGACCGTCGCGGCGCGGGCGCGGGAACGGTGGGGCGGCGAGATCGTCGCGGTGACGGGTAGCGCGGGAAAAACGACGACGAAAGACGTAATTGCGGTGATGCTGGCGGCGGGAATCTCGGCGGCGAAGAGTGCAGGCAACCTGAACAATCATGTCGGGCTGCCCTTGTCGCTGCTGCGGCTGGATGAGACCGCTCGCGTAGGCGTGATTGAGATCGGGATGAATCACGCGGGCGAGATTCGCGAACTGGCGGCGATCGCGCGGCCCGACGTTGGCGTCGTCACCAATGTCGGGTATGCGCACATCGAATTTTTCGAATCGATCGACGGGATCGCGGCGGCCAAACGCGAGTTGATCGAGGCGCTGCCGGGCGGCGGCACGGCGGTTTTAAATGCCGACGATCCGCGCGTCGCGCAATTTACCCATTCCGGCCGCACGATTTTTTATGGACAATCCTCCACGGCCGACGTTCGCGCCGAAGGCGTGGAATATTCGCTCGACGGGGTGAGTTTCCGGGTGGGCGGAACGAATTTTACCAGCACCCTGACCGGGCGGCACAACGTTTCAAACATTCTGGCCGGTATTGCGGTGGCCGGGATCTACGGAATCGGGCCGGAAAAGCTGGTTGAAACGGTTCGGAAACTTCTTCCCGGAAAAATGCGCGGGGAGCGCTTCCATCACCAGGGTGTTTTGGTGTATAACGATTGCTACAACTCTAATCCGGACGCGGTGCGCGCCATGCTGGATGTTCTTCGGGACACTCCGGCGCGGCGGCGGATCGCGGTTCTGGGAGAGATGCTCGAACTTGGCCACTGGGCCGAGCTTCTGCATCGCGACGTCGGGAAGTACGCCGCGGAGCAGGGGATTGATGTGCTCGTTGGAATACGCGGCGCGGCCTGTTGCACGCTGGACGCAGCCATGCGTGCAGGCCTTCGGGCCGGCGCCGCGTCTTTTTTCGAAAATCCCGAAGACGCCGGCCGGTTCCTGCGCGGCATCGCGCAGCCGGGCGACGCCATCTTATTTAAAGGCTCGCGCGGGGTGCATGTGGAACGGGCGATGGAGAAGTTTTTGGCCGATGAAGCCGGAGGCCGCGCCTGAGCCATGCTGTACTGGCTGTTCTACGAAAAGCTTTTCCATCTCTACTCGCCGTTTCGCGTGTTTCAATACGCCACCTTCCGCACCGGCGTGGCCAGCATCACGGCGCTGCTGCTTTCCATCCTGCTGGGGCCGTGGCTGATCGCGCGGCTGCGCCAATTTCAGATCGGCCAGCACATTCGCGAGGATGGTCCGAAATCGCACCAGAAAAAAGCCGGCACGCCGACCATGGGCGGACTGCTGATCTGCGTGGCCACGCTCACACCGACGCTGCTGCTGGCGCATCTGACCGTGCCGGCGGTGTGGGCGGCGATGGCCGGGATGGTCAGCTTCGGGTTGATCGGATTTTGGGACGATTACACCAAGCTCGCGCGCAAGCGCAACCTGGGGTTGACGGCGCTCCAGAAGCTGGCGCTGGAGATGATCGCGTCGCTGCTGGTGGGCGTCATTCTGCTGGCGATGGCTTCGCACGGGCATTATTCCACCAGCATGAACGTGCCGTTCCTCAAAAACTTCAATCCGGATCTGTTGATTCATTCGCTGGCCCACAGTCCGCTGACGTGGCCGCTGGCGTTCGTGCCGTTTTTCGCGTTTCTGATGCTGGTGCTGGTGGGATCGTCGAACGCGGTGAACCTGACCGACGGGCTGGACGGACTGGCGATCGGGCTGATGATCATCGCCGCGGGCGCGATGACCGCGCTGTCCTATCTAAGCGGCCACGCGGAATTGGCTCGCTACCTGGAAATTCAGAGCACGCCCGGCGCGTCGGAGCTGACTATTTTTTGCGGATCGCTGACGGGAGCGTCGCTGGGGTTTTTGTGGTTCAACGCGCATCCGGCGGAGATTTTCATGGGCGACGTCGGATCGCTCGCGCTGGGCGGGAGTTTGGGAGTGGTCGCGGTGCTGCTCAAGCAGGAGATCCTGCTGCTGTTCATCGGCGGCGTGTTCGTGATCGAAAGCCTGTCGGTGATTTTGCAGGTCGCCAGCTTCAAGCTGCGCGGCAAACGCATTTTCAAGATGGCGCCGATTCACCATCATTTCGAGGCGCTGGGCTGGCAGGAAGCGAAGGTGATCACGCGCTTCTGGATCGCGGGATTGATTCTGGCGCTGTTCGCGCTGACCACGTTGAAACTGCGATGAAGATTGAGGGCGCAACAGTCGTGGTGGTCGGGATGGCGCGCAGCGGCGTCGCGGCGGCGGAATTGTTGCGCGAAAAAGGCGCGATCGTGCGATGCGTCGATCAGAAAGCCGCGAACGGAATTTTGCCGCAAACCGACGCTTCCTTCGTTGGCGCTGATTTGATTGTGTTGTCGCCGGGCGTGCCGGCCGATGTGGAGGTGGTCGCGCGGGCGCGGGAGCGAGGGGTTCGCGTGATTGGCGATCTCGAACTGGCTTCGTGGTTTTTGCAGGGCGACATTATCGGCATTACCGGATCGAACGGCAAGACGACCACCACCGCTTTGACCGGCCACATTCTGCAATCGAGCGGAATTGCGGCGCAGGTCGGCGGAAACATCGGGACGCCGCCGTGCGCGATGGTCGCAACGTCGCGCGCCGGGCGCTGGAACGTGCTCGAATTATCGAGTTTCCAGCTGGAGACCACCGAAACATTTCACGCTAAAATTGGTTCGGCGCTGAATGTGACTCCGGATCATCTGGACCGCCATTATACCTTCGAAAATTACGCCGAAATGAAAGCGCGGCTGTTCACCAGCCAGCGCGCCGGCGATTTCGCGGTGTTGAACGCCGACGATCCGGTGTGCCGGTCCTACGCGTCGCGCGGGGCAGGGAAGGCGTTCTGGTTCAGTTCGACCCAGGTGGTCTCGCCGGGCGCGTATCTGGAAGGCGACGCGATTTTGCTCGACGGCGCGCGGCTGATGAGTCGCGCGGAAATTCCGCTGCGCGGGATGCACAACGTCGAAAACGTGATGGCCGCGGCGGTGATGGCTTCTCTGGCCGGAGCCACGCACCAACAGATTCGCGCCGCGGTGATGACCTTTCCCGGCGTCGAGCATCGCCTCGAGTTTGTGCGCGAAATCGGCGGCGTGAACTGGTTCAACGACTCCAAAGCGACCAACGTCGACGCCACGCTCAAAGCCATCGCGGCGTTCGACGGCGGGTTGTGGATCATTTTAGGCGGCAAGGATAAAAACAGCGATTATGCTCCGTTGGCTGCGGCGCTCGCAGGCAAGGCTCGCGCGGCGCTGCTGATCGGCGCGGCGGCGGCGAAAATCGAAGCGGCGCTGAATGGCGCGGTTCCGTTGCTCCACTGCGGCACCATCGCCGGCGCCATCGAACAGGCTCGCGCGCAGGCGCAGCCCGGCGATACAGTGCTGCTGGCGCCCGCTTGCGCGAGCTTCGATCAGTTCGAAAATTACGAGCATCGCGGACGCGTCTTCAAACAGCTGGTCAAGGAAATTCCATGGCAAGACTGAGAACCGACTGGATTCTGTTTCTGACCATCGTCGCCATGGTCGGCTTCGGCATGGTGATGCTGTACAGCGCTTCGAGCGCGGTGGCCGAATTGCGCTACCATGTGCCGCCGTATTATTTCGTGGTGCGGCAATTGGCCTGGGCGGCTGTGTCGTTTCTGGTGCTGATGTATTTCAAGCGCCGCGATTACCGCTCGCTGAACACGCCGGGATGGGCGTTTTCGGGGTTGGGAATCGTGCTCGGGTCGCTGGTGCTGGTGTGGTTTGCCGATCCGCGCGCGCACCGCTGGTTTGAGGTGAAAGGAATCGGGTCGGTGCAGCCGTCGGAGTTCGCCAAGCCGGCGCTGATTTTGTTCCTGGCGTATTTCATCGCGCGCCGCTCGAAAACGATCAACCAGCGGCAGACACTGCTTCAGGCGTTCGTCGCCGTAGCGATGCTGGCGGTGCTGGTGGTGGTTGCCGATCTGGGAACCGCGCTGGTGCCGGTGATCACCGCGGTGATCATGCTGTGGGTTGCCGGACTCGAAAGGCGATACATGGCGTGGGTCGGCGCGATGGCCGCCGTGCTGGTGCTGCTGGCCGTGGTCTCGCGCGGTTATCGCCTGGGGCGCATCATTTCTTATTTCGATCCTGATTATTCGAAGATCGAGTTGATCGACACGCACCACTGGGTGCGCAACTACGTGCAGCGCTCGACCACCGTTCGCGACGCGAGTTATCAGCCGCGCCAATCGAAAATCGCGGTGGGCGCCGGCGGAGTGCTGGGCGTCGGATTGATGCAGGGCAAACAGAAATTGATGTTCCTGCCCGACGCGCACACCGATTTTATTTTCGCCACCGTCGGCGAAGAGCTGGGATTATGGGGCGCGACGGCGGTGCTCGCGGGATTTCTGGTGATCCTGTGGCGCGGAGCGCGCCTGTTTATCCGCGCCGGCGACGAATTCGGAAAATATCTGGCGCTGGGAGTGACGGTGTCGATCGTGGCGCAGGCCATGATCAATATGAGCGTGGTGCTCGATATGGCGCCGACCAAGGGGTTTCCGCTGCCCATGATCAGTTTCGGCGGCAGTTCGCTGTTGAGTACGCTGCTGTGTTTGGGAATGCTTCTGAGCGTCAGTGACAATGAAGGATGAACGCGTCAAACACCCGAGTTCGCCGGAAACCGTGAGGGCCCGCGGCTCGAGGTCGCTTTCCGCGAGAGGCAAGCCGCCACGCGTGAGCGTGCGGGCGGGCTTCCGCGGCGGATCTGGGAGCACTTGCCCGTGCGTGGTCTGAATCATGAGCGCAACGTTTGTTATGGCCGGCGGAGGAACCGGGGGCCACGTGATCCCCGCGCTGGCCGTCGCGCGGGAGCTGCGCGCGCGCGGGCATTCGCCGCTGTTCGTCGGCACCGAACGCGGCATGGAAGCGAAACTGGTCCCGCAGGAAAATTTTCCAATCGAATGGATCGAGATCGGCGGTTTGAATCGGGTGGGATTCAAGCGGACGCTGACCACGCTCGCCGATCTGCCGCTGAGCATCTGGCAGGCGTCGCGAGTGCTCGACCGGGCCAAACCCGCCGCGGTGTTTTCGATGGGCGGATACGTCGCCGGTCCGGTGTTGCTGGCCGCCTTGTGGAAAAAGCTGCCGGTGGTGGTGATGGAGCCGAACGCGATTCCCGGGATGACGCACCGGCGATTAGCGCGCTTCGTGGCGCGCGCGCTGCTGACCTTCCCCGAAACGGGACGCTGGTTTCCGCCGGGACGCAGCGAGGTGACCGGGCGGCCGGTGCGCGAAGAATTTTTCCAGATCCCGCCCCAGCCGCGCGGATCCGTGCTGACGGTGCTGATCACCGGCGGCAGCCAGGGCTCGCGTACGCTGAATCGCGCCGCCGAAGAAAGCTGGCCGCTGTGGAAAAATCGCTTCGTCCGGATTTTTCATCAGACCGGAGCGGCGGCGTACGAAGAACTGGCGCCGCGCTTTCGCTCGAGCGGCCTGAGCGGGCAGATCGCGCCCTTCTTCACCGATATGCCGCGGGTTTTCGCCGAAGCGGACCTGATCGTCAGCCGTTCCGGCAGCACCGTGACCGAAATCGCCGCCGCCGGCAGGCCGTCGATTCTGGTTCCGCTTCCGACCTCGGCCGATCAGCACCAGCTGCGCAACGCCGAAGCCATGCAGAACGCCGGCGCGTCGCGGCTGATTCCGGATTCGGAAATGAGCGGCGCGCGGCTGGTGGAGGAAATCGGCCGCATGGCCACCGAGCCGGGGCTGCTCGAAAAAATGGGCCAGGCCGCGCGAGCGATGGCGCGGCCGGGAGCGGCGGCGCGCGCCGCGGAAATTCTGGAGTCATTTATCCGGTGACCACGATTCCTGCCCATTTCCGGCGATCCGCGCGGGCCTGCGCCGCCGCCAAGATTTTATTGACAACCCCGGGAAAAGCCGAAACAATACTATATTGAAATGTTTTTTAAACGCCAGCCCGTGCATTTCGTCGGTATCGGCGGCATCGGCATGTCCGGACTCGCCGAGCTGCTGATCGAGCTGGGTTATCCCGTCAGCGGCTCCGATCTGAAATTTTCCGCGGCCACCGATCGCCTGGCGCGCCGCGGCGCGACGGTGTTCGAAGGCCACGCCGCGGAAAATCTGGGCCGCGCCAAAGCGGTGGTGGTGTCGAGCGCGGTGCGTCCCGATAATCCCGAAGTGGCGGAAGCGCGCCGCCGCGCCATCCCGGTGATCCCGCGCGGCGAGCTGCTGGCCGAGCTGATGCGCCAGAAATTCGGCGTCGCCGTCGCCGGCAGCCACGGCAAGACGACCACCACCTCGATGGTCGCCGCGGTTTTGAGCCACGCCGGCCTCGATCCGACCATCGTGGTCGGCGGCCGCGTCGGCACCATGGGCGGAGCCAACGCGCGGCTGGGCAAATCGGATTATCTGGTGGTCGAATCGGATGAAAGCGACGGGTCGTTTTTAAAGCTCGCGCCGATCATCGCCGTGATCACCAATATCGATCGCGAGCACCTGGACCATTACAAGGACATCGAAGAAATTCGCACCGCCTTCGTCCAATTCGCCGGCAAGGTTCCATTTTATGGCCTGGCCATCGTGTGCATCGACGACGATAACGTCAAGCAGATCCTGCCCGCGGTGAACCGGCGCATCGTGACCTACGGAACCAGTGCGCAGGCCGATCTGCGCATTACCCATTGCCTGAACGGGCATCTGTCCAGCAAATTTCAAGTGAATTTTCGCGGGCGCGACCTGGGCGCGTTTCATCTGAGCGTTCCCGGCGCGCACAACGCGCTGAATGCTTCGGCCGCGATCGCGGTGGGCCTGGAACTGGAAATTGCGCCGGACGCGATTCGCGACGCGCTTGCCGGATTCAGCGGCGTCGACCGCCGTTTTCAGATCCGCGGTGCCGAGCGCGGCATCACCGTGATCGACGATTACGGCCATCATCCCACCGAAATTCGCGCGACGCTCGCCGCTGCGCGCGCCTGCCGCTACGCCCACGTTCACGTGTTGTTCCAGCCGCATCGCTACACCCGGACGGAGGCGCTGATGGACGATTTCGCGCGCGCTTTTCATCAGGCCGATTCGGTGCACGTCATGGATATTTACGCGGCCTCGGAAGCTCCCATCGAAGGCGTCACCGCGGAGGCTCTGGCGGCGCGCATCGCCTCCTTCGGGCATCACGGAGCGCATTACGTCGGCACCATGGAGCGCGGCCTGGATTCGGTGCTCGAAGCCGCCGCGGAGGGCGACGCGATTGTGACGCTCGGCGCCGGCAGCGTGTATCAGGCCGGCGAAAAAATTCTCGGAAGGCTGCGCGATGGTGCGTAATCTCGACGAAGAATCGAAACCCGCACCCAAGCCCCGCGTCCGCTCCGCACCCGCGCCGCGCGAGCTGCCCTGGTGGCGCATCGCCATCAGCGTCACCATGCTGATTCTGGTGACGCTTTCGACGCTGTACGCGCTGCACCGGCTGGAGCAGTTTCTGATTCGCGATGAGCGCTTCGCGCTGAACGGTCCGGACGGCTCCGAAGATACTTCGACCTTGCAAATCATCGGCGCGGCGCACGCCTCGCCGCGAAAAATCGCCGCCGTTTTCGCGCAGGATTCCGGACGCAGCATCTATCTTCTGCCGCTGGCCGATCGCCGCGACACGCTGCGCACCGTCGACTGGATCAAGGACGCCACGGTGCTGCGCCTGTGGCCCAATCGCGTGCTGGTGCGCGTCACCGAGCGAACCCCGGTGGCCTTCATCACGCTGGCGTCTTCGCGTTTCGGGTTGATCGACGAGGACGGCGTGATTCTGCCGCCGTCCGAGGGCCGTTTCGTGCTTCCGGTGCTCGCCGGCGTGCACCCCGCGGATAACCTTGCGCAGCGGCGCGAGCGGGTGCATCGCATGCTGCGCCTCACCCGCGCGCTCGGCGCGGAGGCGGCGTCCAAAATTTCCGAGATCGACGTCTCCAACGCCGAAAATCTGCGAGTCACCGAGCCCTGGGACGGTCGCGTGGTGACCCTGCTGTTGGGCGATCAGGATTACGCGCTGCGCTATCAGAATTTCGTGCGCAATTATCCGGAAATCAAGCGGCGGCTGCCGGACGCAACCACGCTCGATCTGCGCTTGGAAGACAGGATCACGGTGGTCGATCAGTAATGGCTTCAAAACTCCAGCTCGCGGTCGGACTCGACGCGGGCAGCGCGCGTACCCGCTGCATCCTCTGTGCGCTTGAAGGCGATCAGATCCGTTATCTTTCGCACGGGCTGGCCGCGGCGGCGGGCTGGGCCAAAGGCCGGGTCAGCGATCAGGAAGCGCTGGCCGAATCGATTCGCGCGGCGGTCACCGACGCCGAACGCGGCGCCCACGTCGCGGTCGAAAGCGTCACCGTCGGCGTCGGCGGCATCGGGATCGCGGGCGCGCAGAGCCGCGGCGTGTACGAATTCGGCCGGCCGCGCGAAGTCGATACCGAAGACATGGCCTACGCGGTGAAGCTCGCCGCGGACGTGCGCCTGGAGCGCGACCGCATGCTGCTGCACGTCCTGCCGCAGGATTTCACGCTGGACGGCCGCGCCGGTTACCGCAAGCCGCACAAAGGCGTGTGCTCCCGCCTGGAGGCCAACGTTCACATCATCACCGCGTCGCTTCAGGAGCACCAGGCGGTGATCGCCGCCGCGCACATGGCCGGGCTGGCGGTGGAAGAAACCGTGTTCGAGCCGATGGCCGCCGCTTACGCCGCGCTCTATCCGGAGGAACGGGCGCGCGGCGCGGCGCTGCTCGAGCTGGGCCTGCATTCCACCGATCTGGTGGTTTACGACGGCGACGCGCTGCTGCTCGCCTCCAGCATTCCGGCGTGGTCCGATCATCTGACGCGGGATATCGCCGCGATTTTCAAGGTCACCTACGAAGACGCGGAATGTTTAAAACAACAATACGGCTGCGCGTTGTTGGGGCTCACCTCCGATTCGAGCTTCATCGAAGTGCCCTCGCCCGAAGGCCGTCCGCCGCGCGAGGCGCGCCGCAGCGAGCTCAATGAAATCCTGGAAGCGCGCGCCGAAGAGATCTTTCTCTACGTCCGGGCCGAATTGCAGCGCGCGGGCATGGATCGCAACCTGCTCGAAGGAATTTTTCTGTGCGGCGGCGGCGCGTTTCTAAACGGCATGTGCGATATGGCCGAGCGTGTTTTGAACTGCCAGGCGGGCAACGCGCTGGCCAAAGGATTCGGCAACTGGCCGGAGGAATTGAACACGCCGGCGTGGACCACCGCCGCCGGACTGGCGCTTTATTCGGCCAAATTGAAGCTGCATCAACCGCCCAAAAGGAAGCTCCCCGGCCTGATCGGCTGGGTGGCGAGATGAGCGACGTCCGCGGTTCCACGTTGGAGCCGGCGATCGAAGAAAGGAGCCTAGCATGGCACTCGACAGTTTGAAATTCGTGATCGAAGACGATTCAGCGCCGCAAACCAAGATTCGCGTGTTCGGAGTCGGCGGCGGCGGATCGAACGCGGTGGCGCGGATGTTGAATGAAGGCTTAACCGGCGTCGAATTTTGCGTGCTCAACACCGATGTGCAGGCGCTGTCGGCTTCGCCGGTGCCGTCGCAGCACGCCATCGGCTCCAAGCTCACCAACGGCCTCGGCGCGGGATCGGATCCGGCGGTCGGCCGGCAGGCCGCGCTCGAAGATACCGACAAGATCATCGATCTGCTGGAAGGCGCGGATATGGTTTTCGTCACCGCGGGCCTGGGCGGCGGGACCGGCACCGGAGCCGCGCCGGTGGTCGCATCGCTGGCCAAGGAATTGGGCGCGCTGACCGTCGCGGTGGTCACCAAACCGTTCGCCTTCGAAGGTCCGAAACGCCGCAAGCAGGCCGACCACGGCCTCGCCGAGCTGGCGAGCGTGGTGGACACGGTCATCACCATTCCCAACGATCAGCTATTGGATTTAGTTCCGAAAGGCACCAGTTTCTTCGAGGCGTTTCGCGTCGCCGACGACGTTTTGCGCCAGGCGGTGCAGGGCATCTCCGACATCATCACCACGCCGGGGCTGATCAATCGCGATTTTTCCGACATTCGCTCCATCATGCTGGGCATGGGTTATGCCATGATGGGCACCGCCTCGGCCAGCGGCGAAAACGCCGCGGTGATCGCGGCCGAGCGCGCCATCAGTTGTCCCTTGATGGAAGAAGGCGGCGTGCGCGGCGCGCGCGGCGTGCTGATCAACATCACCGGATCGAGCCGCCTGGGCCTGCACGAAGTGAACGAAGCCTGCACGCTGATCCGCGAGGCCGCGCAGAACGACGACGTGCAGATCAATTTCGGCGTGGTGCTGAACGAAGCGATGATGGACGAAGTGAAGATCACCGTGATCGCCACCGGTTTCCAGCGCGAAAATCTCCCGGCGATCGAGCGTAAAGGCTCGCGTGCGGCGGCGGAAGCGCCGGCTCCGGCTGCTCCGGTGGCCTGGGAAGAGCCGCCGCACGTTGAGCCGCCCGCGCCCGAACCGGTGCAGGAAGATCCGCCGATGCCGATGGCCGCAGCGGCGCCCGCGCCGGAGCCGATGTTCGACGATCTGGACGTCCCCGCGATCCTGCGCCGCGATCGCAGAATGATCCAGTAGCAGCATAAGCCGCCAGGCTTGTGCTTCGGACGGGTCGAGATAAGCCGCGAAGAGCACAAGCCTGGCGGCTTATGCCACTCGGCTGAGATTTTACGCCGCCATCGCGCACTATCCATGCGGTGGGCTACTATCGGCGCGATCTTCCGCACTGGCAACCACAAGGAAGGCTGCTGTTCGTCACCTGCCGTCTTTACGGTTCGATGCCATACGGCTGGCGGCCGGGCGGATCGGGTGGCCACGCCTTTGTTGAATACGACCGGATGCTCGAGTCGGCGACTGCGGGTCCAACCTGGATGGCGCGCGCTGAAATTGCCGAAGTTGTTGCGAACTCGATTGTTTATGGCGTGGCTCGCCTCGGCCGCTACGATCTGTTTGCGTGGGTTGTCATGCCGAACCACGTGCACGTGCTGATCGACGCCGCGGGGAATCTCGGCGCGATCATGAAAACGCTCAAGGGGTACACGGCACGGGAAGCCAACAGGATTCTCAGGCGCCGCGGGCAATTTTGGCAGCACGAGTCCTTCGATCATTGGGTGCGCGACGAACATGAATTCCGCTGTATTGCGAATTACATTGAAAATAACCCAGTCAAGGCCGGCTTGGCGGCCCGTCCCGAGGACTATCGCTGGTCGAGCGCGTTTGGTGGCATAAGCCGCCAGGCTTGTGCTTCGGACGGCGCGAGATAATCCGCGAGCAGCACAAGCCTGGCGGCTTATGCCACTAAATGCAGCACCACGCTGCGCCGATGCGCGGCCGAGCGGTGTTCGAACAGATAAATCCCCTGCCACGTCCCTAGCGCCATTCTGCCGCCGATCACCGGAATCGTGAGCGAGGTCTGCGTCAGCGCCGCGCGAAGGTGCGCGGGCATATCGTCGGGACCCTCCGTGGTGTGCCGGTAATGCGGATCGTCCTCCGGCGCGATTCGCTCGAAGTAATCGGCGACGTCCAAAATCACGTCCGGATCGGCGTTCTCCTGAATCAGCAGCGACGCTGAAGTGTGCTGGCAGAACAGCGTCAGCAGTCCGGTTTCGACGCCGCACGATGCGACCCATTTCGCCACTTCCGCCGTGAACGGATACAGCCGCTTGCCGCGCGTGGAGAGATGCAGAACGTGCGTGAACTGCGTCATGGAATCGCGCACGACGCAAGCTGTGCGCTCACTCTACCGTGACGCTCTTGGCCAGGTTGCGCGGCTGATCGACGTCGCAGCCGCGCCGCACGGCAATATGATAGGCGAGCAGTTGCAGCGGCACCACTTCCAGAATCGGCAGCAGCAGATCGTGCGTGGCCGGGATCGGGATCACATGATCGGCGACTTTTTTCACTTCCTCGTCGCCCTCGCACGCCACCGCGACCACCACGCCTTCGCGCGCCTTCACTTCCTGAATATTTGAAAGCGTCTTTTCATACAGCACGCGGCTCAGCTCGTCGGAAGGATCGCGCGTGGCCAGCACCACCGCCGGCAGATTCTCGTCGATCAGCGCGTTGGGCCCGTGCTTCATTTCGCCGGCGGGATAGCCTTCGGCGTGAATATAGGAAATTTCCTTCAGCTTCAGCGCGCCTTCAAGCGCGATCGGAAAATGCACGCCGCGGCCGAGATACAGAAAATCGGTGGCGCGGAATAAAATCTTCGTCAGATCTTCGTAGATCGAATCGCGCCGCAGAATTTCCTCCAGCTGCGCCGGAACGCGCAATAACTGGTCCACCAGCTTGAGCGATTGCTCCGCGCTCAGCGTTTCCCGCACCTGGCCGAGATACATGGCCAGCAAAAACATCGCCGTCAACTGCCCGGTGAACGCCTTGGTCGACGCCACGCCGATTTCCGGACCCGCGTGGGTGATGATGGTTCCCGCCGCTTCGCGCGTGATCATGGAGCCGACCACGTTGCAGATGGCCAGCGTCTTCGATCCTTTCTGTTTGGCCTCCCGCTGCGCGGCCAGCGTGTCCGCGGTTTCGCCCGATTGCGAGATCACCACCGTCAGCGTGTCTTTGCCGACGATCGGGTCGCGATAGCGGAACTCGCTGCCGTAATCGACCTCGACGGGCATGCGCGCCAGCCGCTCCACCATGAATTTCCCGGCCAGCGCGGCGTGCCAGCTGGTGCCGCAGGCGACAATTCGCAATTGCCGGAATTCCTTGAACTGCTTCGACGAAATCTCCATTTCGTCCAAAAAAATCCGGCCCGATTCCTGGCCCACGCGGCCGAGCGTGGTATCGCGCACCGCGCGCGGCTGCTCAAAAATCTCCTTGAGCATGAAATGCTTGTAGCCGCCCTTTTCGGCCATGATCGGATCCCACAAGATGTGGGAGACCTGGCGCTTCACCGGACGGCCGTTGAAGTCGGTCAGGTGCACGCCGTCCGCGGTCAGCACCGCGACGTCGCCGTCGGCCAGAAAAAACATGTCGCGGGTGTGGCTTAAAATCGCGGGAACGTCCGACGCCACGAAATATTCCTTGTCGCCCAGCCCCACCACCACCGGCGGACCCTGCCGCGCCGCCACGATTTTATGCGGATCGCGCCGCGAAATCACGCTGAGCGCGAACACGCCCGTCAATTCGCGCACCGCGTCGCGGACGGCATTCTCCAGGTTGCCGTCAAAATGTTTTTCGATCAGGTGCGCGATCACTTCCGTATCGGTTTCGGTGCAGAAGCGATGGCCTTCCTCCTGCAGCTGGCGCTTCAGCGCCAGATAATTTTCGACGATGCCGTTGTGCACCACCACGATGTCGCCGTGGCAGTCGCGGTGCGGATGGGCGTTTTCCTCGGTGGGGCGGCCGTGCGTGGCCCAGCGCGTATGGCCGATCCCGTAGTCCCCTTCAATGGGATTGAGGCGCAGCGCGTCTTCGAGATTCCGCAGTTTGCCCTGCGCGCGCCGCACCGAAAGCGCGCCGCCGTCTTCGAGCACGGCGATTCCGGCCGAATCATAGCCGCGATACTCCAGGCGCTTCAATCCGTCCAGAATGATGGGCACCGCTTTGCGCGGGCCGATGTAGCCAACAATTCCGCACATAAATCTATTCTAGAAACTCCCCATTTATTCTAAGAACTCGACCCGGTACTCTTCGATCACCGGATTCGCCAGTACGTCCTGGGCGATCTGGTTCATCTCGCGCTCGGCGTCCTCGCGCCGGGCTTCCGGCGCCAGCTCGATGTCGAAAAATTTTCCCTGCCGCACGTCGGCGATCGATTTGTGGCCCAGTCCGTTCAGCGCGTGGCAAATGGTCTGGCCCTGCGGATCGAGCACCGTCGATTTGAACGAAACGTAAACGCGCGCCTTCATCCCCTTATTGTAGATGCTCGGGCCGCGGCGCGGCCGTTCCGGCGTGACGGTGAAGATTCGGCGGCAATTTTCGGTAACGCTCCCGGAATCACTATTTGCGACTTCAGATCGGCAAAATCGACGCGTTTAAAAATGCCTGCCGATACCACCGGTACCGAAAATCGGGAACGCGCGTCTGGGAGCGTCCCAGGCCCCGCCAAACGAATTTTCGCCAAATCGCCGCCGCATCCATTTTTCGGCGGCGGGCGGCCGATTGGGCCGCTCTCTCGAAAAAATACACCTACGCCGGAACTGGCGGAGCTTGCGCCGCGGACGCTCCTTATGGCTGGTGGCTTCGATCGCCGGGCGGAGGACGCGTTCCCCACCAGGACGGCAAATACAAACTATAATTTGAGGAAAGGGAGAATCTCCGATCGTCCAGCTTTCGGTTCTTGCCTCATCGAGCTCCGGGAACTCCGCGGTGGTCGCGACCTCGCGGACTCGTCTGCTCATCGACGCCGGATTGAGCCGGCGCGAGACCTTCGAGCGGCTGCGCGCCATAGGAGTTGACTGGCGCTCGCTCGACGCCATTCTGATCACTCACGAGCACGGCGACCACGTGGCCGGTCTTGGCGCGATCGCCGGCAAATTGAACGACGGTGCGCGCTTGATCCCGACCTTTCTTTCGCGCCTCACCGCGCCGGCCATCGCCTGGGGAGAACGGGTTCCGCCGATCGAGCTGTTCGCCTCCGGCGATAAATTCACCATCGGCGATATTGAAATTTCCAGCTTCACCATCCCGCACGATGCCGCCGATCCGGTCGGATTTTCCTTTTTCGCCGAAGGCGTCAAAATTTCCATCGCCACCGATCTCGGTTATCTTCCCGGCTCGATCCGGCTGCATCTGGCCGGCTCCGATGTTCTGCTGCTCGAATCGAATCACGATCTGGATATGTTGAAAGTGGGGCCGTATCCGTGGCCGGTGAAGCAGCGCGTGATGGGACGCATGGGCCATCTTTCGAACGAAGTCGCCTGTTCGTTCATTCGCGACGGTCTCGATACCCGCACCTCCACCATCATTCTGGGCCATTTGAGCGAGCACAATAATCACCCGGCGATCGTCGAGCAGTGCGCCACCGAGGCCTTAGCCGGCCGCGAGCTGTTCACCCGGCTGCTGATCGCCGATCCGCGGAGGGCCACCGAAAGCGTGGTGTACTAGAAGGCAGGCTGCTGACTCCTGTCTTCTGTCTTCTTATGATCTCCCGCTACACTCGCCCGGAAATGGGCCGCATCTTCTCTGAGGAAAACCGCTTCGCGCAGTGGCTTGAAGTGGAGCTGGCCGCGAGCGAAGCTCTAGCCGGGCTGGGCGAAATTCCCCAAGACGCGGCCGCGGCGCTGCGCGCGCACGCTGCCTTCGATGTCGCGCGCATCCACGAAATCGAGCGCGAGGTGAAGCACGACGTGATCGCCTTCACCACCGCGGTCGCCGAAAAAATGGCGGCGGCCGGAGCCGCGCCGGCCTCGCGCTGGCTGCATTATGGCCTCACCTCGAACGATATTGTCGATACCGCGCAGGCGCTGGTGTTGAAGCAGGCGTCCCAACGGCTGATGGAGGAAACCGAAGCGCTGCGCCAGTCGCTTCAGCGCCGCGCCTTCGAGTTCCAGCACACCCCGCAGATCGGGCGCACCCACGGCGTCCACGCCGAACCGATCACCTTCGGCCTCAAAATCGCGCTGTGGTATGACGAGCTGACCCGCAACCTGGCGCGCCTCAAAGCCGCGGCGGAGGATTTGCGCGTGGGAAAAATTTCGGGCGCGGTCGGAACCTTCGGGCACATCGGGCCGGAAGCCGAGGAAAAGATCTGCCAGCGCCTGGGGTTGAAGCCGGCGGCCATCGCCAGCCAGGTGATCGCGCGCGACCGGCACGCGGCGTGGGTCTCCGCGCTGGCGCTGATCGCGGCGACGCTGGAAAAAATTTCGCTCGAAATTCGCCACTTGCAGCGCACCGAGGTGCGCGAAGCGGAAGAACCCTTCAGTGAAGGCCAGAAAGGCTCCTCGGCGATGCCGCATAAGCGCAATCCGGTCACCGCCGAGCAGATCGGCGGCCTGGCGCGCGTGGTCCGGTCCAACGTTCAGGCGGCGTTTGAGAATATCGCGCTGTGGCATGAGCGCGACATTTCTCACTCCTCGGTGGAGCGGGTGATCCTGCCCGATTCGGCGATTCTGGTCGATTATATGCTGGCCAAATCGCGCTGGCTGGTGGAAGGGATGCGGGTTTATCCGGAGCGGATGCGCCGCAATCTGGATAGTACTCGCGGGCTGATCTTCTCCGGGCAGCTTTTGCTGGATTTAGCCGCGGCGGGCATGCTGCGCGAGCAGGCGTACCGGCTGGTGCAGCGTCATGCCATGCAGGCCTGGGAAAATGAGGGCGATTTTCGAAACGCCGTTGAAAATGACCCGGAAGTGCTGCAATTTCTGAGTCTTGAGAAGATTCAACAGGCGTTTTCCCTGGATCGGTACCTGGGGTATGTAGACCGCATCTTCGATCGGGTTTTTTCGAGCTAAACCGCATATTTTCAATGGCTTAACCTGGTGGGAATGATTTCCTCAAATCTGCGGGTCGGATTTAGGTGTTCCTGGGTTAAACTTAGGTTGGCCGTTTTTGGGGCCGGCAGGCGAGAGGAATGAATCATACACGAAATCACGAGTTTGATCTGGCGCGTGTTCTTCTCGTGGATGACGATCCGGCTTCACGGCTCACGCTGAAAACGGTTCTCGAAGCGGGCGGCTACAATGTCGATTCGGCCGCCAGCGCGGCCGAGGCGGTGGGCAAGCTGGACGACGGCGAGTATGAGCTGGTTCTGACCGATCTGAACATGGAATCGCCCCAAGCCGGCCGTAAGGTGATCGCGCACGCGCGGATCATGGATTACAAACCCGCGACGGCGCTGATCACCACCTATCAGAACGGCAAACCCGGGGCGACCCGAGAGTCGGTCCTGATCAAGCCGGAAGACGTCCCGGGGCTGTTGAGTAAGGTCGCCGACATGATCAGCCTGCGCGCGACCCGGCGCCTGGAGCGCGAACTGCGCCTGGCTGGCGTCTGACCGGCTGCGCGAAAAACGCGAGGCGCGGGGTTTTACCTGTATCCACAACAGTGTTGCTGTTTGCCGTGGCATAAGCCGCCAGGCTTGTGCTCTTGGGGGCTGACCAGTACACGCGGAGCGCAAGCCTGGCGGCTTACGCCACTTGCGCTAAGCCAGCTGCGAGATTTCTTCTTCCAGCCGGTCCAGCGCACCGGCGAAAAAATGATCCTGCGCCTCAATCAGCACCAGTTTTTTGGGTTCCGGCAGCGCCGCGACGGCTGGCTCGATCTCGGCGACCGGGCCGAACTGGTCGTGCGTGCTTTGCACGAAAATCCGCGGCACGGTGCAGCCGTTTAAGTACGAATTGTCGCGATAAATGGTCGGGAAGCCGAGCGCGATCACGCGCCGCGGCGGATCAGCCGCGGCGCAGCCCAGCCGCAGAGCGATTCGGGAGCCGAAAGAAAAACCGGCCAGCGTATACGGCAGACCGGGATAGCGCGAACGCAGCACGGCGAGGCAGGCGCGCGCGTCTTCGAGCTCGCCTTCGCCGTGATCGTAATGGCCCTTGCTCAAATTGACGCCGCGATAGTTGAAGCGCAGCACGGCCGCGCCGGCTCGCCGCAATCCGCGCGCCGCCCGGTAGACGACCTTATTATGCATGGTGCCGCCGTGCTGCGGATGGGGATGACACACCAGCGCGGCTTCGCGCGGCGCGGATTGTTCCGGCTCTTCGAGCAGCGCTTCCAGACGTCCGGCGGGGCCCGGGATGAACAGAGATTCGATGCGGCGCGGCAAAGCGAGTTAGCCTCCCTTTTGCGAAATCAGTGATATTCTTCCCGCGGGCGGGCGGGGCCCGCGTGTTCTTGAGCCCGGCCAGGCGGGCTTAGAGCCCGCCGCAGGCTAGCAGCCTGCCCCACACGCCATTTCATGAGTGATGGCGCCAATCATTGGGAACGGAGACTAGTTGCTCCGGTAATTGGTGAACTGCATGTCGATGCCGAAATCGGTCCCGCGCACCAGCGCGATCACTTCCTGAAGCGTATCGCGATCCTTGCCGGAAATGCGCACGAAATCGCCCTGAATGGAAGCCTGCACCTTTTTCTTGCTGTCCTTAATCGCCCGCACGATTTCGCGGGCTTTTTCAATCGGGATGCCTTGCTGAAGCGTCACCTCCTGGCGCACGGTGGAGCCGGCGGCGGGCGTGATCGCGCCGTAGCTGAGACCCTTCAGCGGAACCTTGCGCTTGACCAGCTTCTGTTCCAGAATCTCGATGACCGCTTTCAGCTTGAACTCGTCCTGGCTGGCCAGAATCAGCTTGTTTTCTTTTTCCTGCAATTCGATATGGGAGTGCGAGTTTTTCAAATCGTAGCGCTGCTGGATCTCCTTGAGCGCCTGCTGCACGGCATTGCTCACTTCCGGCAATTCGATTTTGGAGATGATGTCGAAGGTGTTGTCGGGCATATGGCAGAAGCGGAGCGGGCGGTGGGCCTCCCCACTACCACTCCCCGTTAGTGTCCTAATGCTACCAAAACTTTCTCCGTAATTTCACGCACCAGCGCGGGCAGAGCGGCGTCGAGCGCCAGGGTGATGGCCGCTTCGACGCGCTGCGGATCGGGAACCGCGGCGGAAGCGGGCAGCGGCGCAGGCGCGGGCGGCGCTGCTGGACCGATGGGCTGGGCACCGGCCAGGACCTCGGCGAAAAGCCCTCGCGCCAGTTGCGCGTCGCGAATCAGCGGGCGCAGGGTTTCCATCACCAGCGAGGCTTCAAACGGCTTTTTGAGGATCGCGTCGCAGCCGGCGCGCCGCGCTTCTTCTTCGTCGAAGGTTTCGAGCAGGCCCGCGGTCAGAACCACGCGCACGTGCCGGTTCGAAGCTTTAATGGCGCGGCAAATCTCGAAGCCGCTGCGGCCGGGAAGAAAAACGTCGGCGATCACCAGGTCGGGGTCGACGTCGCTCATGCGCACCAGCGCCGTTTCGCCGTCGGTCACGCTGGCCACCGAAAAACCTTCCTCCCGCAGGATCCGTTCGCCCATGCGCTGGGCATGCGGACTATCGTCCGCCAGCAGGATGGTGCTCATTTATCCTGCGGCGCAGTGGTCGATTTCGCGTCGGTCTTCTTGTCGCTCTTCTTTTTCTTCTTCTTGCTCTTGGAATCGGCCGCGGGAGCAGGGCTGGCCGGCGCAGCCGCCGGGGCCGCAGCCGGCGTTGACGGCGTGGCCGGAGTTTCCTTGGCGCCGCTGGCGGGCGTGCCCGCCGCAGCGCCGGTTGGGCTGGAGGCGCCGCCCGAGCCCGCCGGATTCGACCGGGCATCCGGCAATTTATCGAGCGCGGTCGGATCGGTCACCGGAGCGACCGTCACTTCGTTCACGCCGGCCTGCACCGGAAGCGGCACACTGACGGGAATGGTCGGCGTGGGATTGGTCATGGTGGGCTCGCCGGTTTGCGCGGCATGGCTCACGTCCGGCTTGCCGCTGATGAATGCCGTGGCGCGATGCATCATGCCCGGACGGTGATAATTCTCCTTGTCGTACTTCATCCGCGCGACCGCTTTCGGGTCCGCTTCGGGAACCGGCAATTCGAGCGATTGCAGCTTTTTCCGCGCCTGCTCGGCCAGCGGGCTCAAGGGATAATTGCGCACGATTTCGGCCAGTGCGTCGCCTTCATTCGCGCGGAAGCGCGGACCCATGCGGCTATAGGAATCGGCTTCTTCCCACAGCGCCTCGTCGGCGTGGCTATACAGCGGATATTCCTGCACCAGCCCCTTCATGCGGTTCGCGGCCGCGGCATTGGCGCCTTTGCGATGATAAAAATCGCCGGCGTCGAACTCGGCCTCGGCCAGCACTTCCTGAATGTCGCGCAGCTTCTGCTCGGCTTCGAGAACCCACTTGGAGTTGGGATATTGGGTGATCAACTGGCGGCATTCCTGCTCGGCGCGCAAGGCATTGTCGGGATCGCGGTCCGGCATTTCCATTTCGAGGTAATGGATGTTGCAGATCTTGTACTGCGATTCGGCCGCTTCCGGCATGGTCGGATAGAACAGCTCGAAATCCTTATATTCGGCTTCCGCCTGGGCCATTCCATGGACGCCGCCTTCGCGGAACCAGCTATCGGCGATGGCCAGCTTGGCCTTCGCCAGATATTCGCTGGAATCGTAGGTATTAATCAGCGTGTTGAGCGTCAGCCGGGCCTCTTCGTAGCGGCCGTGCTCGATATCATTGATCGATTTATCGAACAGAATTTTATCGGGCTGCTGGGTGTTCTTGGTGATGGGGTCTTCATAGGCCTTGCGCTTAAACCCGCAGGATGCCAGGAGCATCGCCACAAGAATCAGTGCCAGCGGAGTCCCCCAGACCGGGAGGTGTTTACGAATCATTCTATTGTTCCCTTGCGCTCGTTACCTTAGGCCGTTATCTTACGACTATACCCGAATTGTAACCGCGTCGGCGGCCACGCGCCGCATTTCGCGAAAAGCGGCCGGGGGATTCACAGTGTGAAAAATCGACGACCCGGCCACGATCCACTGGACACCGGCGCGCACCACCTCGGCAACGTTTTCCGTGGTTATGCCGCCATCGATCTCGATCGGGAATTGCAAGCCGCGTTCCCTTTTTTCGAACGCCAGGCGGCGAACCTTGTTCAAGGCGTTGGGGATGAAGCGCTGGCCTCCGAAGCCGGGGTTGACGCTCATGATGAGCACCGAATCGACGATGTCCAACACGTTTTCGAGCATGGCCACCGGCGTGGAGGGATTGATCACCACGCCGGCGCGCGCGCCTTCCTCCTGGATCAGGTGCAAGGTGCGGTCCAGGTGATGACAGACTTCCTGGTGCACCAGCACATGATTGGCGCCGGCTTGAATGAAGGCGGGCGCGTAGCGGTCCGGGTCGGTGATCATCAGATGAACGTCGAAGGTCATGCGCGTGATTTTGCGCAGCGATTCGATTACCGGCGGCCCGATGGTCAGATTCGGGACGAAGTGGCCGTCCATCACGTCGAGATGCAGCATGCGGCAGCCGGCGGCTTCGAGCGCTTCAATCTGCTCGCCCAGGCGGGCGAAGTCGGCGGAGAGGATGGAGGGAAGAATTTCGATCATGGCCGGCTTCAGGAGTCTGCTTTTCAGCGTATCACTACGTTACTGCCGCGAAAAAGCCGTCGCCGGGGTCGCGGCCGGGCAGGCGGATTCGTGTTTCGATAACAGGGAAGCCCGCGACCACATCTTCGTTCTCTTCCCGTTCGAGCGAGCAGGTGGAATAAACCAGACGGCCCGCAGGCGCGAGATATTCCAGGGCGCGCGCGAGCATTTTTCGCTGCCGGTCCGCAAAAACGGGCAGATCTTCCGGCTTCAGACGCCATTTGATTTCCGGATTATGCGCCAGCGTTCCGGTGCCGGAACACGGCGCGTCGATCAGAATGCGATCGAATTTCACGCCGAAGGGCAGCGGCGCGGTTGCGTCGAGCACCACGCGATGGCCGGGGACGGTTTCGAAGCGGCGGAGGGAAATATCGCAGGCGATGACGCGGGCGCCGGCCGCGATCATCTGCGCGGTCTTGTTTCCGGGCGCGGCGCACAGGTCGAGGGCGGTCATTCCCGGTTCGATGGCGAGCAGCGGGACGATCGCCTGCGCACCGATATCCTGGCGGCGTCCGGTTTCGGCATTGAGGTAAACTTGCGGCTGCTCGAGCGCGGCGCGGGCGATTTTTTCCGCGGCGCCGCGGCCGTAGAATTTTTCCCAACGATCGAGCATCCACGCCGGGAGGCTCAGCCCGGTGGCGCGATCGGGCCACTGGACGGGATCGCGGTTCACTTTCCGCAGCACCGCGTTGACGAATCCGGCGGCTGATCGAAGGCCCGCGCGTTTCACCAGTTCCACGCTTTCGGCGACCGCGGCGTGGGCGGGAATGCGATCGAGATAGCGAAGCTGGTACATCGCCAGGCGCAGCGCGATGCGGACTGCTTCATCGAGTTTGGATTTTCCGGAGAAATGCGCGATCAGAAAATCGAGCTGCGACTGGACTCGCAGTGAACCGAGCACGATCGTTTCCGCCAGCGCCAGATCGCGCGGCGCGGCGGATTCGCGGCGCAGCAGGTCGGAAGCGAATCCGCCTTGGGCCACGCGCTGAAGGACCCGGAAAGCAATTTCGCGCGCGGGTGACACTTCTTAGAGCGCCTTATAGAAATCATCTTCGTCGATTTTAAGGGACCGGAGAATCCGCTTCAGCGTACGCAGCACTCCTACCATCTGGTGGCTGGAGCCGGTGCTGTTGAGCAGTGAGAAGCCACGGCGCCGGAGAGCCCGGACCGCGTCCTCTCCAGAGACCGCGGGCCGCGCGCCGTTTCCGCGAGAATCGGGACGCGAAGCGCGCGCCGCAGACGCTTGATTTCGGGCTTCGAAAAAGGCAAGGGAAGGCCGTCGTCGTCCAGCGAGACGATGTGCGTCAGGATCATGTCGCGCGTCTGCTCGATCGCTTCTTCGAGCGTTTTGCCGAAGGTAGAAATGTTTCCGAGCGCCGGGACATAGGTGACATAAACCTTTGCGCGGCGATCCCGTTCGACGTCGACCGAAATGCCTTCGATCCGGATCTGAAGCCTGCGGCTCTTCACCACGAGTTCAGTTTAACTCACGATTTCTCGTAATTTACATCCACCGCGCGGCCGTACACTTCATCGAAAACGTCGGACACGCGCGAGGCGGCCCATTCGGCTAAATCCGGCTCGCGCGGGGCGCGCAGGCGGACCAGAATTCGGGCCGGCTGAATTTCGCAGCTTACGATTTCGACGGCGTCCTGCTCCAGGCCGCGCGCCAGGTTGTCGGCCAGGCGCAGAATCGGGATCAGCAGCAACAGCGGACGGCGGTCGTCGGGATTCAACGATTGAAATTCCGGATGGGCAGGCGACGGCATCGCCTTGCGGTGATAGCGGCACAATGTGGCGGCAAATTCACGCTCGCGATTGGTGAATCCCGAAAAATCGACGTTCGAGACGATGTAATAAGCGTGCTTGTGATGCGCCGAATCATTGATGTAATGGCCGGTTTCGCTGAAGTAGGCGGCGGCTTCGAGCAGGCGCCCGAAATTCAGCGGCAACTGGTGCAGGATTTGCAACCGGGCGAAGAGAAACTGCGTGAAGGAGGCGACCCGGCGGCCATGTTTCACGTCGGCGCCGAAGCGCGTGGCGATGCGCTCCACTTCTTTCCGCTGATCGCGGCTCAGGCGAGCCAGCTCGCCGCCGACGCCGCGGGCGGCCATGTCGGCGATGATGCCATCGCGCACGCCGGCGGCGGAGTAATACAAACCGGGAGCGTGAAAACGTTCGAGAATGCGCAGCAAAGCTCCGGTTCCGGCGACGATAATTTCGGCGCGGCGCGGGCCGATGCCGGCGACCTTGCGGCGGCCGGCGAGATCGAGAGAAGAGAGCTTGTGATGCAGTTTGCGGATTTGCGCGGTCGAGGCGCGCCGCCGGTCGGCCTGATCGCGGCGCGAGCGCGGCAGGCGATTCACGGCGCAGACCACGGCCGCGGCGGTTGCCGAAGTGGCGATCACGCGGTCGAAGCGCAGGCCCATGCGCGCGGTGGCCGCTTCGAGCTTGGCGTCGACGAACTCGGCCATCTGGTGCAATTCGCGATCGGCCGGCGGGTCGCCGTGCAGAAACATTTCCTGAAGGCGCACCGCGCCCAGCGGTTTGGAGACCGCATCGAGCAGCGTGCCGTTGTCGCTCGAGATAATTTCCGCGCTGCCTCCGCCGATATCGACCATCAGCACGCGTTTTCCGTTTTGCGGCCAGCGGCTCATGACGCCCTGATGAATCAGGCGCGCCTCTTCGCGTCCGGTGATGATTTCGACCTGCGTGCCCAGGGCGGCCGAGGCGCGCGCGATGAAATCGGCCTGATTCGAAGCGTCGCGCACGGCGCTGGTGGCCACCGCGCGCACCCCCACCACGTGCAGGCGCCGGTACAGTTCGGCCATGCGCACGAGCACGCGAACCGTGCCCTCCATGGCCTCGGCGCTGATGCGGCCGTCGTGAAAGACACTGGCGCCCAGGCGGGTCACCTCGCGCTCGGAGGCCAGAACCTGCGGCGCCCCTCCGGGAATCACTTCCGCGGCCAGCATTCTCGTCGAGTTGCTGCCGATATCCACCGCGGCGTAGCGAAGCATCTCTCTTGCTACTATCGCAGAGTCTCCGGCGCGGCCGAGGCACGAATCCGTCTCCAAAGGGGGGTGGTCCGGCATGGTACAGTTTGACGTAGACTCTCATTTGAAACGCGTAACAGTTAGGCCGCGTCTCACCTGTACCGCAAGTTTCAAGACTGGGGTTTCATCGATACACATGAAGGCGTCATCGGCATTTTTGGTTTGTCTGCTCGTGAGCAATCTGCTGCACGCGCAGGAACCTTCGATTCGCGTCCTGATCCTTTCCGGCCAGGATGAAATTCACAATATCAATCGCAAAGTTCGCACCCAGCCCGTGGTGGAAGTGCAGGATCAAAATCGCAACCCGGTGCAGGGCGCCGCGGTGGTGTTCACGCTGCCGTCGCAGGGGCCGGGCGGAACCTTCGAAAACGGCAGCAACATGCTGACCCTCACCACCGACCATCAGGGCCGCGCCACCGCGGCGGGCATCCGGCTGAACAAGCAGCTGGGGCCGTACACGATT
The DNA here is from genome assembly GCA_035507655.1 of Bryobacteraceae bacterium. GTDB lineage: Bacteria > Acidobacteriota > Terriglobia > Bryobacterales > Bryobacteraceae > Palsa-187. Next base: position 16,354 of record DATJNW010000058.1, on the reverse strand, counting down.
CACGTCACCGCCTCCTACCAGGGTCACACCGCCAACGCGATTATCACCCAGACCAATGTTTCCGGCACTCCGGCGTCGGGCGGAACGTTGGGCGTTTCGACGCGAGCCTGGGTGCTGCTGGGCGTCTCGATCATCCTGATTGGCGGCGCGGTGGTGGCCGCGCACAATCTCACCTCAGGAACCAATCCCAACCATCTCACGATTACCCCGGGAATTCCGGTGGTCGGAGCGCCGTAGGAATGAAGACCGCTTGTTTCGCAATGTTGCTGGCGGCGTCGGCGGCCGCGCAGGTGAGCACTCCGCTGGTGGGCTGGCTTCCGGAAGGAACCGAAATCCGGCCCATGAAGGGCCTTCCCGCCGCGGCGTTCATCGGACCCGCGGTGAACACCGGGCGCCTGCTGGGCGGCATGGCGGTTTCGCCGGCGCAGAATTATGTTCTGGCGACCGCGGCGGACACGCAGCAGGTATTGTTGATCGTTCCGGGGGTCTCGGCGACTCCGCTCAATGCGCCGCTCGATCCGGATCAGATGGTGATCAGTCCGGCGGGCTCGGCGGCGGCCTTGTGGTATGCCGCAACGGCGCAGGTCGAAATTGTGTCGGGCCTGCCTGCCTCGCCCACGATGCGGCAGATCAATTTGGGGAATTTTACAGCTCCCACGGCGCTGGCGGTCAGCGATGACGGCCAGTGGTTCGCGGCGGCGTCTGCAAGCGGCGCCTACGTGTGGGGCAGCGACGGATCGCCGCAGCCGGTTTATAGCGGCAGCGATGCCGGCGCGATGGCGTTTTTCGCGGGCAGTTCCAATCTGGCGCTGGCGACCTCGACGCAGCTGCTTTCCGTCAGCAACGGCGCTACGTCGGTGCTCGAGCAGGGCACGTTTTCACCGGCCGGCATCGCCGTATCCTCCGATAATCAGAAAATCGTTTACGCGGATCAGAATGGCGCCATCGATTCGATCAACGTTGTGAACGGCGCGGCCAATGGCGCAGTGTCCACTTTCGCCTGCCCGTGCCGGCCCGGCGGAGTTTTCGGTCTCGGCAACGAAGTCTTTCGCCTGACGACTTCGAATACTGGACCGGTACAGCTATTCGACGCCTCGGCCGGCGCGGTCCTGGCGGTGCCGCGCAGCGGGCTGGCGCCGAAACGCAGCGTGCATCCGGCGGGAGCCGCCGCACCGCTGCCCAAGCTGACGATTAACCTGTCTCCCTTTCCCAACGGCTACCTGCAACAGCCGGCGATGACGATCACGGCGTCGGCGGCCTATTCGAGCGCCATCGACGGCACGGTCACGCTGGCGTTTGCGTCCTCGGTGGGCGGAACGGACCAGACCATTCAATTCTCGACCGGTGGAACGACGGTGAATTTCACCATTCCGGCCGGATCGACGCAGGCCAGCTTCAGCGGCGCATCGAGCGTCACGCTGACTACCGGAACGGTGGCCGGAACCACCACGCTGACCGCCGCGATCACCGCGCCAACGGGGGTCGCCGCGGCGGCCACCGAGAGTTTTACGACCAACCCGACGGTTCCGTTCATTTCGAACGTCTCGTTCACGGACACGCCCGGCGTGGTGACCGTGGTGGTGACCGGATTCTCCTCGTCGCGCGACGTGAACAGCGCGGTTTTCGATTTCGCGCCGTCGAGCAACGCCACCATCAATCAGACCGGCACGCCGCCGGTGACCAACAACACCATTACGGTTCCGGTCAGCTCGTTCGCTATTTCCGGCGGGACCGGAGGATTTCAGCCGTGGTTCGCCTCGACCACTTCCTGGGCGACCGGCGGCGAGTTCACCTTGACCGTTCCGTTTTCGGTGACGGGCAATTCCAACGACGTGGTCGCGGTGACGGTGACGCTGATCAATTCGGTAGGCGCGTCGACTCCGGTGAGTCCGAAATAAGGGACGGGCGATACGCACGCCGCGCAAGTGGCGTAAGCCGCCAGGCTTGCGTGTCGGGAACCGCGCAGGCTGGATCTTTGCGCGTTTTCAGCGGATCAACTCTGCCGCGAATTCGGCAACGCCAACGAGATGTGCTTCACGTCCAGAAATTCTTCGATACCCCAGCGCCCGCCCTCGCGTCCGATGCCGGAAAATTTTCTGCCGCCAAAGGGGGCCTGCGCCGTCGACGGCACGCCATCGTTCACTCCCACGATCCCGTAGTCGAGCGCTTCGCTGACGCGCAGCGCGCGGCCGAGATCGCGGGTCCATAAATACGACGCGAGGCCGTAGGAGGTATCGTTGGCCACGCGCACGGCTTCGGCTTCGTCATGGAATGGCAGCACCGGCGCGACCGGCCCGAAGGTCTCTTCGCGCATCATCAGCATGTTCGAATCGATGCGTTCGATCACGGTGGGATCGAAATACAGGCCGCGCGAAGTTCCGCCAACCACCACGCGAGCGCCTTTCTCGAGGGCGTCGTGGATGTGCCGCTGGACTTTTTCGAGTCCCTGGGTGTTGACCAGCGGACCGATCTGGGTAGCCGGATCGAGCGGATCGCCGACGCGCAGCGCGGCCACGGCGCTGGTCAGGCGGCCGGTAAATTCGCCGGCGATTTTTTCATCGACGTAAATGCGATTGGTGCACACACAGGTCTGGCCGGCGTTGCGAAATTTGCCCGCGACCACTTCGCGCACCGCGGCGTCGAGATCGGCGTCGGCGAAAATGAGAAACGGCGCGTGACCGCCGAGCTCCAACGCCAGCCGCTTCATCGTGGCCGCGGAGCGCGCATAAAGCTGCATGCCGACCGCGGTCGACCCGGTGAAGCTCAGAATCCGCACGCGCGGATCGTCCAGCAGAACTTCGGAAACGGGCACGGGATCGAGCGCGGTTAAAACCTGCAGCGTATCCGCCGGCGCGCCCGCTTCCCGCCACAGCGCGGCGAGATAGAGCGCGGAGAGCGGCGTCTGCTCGGCGGGTTTGAGGATCACGGTGCAGCCGGCGGCCAGCGCGGGCGCGATTTTCCGCGTCACCACGGCGTACGGAAAATTCCACGGCGTGATCGCGTAGACCACGCCGGCGGGCTGCCGCGCGACCAGGATTCGTTTGTGCGCGAATTGGCTGGGAATGGTGTCGCCGTAGACGCGCTTGGCTTCTTCGGCGTACCATTCGACAAAACTTTCGGCGTACTTCAATTCGCCCAGGCCTTCGCTGACGGGTTTGCCCATCTCCAGGGCCATCAGGCGAACCATTTCCGGCTCGTTCTGGAGCATCAGCGCGTGCCAGCGTTTCAGGATCGCGGCGCGTTCGTAAGCGGTGGTTCGTTTCCAGGATTCGAAGGCCGCGGCGGCGCGATGGGCGGCGGCGCGCGCTTCTTCCGCGCCGCAATCGGGCGCTTCGGCGAAGGCGCTGCCGTCGATGGGAGTGTGAATTTTAAACGTCCGTGCGGTTTTCGGCGCGCGATCGAGACGCGGAATTTCGAGAGCGGTCATTTTCGTTTCTCCGTCATTTCTTGATTTGGGGAGTCGGATGCTGCGGCGAATGTCCGCGCTTGTACACCAGAATGGTGCGGCGAAATTCCATGATCACCGTGCCGTTCTGATTGAAGCCGGTGGTTTTGATTTCGACGATGCCCATGTGCGGGCGCGATTTCGATTCACGGCAGCTCAGAATTTCCGTCTGCGCGTAAATGGTGTCGCCTTCAAACACGGGAGCGGGCATGCGCACTTCGTCCCATCCCAGGTTTACCGCGTTTTGCGAGATGTCGGCGACGGTGAGCCCGGTGACCAGCGCGAGCGTGAAGCAGGAGTTGACCAGCGGGCGTCCGAACTCGGTTTGCGCGGAGTAATGCGCGTCGAAATGAATGGGGTTGGTGTTCACGGTGACCAGCGTGAACCAGGCATTATCGGCGGTGCTGATGGTGCGTCCGATGGCGTGGCGGATCAGCAGGCCAGGCGAGAAATCTTCGTAATGTCGGCTCATGGTGGGGTCAAGATAGCAGAAATGTAGTGAGTCGGGTTGGTGGGGCAGGCCCTCGGCCTGCCGCGGGCGCGGCGCCCGCCTGCCGACCAGGCGGGCTTAGGGGACAGACCGCTCGGCGCTAATATACTTGATCCAACCAGCTGCTTCGGTCCGCTGGTGGCGCGCGCACTTCTGCGTGCCGCGTCGAGACTCTTCTCGACGCATGACTGATCGGGCGGAGCCAGCGTCGGCAAGAGCGCCGACGCGGTACGCAGGAGTGCGTGCGCCACGCACCCATACTGACCAGGGTTGCTCAAGGTTGCGTCAACGATATCAATGCCGACCGCTCTGTCCACGGCCCTGGTCGCACGCGGTAGGAATAATTTACGGGCGGCCGGCCGGGCGGGCTTAGAGCCCGCCGCAGGCTGGGAGCCTGCCCCACAAACCATGTCGCGAATTCAGAGTGCTGAAAACAGCTCTGCCGCGTCCGGCGCGTTTTCGATGGAACGGCAAATGCGAATCGCGCGCTCCGCGATTGGCGAGCCAAATCGCGGAGTGACCAGCGCGGCGAATTTTTCTTCGAGGACTTCCGTCGAAACCGGATTTTCAGGATTGCCGCGCGGGAAATCGGACGCGCCGCGAAGCGTGGATCCGTTCGTCAGTTTGATCGAAATGCGCGCGGGCCAGGCCGCCGGATATTTCGCGGTCAGATCCGGAGCAACGGTGACGCACGTTCCATCGAGCAGCGCGGCAATTTTTGCATCGCGCACGCCATCGGCGCCGAAACGTTCTTCGGAAAATTGTTCCAGGCCCACGCGGCCTTCCGCCAGCGCCGCCGCCACGCAATAGGCCAGGCTGAATTTCGCCTGATACGGCGTGCGCGGGTGCATTTCCTTGACGATTTCGAATCCAGGCCCGTAGGTTTCAATCTCGATCGCGGCGATTTCGTGGAACGGGCGAAGCTCCAGCGCGACATCGATCGCGGTATGCGTGTGCCCGCAGCAGGAATGTAATTTGTAGCAATTCTCGGCGATTTTCCAGTGCTCGCCGAGGCCGCCGGTGATGCGGGTGCCGTCGTGCGACTGGCTCATCGCGCGGAAAAAACCGCGCTCGCCTTCGAGAATGCGCGAAGCCCCGGTGAAACCTTCGCGGACCAGATCGGCGGCCAGAATTCCGTTGAGCGCGGCCTTGCCTGGATGAAGATGCTTGCTCATCGCGCCATCGGCGTTGAACTCCCACAGTCCGGCGGCTTGCGTTCCCGCGCTGCCGAGCGCGTTCTGCATCTGACCGGCGTCGAGCTTCAGCAGCGCTCCGGCCGCGGCGGCTGCGCCGAAAGTTGCGGCGGTTCCGGTCGGGTGCCAGTAATAATAATGACTCGGATTCACCGCTTCGCCGACGCGCAGCGCGGCTTCATAACCGAGCGCGACGGCCAGCAGAAATTCGCGGCCGCTGGAATGTTCGCGTTCGGCCACGGCGAGCGCGGCGGGTATCACCGCGGCGCCGGCGTGCAGGGTGGATCCTTTATGCACGTCGTCGAATTCGAGGATGTGCGAAGCGACGCCGTTGGCGAAAGCAGCGGCCGCGGCGCTCGCACGGCGCGCTGAAAAAATGGTGGCCTGGTTCGCTTCGCCGAAACTCGCGGCGACGCGCTGAGCCATGCGCGCGGGCGGCTCGATCGATCCGGCGAGCGCGGAGCCCAGCCAGTCGAGAACCGCACGGCGCGCGTGTTCGACGGTTTCCTCCGGCAGGTGTTTCGCCGCGGCTAAGAATTCGGCGAGGCAGCGCGTGACGCCCGCCATCACCGCGCCAGCGCGACGGCCAGCAGCAGAGCGCGCTGGGTGCCCTGATAGGAATCCCGGGTATCGAACTGCTCGGCCAGCGAGTGCGCACCGCTGCCGTAGCCGCCTCCTCCGATGGTGATGGCGGGGATGCCGAGGTTCATGGGAACATTGGCGTCGGTCGAGCCTTCACGGGTGCGGACGTCGCCGTTGAAAATTTTGGTGACGGCGATCGCGGTGAGCACGATGGCCGAATCGGGCGGAGTGACGCCGGCGGGCCGCAATCCCACCAGCTCCGGCGACGCGGTGACGGTTCCGTGTCCCGGCCAACGTTTGTTTTCCTCTTCGACCGCTTCCTGGACCGCGGCCTTGAATTTGCCGTTCAGCGCTTCCAGCGAATTTTTGTCGGCCGAGCGCATATCCACTTCCATCCAGCATTCAAACGGGATCGCGTTCACCGAAGTGCCTCCGCCGACGCGGCCGACGTTAAACGTGGTCTTGGGATTTTTCGGCACTTCGAAATTATCGATTTTGGCAATGGCCCGGCCCATCGCCTGAATCGGATTGGCCATCCCGAAAGCGCCGTAGCTGTGTCCGCCGGGACCTTTGAACTCGACGCGATAACGATAGCTGCCTACGCCGACGCTGGTGATGCCCAGGCCCAGGCCGTCGATGGAGATGAATTTATCGACCTGGCCTTTGAGCGTGTTGTTGAACAGTTCCTTGGTCCCGCGCAGATCGCCCAGACCTTCTTCGCCGGTGTCGGCCGCGAAGGTGATGGTGCCCGGAGTCTGAACATGCGCTTCGTCGAGCGCGCGAATCACGCCTAGCACGGTCACCAGTCCGCGGCAATCGTCGCCAATGCCGGGGCCTTTGAGAATGGTGCCCTGGCGCGTCACGTTGACGTTGGTTTCCGGGGGAAAGACAGTATCGAGATGCGCCTGCAATAACAGATTGGGATGCGCCGACGCGCCCGGACGCACGCCGATCACGTTGCCGGCTTTATCGATGCGCACGTCGTGCAGGCCGGCTTCCTTGAACAGACGCTCCAGTTCCTTGCCGCGAGCCTCTTCGTGAAACGGCGGCGCGGGAATTTCGCAGATGCGGATCTGTTCCTCGATGAAGTGCGGCTCATTTTTTTCGATGGCGGCGAAGGCGGCTTTGATGGCCGGCTCCTGCGCCAGGCGAGCCGCGTCCTGCGCCTGGAGCGCGCACGCCAGAATTAAAGGAAGGAAAAATCGCATATTGGAAGCGTAACATGAAGCGGCGATTATGCCTGGCGGGTTGCGAGTCATGGCGGAGTTTAAACCTCCCTGCCCGGATTTGGGAGAATCCAGGTATGGACCGCTATCTCGCGGCGGCAATCGAACAGGCTCGCAAGAGTCTCGATGAAGGCGGCATTCCGATCGGCGCGGTATTGGTCCATGACGGCGAAATTATCGGCCGAGGCCATAACTGCCGGGTGCAGACCGGCAGCCCCATCGATCACGGAGAAATGAATTGTCTGCGCAACGCCGGACGCTTGCCGGCGTCGATTTACCGGCGCTGCACCATGTATACGACTTTATCGCCCTGCCCGATGTGTAGCGGAGCGATTGTGCTGTACCGGATTCCACGCGTGGTGATCGGCGAAAATCGAACCTATCTGGGAGCCGAAGAGTATCTGCGCGCGCAGGAAATTGAGTTAGAAGTGAAAGATGACCCGGAGTGTGTGGAACTGATGAAGTCATTCATTAGAACTCATCCGGATCTGTGGAATGAGGACATCGGTATATAACAAGATGTTGCGACTCACTCCAGTGAAGTGATACGATCGAGCTACTGATGCCTATAGATCACATTGTTTCCATGTTAGTCGCCGAACGCGATCGTCTGAACCGCGCCATTGAGGCGTTGCAGGGCGGAAACAGGCGCGTTGCGCGTCCCGCTCAAACCTCCCACCGCGCGGCCCCCGCTGCTGCCGCCGGCCGCCGCCGGAAACCGATGTCCGCCGCGCAGAAGAAAGCGCATTCCGAGCGCATGAAAGCTTTCTGGGCGGAACGGCGCAAGAAAGAGAAAAAGTAGTATCGCGATAAGACCTCGGCGCTTCGAGAATTGAAGTGTCTGATAACTCGTCCGCTACTCCCGCCATTACCGGAGGGGCTTTAACGCTCCATGATTTTCGAAAAGTCCCGGCACTGATTGGCTCAAAACCACCAGCCGGTGCATTTCGACCAGAATACGACGCCTGGTACACCTTTTTTTTCAAAAAGTTACATTTGGCGAAACACATGCTTCCTGGCTTTTGTCGAGGATCATATGAAGAGGTTTCAAGTAATTCCATACGGCCTCCTGTTGGCCGGCTTGTCCGCTTTTTCGGCCCTGGGATTTGCGCAAACGCCACCCGTGCAACCGGGCCCTCCACCGGCTCCGCAGCAGGCGCAGCCGCCTGCCGATAACAACGGATGGAAGCCGATCGGCGATAACAACAACATCGCTCCGACCGGGCAGCCGCCGGCTCCGGCCCCGAGCAACGCGCAGCCTCCGGCAACCCTTCCTCCACAGTTAATCCTGAAGGCGGGAACTTATGTCACCGTGCGGGTCGATCAGTTGCTCCGTTCGGACAGGAACCATGTCGGCGATGCTTTCGCGGCGACGCTGGTCCGGCCGATCATGGTCGATGGCTGGGTAATCGCCGAACGCGGGCAGACGCTCGGCGGGCGCGTTTCCGAGGTGAAAAAAGGTCACGCCGGCAGCGTTTCCCGGTTGGGCGTTCAACTGACCGATATTCCCTTGTCCGGCGGCCAGCAGGTTCCGGTGCAGACGGCGTTGATCAACCGGCAGAGTCCATCGGCCGCGGGCCGGAACGCGGCGGCGATTGCCGGGACCACGGCTTTGGGCGCCGGGGTGGGCGCGGCCGCGGCGTGGGGCACCGGAGCGGCGTGGGGCGCGGGCGCGGGGTTCGTCGCGGCGACGCTCGGCGTACTGTTGTCGCACGGTTATCCTTCGATCATTCCGCCGGAATCGGTGCTGACGTTCCGCATCGAACAGCCGGTGACCATTTCCACTACCGCCGCGCCGCAGACCTTCCGGCCGGTTGAGCCGGGCGATTATCAACAGGCTCCGCCGCCGCGAATGATGACGCGCGGTCCGGGTTATCCTCCTCCGCCGGTCGCGCCGGGTTATTTCTATGGTCCGGGATACTATCCTTATTACCCGTACGCGTATCCGTATCCCTATTATTGGGGGCCAGGCTTCTATGGCGGATTCTTCTTCGGACCGCGATTCGGCAGACGCTGGTAGCTTGAGGCGAGGCTCAGCGGTTTGCCGTCGGCGTCGACTCAGTCCGGCTGGGGTGCAGAGTTAACTTCTGCACCCGCCAGTTGAGAATCTCCGCGACAAACAGCGTATTCTCCGACGGGCAAGCCATCTCATGAATCCAGCCGAACTCTTTCAACTGCCGTCCGGAGGTTCCCAGAACGCCGAGCACCTTTCCGTCGAGCGTCATTTTATAAATCCGCCCCGGATACGCGTCCGCACTATATAAGTACTGCGTCGGACCCGGAGTGATGCAGATCGCCCACGGCGCGCCCGGACCTTGCGTTCCCACCGCATCCGCCGGCGGCTTGGGACCCATCCACGGAACTACGTCGGGCGGCACCGGCACGCGGATGCGGATCTCACGTTCGAAGTCTCCATTCGGAGTGAACACCTGAATACGGCTGTTCCCGCGGTCGGCGACGTAAATATTTCCCTTGGCGTCGGCGGCGATGGAATGCGGTGTGTTGAACTGGCCCGGTTCCTTGCCGAAGGTTCCCCATTGCTTCACCCAGCGGCCGTTCTTATCGAATTTCGCGACGCGTGAGTTGATGTAACCGTCGCTGATGAAAATATCGCCCGCCGGGTCCCAGGTCACGTCGGTCGGCTGGCGAAATTCGCCGTCGATGGCGGGACGGCGCGGGGTGACGTGGGTCCAGGCGGTGGCGCCTTCATCCGAAGCTTCTTTTTTGCGTCCGAAAACCATCTTCACGCGGCCTTCCGGATTGAACTCGATGATCATATCCGAGCCTTTATCAACGGCCCAGATGTTATCTTCCGGATCGACCCGCACCGCGTGAGCGAAACTCCACGCGTACAGATTGTGTCCGATCTCGCGCAGATATTTTCCGTCCGGCGAGAATTCGAGAAGCTGCGCCGCGGTCGCGCCATAGGCCGGACCGGTCGAATTGCCGCGCGAAAAAATGAAAATATGTCCTTTCGAGTTCACCGCCACGCCGGACGCTTCACCCAGATACAGATCGGGTGGCAATTTGAAATAATTGGGCGCAGAATCGAAAGAAATCTCCGGCGCCGGCGCCTGCCCGAAGGCGAGCGAGCCGGCCACAAGGAACAGAATCGGTTTCACAGTAACCCTCCTTTTGCGCGGCGCAACATCCATAGCGCGCCCGCGCCACTCAGCAGCAGAAGCAGCGCCGACGGCTCCGGCACCGCGTCCAAATCCGCCAAGGCCAGGTCCGCGACCAGAGCGTCGCCGGCCGTGGTGGGATGCTCATCGTCCCAAAAAAGATAAGTGTTCGGATTCCCCGATTGTCCTTGCGCCGGGCTGTTGACCGTGGTGAATCCGTAAGCGCCGGGATCGCCCAGGATCTGGCCGAACAGCGCCGCGACATTGACGCCGACGACCTCGATTCCATCGCCGCTGAGCAGCCCAAGATCGGTGGCCCACGTCTGGTCGAACAAGGCCGATGCAGCGTTCGCTTCGGTGATTGCGGTGGAACCCTCGGCTTCGACCAGCGGCGTATCGCCGAGCGGCGGGAGATTCAGCCACAGAAAATATTTCGCGCCGTCGCCGGCCAGCGCCAGAATGTCATCGTAAAGATTGGTGGCCGCGGTGATCGGGTTGTCGCCGTCCAGAATATCGTTCGCTCCGCCCCAGATCGCGTACAGATCGCCGGACGGCGCCGATCCGCTGTTGGCCAGCAGAAAATCCGTCACCTGATTGCCGATGTCCTGCGGATTGGCGGTTCCGGTCAGCGCCGAAGCGACGGCGTAGTTGGTTCCGCCCGGCACGGCGAGAAAAGGCGCCGGATCGGACAGGCCGGCGTTGGCGGCGAACTGATCGATCCATAATCCGAACGGACCGGCGGTTGACGGATTGGTCGCCGGGCCATCGGTGAACGCGTTGTTGGCGTAGTTCAAGGGGGCGAGACCGCCCAATTCATATGCGGCGTTTCCGTTATCGGAAAGGCTGTCGCCGAAAACCACAATCTGGTTGATCGGGATCGGCAGAGCGAACGCGCTCAACGGAGCCACCAGCAAAGAAAGTAGAATTTTAGGACGCATATTGCGCCCAGAATATCACGGTCTGCTGAAGGTCAGGTTACTTCTTTTCTTTGTTCCCGACGATGCGCTCGGCGAAGTAATTCACCACTTTCGCCTCGTTGCGCGCGACCTCATAATACGCCGCTTTGAGCAACTGGTCCTTGCGATTGATCAGCGTTTCGCGGATGGTCTGCTGCACTTTGGGATCGGTCAGGTCGCGCTGGCCGGCGGGCTCGCGCGACAGCAGTTTCAGGATGCGATACCCCTCCGCGGTTTTCTCGACCGGAGTAATCTCGCCCGGACGAAGCGCCATCACCGCCTTACGCAGATCGACGTTGGCCTTTTCGAGCGCCGATTCGGCGATAAATCCCAGGTCGCCGCCGTTGGGCGAGGAATTGGAGTCTTCCGAATAATTCTGGGCGAGCTGCGCGAAATCCTCGCCCTGCTGGAGCCGCGCGTACAGATTGGCGATTTTCTTTTTGGCCTGATCGTCGTTCTGCGCCTTATCGTTTTTGAGGTTGCGCACGTTCGGATCGGCGGTGGGCGTGACTAAAATCTGCGCCAGGTGAATCTGCGGTTCGCTCAGATTGAAGCTGGCTTTGTTGGCTGCGTAGAAATCGGTGATGTCTTTATCGGTGATGCTGATCTGCGAGGTGATCTCTTTGTTGAACAATTTGGCGACGCTCAGATCGCGGCGCAGCTGGGTGCGCAGATCCTCGGGCGTCATTTTGCGGGCATTGAGCTGTTTCTGAAATTCCTCCTGGGTGTACGGCGCCTTGAGCTCGTTGAATTTGGCCTCGACGTCGGCGTCGGTGGCCATCAGGCCCTCCCGTTCGGCGCGTTGCAACATGATCTCGCCGTCGATCAGGGTGCGCAGCACTTCCAGCTTCTGAATTTCGCTCTGATCGTCGCTGGAGCCTTCGCCGGGTGTGGCGAACTGTGATTCATATTGTTTTTCGAGCTCGGCGTAAGTGATGGCGTGGCCGTTCACCGTGGCGGCGACGTTGGCGGGCGCGGGCCGGTTGCAGGCACTGAGGACGGCGAAGGCAACAAGAGCACAGGACAGCGTTCGCGGCATCGGGTAGATTTTTCATTCTACACGCACCTGGAAGCGTTTGCCGCGAAGTCCGGGACGTGGCGCGAGAGTCACGCCGCGGCGGAGCTTGCGGATCGCATCCTGCTGCTGCGCCGCGCCAAGTGCTCGATCGCAAATAATGTAATATCCGGATATACATCTGCCCCAGCGATCGTTTTGTTCCGGCTGGCGCCTTCTGGAACCGCTCCGGCCGTCATCACCGTGCCTTGAAGGGAGTTTCACATGCGACCGCACTTTTTTCTCGCTCAATTGCAGGCCATCCGGAGGTGCACTTACGCCGGGCGGCCGTTCGGAGATAACGCGTTCGTCGAAGAGATGGAGCGACGCTTCCAGCGGAAGTGGTTAAGGGGATCGAAAAAATCAGCCGAATTGGCAAAATCCGCATAAAATGAGGAGGCGAGTATCCCCAAATGCAAATTTCGATGCGTGGCTGCTCAGGCTGTCCCCCGAGCCGCCGGAAGAGACGTTCAGAACATTGCAGTCGTAACGTGTTTTACGGCATTTTTCCGCACCCCGCTAGGCAATTCCGATATACTGTCCGAAGCCGGGAGGCTAAAAGTGGAAATCCCGGTTAAAGAATATGCGGTTCCTTCTCGTCCTGGCGTCGGTCGCGCTTTCTACAAGCGCGCAATCCCGGTTCAGCATCGCCGGGCGCGACGTTACGCTGTGGAAACCTGCCGGCCCCGCGCCTGCGTCTGGTTTCCCGCTGGTGGTTTTCTCGCACGGCTATGCCGGCTGTGCCACGCAATCGAAGTTTTTGACCGAAGCGCTGGCCCACGCCGGATATCTGGTGGCCGCGCCGAATCATCACGACGCGCTGTGCGGCGGAGCAGCGGGCCACCGCTTCACCCGTCCGCAAGAATCCTTCATCGAAGACGGCGCCTGGAGCGACGCGACCTATCGTGATCGCGCCGCCGATATTGGCGCGCTGTTGGATGCCGTGCTCGCCGCCAGATCCTTCGACGGCGTTCCGGTGGATGCCGGCCGCGTCGGCCTGGCCGGTCACTCGCTCGGAGGGTACACGGTTCTCGGCTTGGCTGGCGCCTGGCCGTCCTGGAAAGATTCGCGCGTCAAAGCGGTGCTGGCGCTCTCGCCTTACTGCGAGCCTTATGTCCGCAACGGCGACCTGGCGCACCTGAACGCTCCGGTGATGTATCAGGGCGGGACGCTCGATCTCGGGATGACGCCCACGGTGCGGCGTCCGGGCGGAGCCTACGAGCTGTCGGGCGCGCCGAAATATTACGTCGAATTGAACGGCGCCGCGCATTTCGCCTGGACCGACCTCAACCCCACCTATCAGGCGATCATCGTTCAATACAGTGTCGCGTTTTTCGACCGCTATTTGAAGGGAAATCCCGCGGCGTTAGAGCCCTTGATGAAAACGCCGTACCCCCGGCTGATCAGCTTCCTCGGCATGGATTCGAAATAAAGACGGCCGGTCAGCGACGGAATGCGCGTTTGCGGATTTCGAGGCCGCGCCGGGAGCCGGCGATTGTCGCGCGCTTCGAACAAGTTGTGGTCGCTGGCACTTTTGATCGCGCGAAAATTTTCGGGGCACGCCGATCAGGCATCCTCTCCTTCGCGCGCTGAATAAGAATCTGGCGGCGGATGATCGACGGATCGGAGGCATAGTGCTGCTCTCGGATGCTCGCCGGTCGTGTCGCGCGGCGTGAAAATACGCCCAAGCGCGGGTTTGATTCCGAGAGCGGCGAAAAAATTGGTCGAGACGACGTTGAGACGACGTTGAGCGTTCGCAACTCCCGCGTGTCGTCTTCGATCCGCGTGACGCCGCGCCAGGTTTCGTGTGTTCTGAAGTATCATGAAGCGTGTCGCGGAAGCTGGTGCGCTTTTTCCTGATTATTGCCGCCCCGCTCGTCGCTCAGGTGAGCGTACTCACGTATCAGTACGACACAACTCGCGCCGGCGTCAATTCGCGGGAAAGGATTCTCACCCCGGCAAACGTGAACTCCAAACGGTTCGGAAAACTGTTCGCCGTGGGCGTGGACGGTTATATCTATGGCCAGCCTTTGTACCTGCCGGACGTGAGCATTGCTGGCGGCACACACAACGTCGTTTTCGTCGCCACCGAACACGACAGCGTTTATGCCTTCGATGCCGATTCGCCCCAACTGCTCTGGCAGGTGAGTTTCCTCGATCCGGCAAACGGCGTCACCAGTGTTCCCACATCCGACGTCAACTGTGAGGTTCAGATCTCGCCGGAGATCGGCATCACCAGCACTCCGGTAATCGACGCGGCCAGCAACACCATTTATGTGGTCGCGATGACTAAGGAAAACGGCAGCTATTTTCATCGCCTGCACGCGCTCGATGTCGCCACCGGCGCGGAGAGACCAGGCAGTCCTGTAACCATCCAGGCGTCGAGCCCGGGCACCGGAGACGGCGGCATCGTCGACACGCTGATTCCGAAAAATTACAAACAACGCACTGGCTTGCTGCTGCTGAACGGTGTGGTCTACTTCGGCATGGCGTCGCATTGCGATAACAACACCTATCACGGCTGGTTTTTGGGCTATGACGCTGGTAGTTTGCGGCAAGTGGCCATGTTCAACGCTACGCCTAACGGAGCCATGGGATCTTTCTGGATGGGCGGCGCAGCGCCCGCCGTCGATTCTGAGGGCAATATTTACCTGGTGTCGGCTAACGGCACATTCGATGCGGCTGCCGGAGGGGCGGATTTCGGCGAAAGCTATCTCAAGCTTTCGGCGAATCGGGGATTAGCGCTCGCCGACTATTTCACTCCCTTTAACGTCGGCGCCCTCGATGAGGAGGATGAAGACACGGGCTCGTCGGGCGTGGTTCTGCTTCCCGACGAGGCTGGCTCGCCGGCCCGTCCGCACCTGCTGGTCGGAGCGGGCAAGGAGGGCCGGGTGTACCTGCTCGATCGCGACCATCTGGGGCAGTGGCAGCAGGGTTCCGACAGCCAGATCCCGCAGTCGATTCCGAGCGCGGTGCGATCCGCTTACGGCAACGCTGCCTATTTCAACGGGACCGTCTATTTTTGCGGCGCGAATGACTTCCTGCGGGCATTTCCCGTTGCCAACGCGACGCTTGGCATTCCCACGATTTCCACCTTCACTTATCCTTTTCCCGGATGCGTGCCGACGATCTCGGCCAACGGCGTTTCGAACGGCGTTTTGTGGACCATCGACGCGAGCCCCGCACTGCGCGCGTATAACCCCGCCGATGTGACCACCGAATTATACGATTCCAATCAGAATGCCGCGCGCGACGCGCTGGAGGGTTCGGTCAAGTTCACGGTACCTGCCGTCGTCAACGGAAAAGTCTACGTCCCCACGCCGTGGGCTCTGGTCGTATACGGGTTACTGCCGCCAAAGCGACCGGGGAAACGAGGGACAGCCTGAGCAGCCACGCGAGAATTGGGGCACCCACGACTGTCCCAGTGAGAATTTCGCCGTTCCGATCGCACAGTCGTTGTATGCCAAGAAACGCGAGAGTCGTGGCTCCAGGAATTGCTTACCACGTCACCCAGCGAGGGACGGATCGTCAGCAAGTTTTCTTCGGGATCGCCGACCGCAAGCTATACCTACAGCTCATTCGCCAGAACCTTGCCGGAGCGGGGGTGCGGATTCTCGCCTATTGCCTGATGACGAATCACGTTCACTTTATTGTTGTGCCGGAGCGCGAGGATTCACTCGCCGTACTATTCGGCCGCGCGCAGGGGGGGTATTCGCAGGCCCTGAATATTCGCCGGGGCCGGTGCGGGCACCTGTGGCAGGCGCGATTCCATTCCTGCCCGCTGTCGCCGGCGCACCTGGAGATCGGGCTGAGGTATGTGGAAGCAAACCCATGCCGCGCGGGGATGGTCGAACGGCCCGAGCAGTATCGCTGGTCGAGCGCGGCGGCGCATTTGTGGGGCGAGAAGGATCCGACGTGCTGGACATGAGTTACTGGGAGCGGGCAGGCGGCGCCCGGACTTGGGCGGAAATACATGGATCTCCGGAAAATCAAAGCCAATTGCAGGCCATCCGGAAGTGCACTTACGCCGGGCGGCCGTTCGGAGATAACGCGTTTGTCGAAGAGATGGAGCGACGCTTCCAGCGGAAGTGGTTAAGGGGATCGAAAAAATCGGCCGAATTGGCAAAATCCGCATAAAATGAGGAGGCGGGTATCCCCAAATGCAAATTTCACTGCGTGGCTGCTCAGGCTGTCCCCCGCAGCCCCCCCGCAGCCCAATCATTGAGGCGTACCGAGGAGCGAAAAAGCTCGCTACCCAGGCGATAGCGTCTTGGTCGTGGGAAGTA